>JABMSB010000006.1 GCA_013202205.1 Candidatus Omnitrophota bacterium
ATCTTACCCTCTCTCACCCTTACCACTCTGTAATAGATCCCGGTATTCGAGTCAAAATATGATAATTCGTTACCTTCAGCACCAGCAGCAAGCCGACCGAAGAACGGCAAAAGGCTAAGTAGGGTCACGAATATAGCAGGTAGTCTGATCGATAAGAGATCTCCTCTGCGCGCCGGTGTGGCCGCCTGCACCCTAGAATCCTTTTTAGTTCTAAGCCATCTCCAGGCAAAGAATACCACAATGGCTAAGACGGCTACAGTTGAGAAGGCTGTGCCCATCGCCATATACGCTGCAGGCATAACGACGGTTTGCTTCAATGCACCCGGCATTGCGGCAACCGATCCTGTCTTCTGCTCGGGTGATATATCCGAAATCTTCTCATCTGCCATTTTCATTTCGTCAAGCCTTTGGAATAATTCTTTTAACTTAGACAGGTATAGCTGGACTGCTACCTCTTCTCCTACTCCGAGCGCTTCCGCACCACGATCCCTTCTGATTTCAGCGAGTTTAACAAAGCGCCTGCTGAGCTCATCGTTAAATATATAGCGATACAGGCCATCTATTCTGCTGCGTACTTCCTGAGGCGCCTTTCTATATATAGCTAAATGCGTTTCCGCTTCCTGTTCGTGTGAGAAGTCATCCAATGAAACACGTGTTTTATGATATAAGAGGCCGTGTAGCCCCTCCTCGTTAGTCCCCTTATGCCAGGAATCGAAATCGACATCTGATGGCACGCCAATGTTATTAACCAACGCGGATAATAAGAAGTCTCTATCGGCTCCCTCTGTAATCCCCGCTGCTAATACCAGCCTATCTTCCCAGCCATGGGTGCGTGCTCTAGACCGCGGGTGAATGTGTACATGGTGGTCTTTACTAACTCCTCTCGCCTCTAAACTGGATAGATATTCATCCGTATAGCTACAGATCTGTGGATGCGCGCACATCTCCCAGTGACCCTTGCGTAAGGCGTCTATCTCATCTACATCACCTGACTCTACAAGTCTGACAATCTCTCTATCTGTGATTTCATGGCGTTCCCTTGCCGGGAATAGTCTCCCGATCTCATCATCCGTCAGGAGTTCCGCCAATCTTGTATAGATAAAGTAAACCGGTAGCTGCATAGGCACACGAGCGGGATAGGTCGCCTCAAGAACTATCTGATTATTTACCGATTTTAGGCAGACCTTACCGCCTTCCTTGACGAACGCCAGTCCAAAGAGAGAGGTGAAACGACCCAGGTCGTCTCCCATCGCGCTATAATCGTTTATAAATAAGATCCTGTTGTCTTCGATAAGATCCATCTCGGTAATTATGCGGCGCTCCTGTGGCGCAGCGCTTACACCCATAAAAGCGATCCTCTCAAAATTGAGATCGCGATGATTGGCGGCACTTATAAGCATAGGTACGCCTTGAGTCTCTACGGTCGCTTCGTAAGTGACACCTGCGCCTGGGAAGTCGATTTCAACTTTCGTTCTACTTTGGCCAATACCGTTTATCTTGATATCGCCCGCCTCTATTGATTGCTCTTTTATCTCAACCTGATCACCACCTTTGACGATAGCCAATCTATGTGCACCCTTTAAGACCTTCCCGCTTTCAGGGTCAAATACTACGTCGATACCGACGCCTTCGATGACCGGGTGGCTCGATACAATTCTAATGGCATCTCTCCCGCGCATCTTAGTTATCGCAGCCGCCATTAATGCTGCAACTGTATTACTGCCATACCGTCTCAGCTTTGATGCCTCATCCAAAATCGAGTATCTGCTATCGACGGGCCATCTTTCAGTGGTCACACTTACCCAATCCGCTATATCCTTCGACATTGTAACTTCTTCTGCGCTGGCCATACGCGCCAACTTATCTCGCACGTTATCCGTAACTCCCACCTTTTCTCCGTATTGTCCCGGGAGGTAGTATATCTGTCTATCCTCAGCTTGCACGGCAAGATCGAGTGGAGTAATCCTTAGCTGTCTATCTTCTTCGACCGAGCTACCTGCAGTGGCGATCGATCCCGACATCCAGGAAAATTGAGGCATGCCTGTAAAGATTGTGAGCATAATCGCTGCTCCAATAATGGCTAAAGTACCAAATATATCTTTGCTGATTAGGGCTGGCTCTAATGCATCTCGCCTACGCACAACAAGAGAGCGTCCGATAATAAATATTGCAGCCACAAAGACCGACAGGATACCTATCGACCCCATGCCGATAAACATAGCCGGCATCTGGGTAGATGAACCGGGACGGCGACGTAAATAGGCTATCACTTCACTTGCCAACTGCTGGTCCTCGGATTGCAGCCTTCCTAAAACGCTCCTATCCACCCTCGCTGCCATTGCGAAACTCTCTATCGCTTTAGGACGCATTTGGGAACCCATGCGGTCATATATGACACCGCGGTGGTATAGATAACTACCATTTCCTGGGTCTAGCTGAACCGCCTTCTGGGCAGGTGCAATTGCCCCCTCGAGATCGCCCGCCATGGCAAGGGCCATGCTATAATTGTAGTGAAGTTCCGTGTTTTCCGGCGCATATCGCAGGGCCGTTTCATATTCAACACATGCCCTTTCGTGATTACCGGACATACCATAGATGCCTCCAAGGTTTTGGCGGGCACCTATGTTACGCGGATCCTTGCGGATGGCTTTCTGGCAGGCCTCAATCGCCTCTGGGTAATGGCCTGCCTGTACATATACAGCACTTATACCTACGTAACTATCCACATCTTCGGGGTTTTTCCTGATCGATTCTTTGTAGGCAGTGATGGCATTCTGATAATCACCTGAATCCCGATAGACATTGCCAAGATTAAAATGGGCCTTTGTGTTATGGGGATTAAGGCCCACGGCTATTTTAAGCTCTTCGATCGCCTTCTGATAATCACCTTGGCTGCTATATATCGTACCGAGGTTGTAGCGTGATTCAGAATCATCGGGGTCGAGTTCTGTCGACATCTCGTATCTCTCGATCGCTCGCTCTACATCGCCACTGTTATAATGCATGAAACCTATTAATGCATATAAAACCGGTGTAAGGCCGCAATCGCCGAACTTCTTTATAGCAAAATAGGCTGTGTGCATAAGCTCGTCATCTGTGATCTGTCTACGCGCATCGTCTAAAACAAGCCTATCCTGCTCAAATTCTGTTCTGAGGGCGTGTAATCTTTCCGGGGAAACTCTATGTTCCTCTCCTAATACAGAATACGCACCTTCTTCAGTGTAACGATCGGCGTTTACCACCTTCATTATGCCTAAACTGAAATCGACAATCATAAAATTATCGTGGGCCAATTCTATTATATCGAAGGCGTGGTCGCGGGCGCGGGCGCCGTATGCATCAAACTTCAGCAGCTTCAATAAGACGAGTGCCATCTGCGATACCGCGGCGCAGCGCACAAGTTCACTTGTAAGCGGCGCGGTACTGTCGAGGCCGGTGGTAAACAGCTTGATGAGTGGGCGTGCCTTTTTGGGATCGCTGGTCATATATCCTCGTCCCCTAAGCGACGTTTCTAATCGGCTAAGGAATGAACGCAGCTCTTCGATGTCGCCCGAACCCCTCACAGAAGCCGCCTCGCGCTGCAATCCGCTAAAGTCTATCTCTGCAAATAGGCGCTCGAATTCCCTATTTATGGCAAGTTGAGATCCTCTCGGATATCCGAGGTCATCGAGGATCTTTCTGAGGTCTCTGCTCTGTCCGGAGTTCAGCATTCTGAACAACTTGATGCCGCCAAAAATAACTATTGCGGCAATGGCAACCCATGATACAGCTGCCCCCATTCCCACAAACATCACAGGCATCCGGGTGCCAGGTTTTGGAGGATCCTTTCTCTCGGGTGCCCTTTTGGCCTTGAGGAGGTCTACGAGACGCACTGTCTCTTTTGCTTCACCCTCCAGTTTTTCGACAACCTTCGCCATCTCCCTATAGATATAGCGTGTCTGGAATATCTTTCTATCACCTTCACAACATATTTCTATTACCGCACACTCAGCACTAACATTATATATTTGTGTTTGTGTTGCTGAATATATCGCCATGGGGCTACAAATTACACGTATAACATCGACAAGATGTCTTAAGCATGCGACCTTTTCACTGGGAGGAAGATTATCAAATTCTTCTATGGGCACCTCTAGCATCTCTGTGATAAGTTCTGGGGTAACATCTTCTATCCTTAGCGCCCTATCTTCTTCGCTCTCGTAATAACCTTCTCTATTATCCAATATGTGCTGCCGCAAATCTTCTGCTGTTCTGAGGCTATCCGACACAGGCACAAAGCTAGCAAAGAGTTCATCCAATACTTCTTCAAGCGTTTCGGTGTTCCCAATCCAGTCTTCGGCAAACCACTCAGCTTCGGCCTTATCGAGGCCGCTTTCTCTAAAGGTCGTGATTAATTTATCTCTATATACCTTTTTGTTCTCTATAAGTCTCCTGGCTTGCGCCAATCCTTCCGCAAACTGCTCCTTCCCGCGAGTGGGATCGATAAACCCGGCCGCTATGAGCGCCTGTCCTATTGCATAAAAAGTCATGAAGTCGCCACGGAAGTGGTCTATAAACCAGAGTGAGCCTTCTGTGTCGCGCAAACAATTGCCCCTATTAAAATCGAATATCCCTTCTGTAATACACATAGGTATAACACCCTGGCGTTCTTCGTCCGTCATACTGCGGTGATCTTCTATAAGGTGGCTATTGGCGATATAGCGGACGAATGCATAATCCCCATCACCGACGGTTCCTCTGAGCACCTCAGGACTATGGAACATCCGGGGATCATCTTCATCCAACATCTTATAGAAGTTTCTAAAGAGCGCACTACCTGCATATTCAATGCTAAATTGGGTAGGCCGTTCTTTCCTTAATGGCTTGCCTATCCACACTGTGTCTTCTGCCACAACGAGTGGGAAATGTTTGTTTGTGCTGCCACCAGTATAGTAATACCAGATACTGCCATCCTCATCGGCAGTAAGTTCATATGCGGGTTTCTGCTGCAAGAGCTTACTGTAAGCTTTATCACCCTTTTTGAGCTGTTGATAGTTTACTAATTTGGCACCCGCCTTATGTGGCACTATAGCTGACATCATCCTGGAGGACATTATGCCGGCTATCCGCTCTGAGATATAGAGACGCATCTTCGTCCAATTACGTGCAATATATATGCCGAGTACCCCCAGCACTAAAATATTTATTACGATAAGAGCGCCTATGTGCTCTTGCATGAATGGTGCAATCTGAGAAATGAAGTTACCCTGCGCTGCAACAAAGAATGCAGGGAGTTTGGATCCTTTACGAGGCTCTTCTTGCTTTGGCAGCTCTTCCTTCTCTTTATCATCTTTAACTCCTCCAACCTGTGGCTCTTCTGCAGCTATAGCCGGCGGGTTGAGTCGCGCGCTATATGCTTGATCGAGTTTTGCTACACTTGTAGCTGGCGCTAAACCGCCTGTGAGGAGTGCGAGTATTAGGGCTTCCTGGTTGATAAGTTTGTCCAATTGGGCATCCCTGTCTTTGAGGAGGGATTTGTATCTTGCTTCATTAAAAACCGTAGTGATACTGGGTGATATGACGATGTAGGAGTAATTGCGTGCTTTAAGGAGCTCAGTAATGCCGCTTGTGTGAAAACCTCCCGCAATGAGTATTGCCTTGTCCAAATCTTCGGCTTCCATGCGTCTTATGCTGTTTAGGGTCAGGGATTCGTCCCTCTTTAAGGCATATTCATAGAAGAGCTCCTGGTGTCGGCAAACCTCATCTAAGTAAACCTGGTCAATCTCCTGATCAGGCAGGAATTCATATACCAGGTGTGATATGTTTGTTCCTTTGAGTTTTTCGTAAATCTTAAGCTCTTTTCTTGTCAGATTAATCTGGAATAACTTAATGACCAGTCTTATATACCTGCAGGCCATGTCTAATCTTCTGTCGCTATCCGTCTGGTAGAGATTTTCTTTTGTCTGTTGGTAGAGATTGTCAAGTTCGTCAAGAAGCCTCTCTTGGTTCAGATCTGTATTTAGAGCATTGTATTTGAAATAATTGGAGAGGTTCGGATATGCGCTCTCCAGCCTATATTGAACCATCATCTCTGCGAGGTAGCCGTAGTATTCAGATTCTGTTATCTGGTAGGAATTGAAGAGCGTCGTCTTTCTTAAGAATTGGCCCTTCTGGGTTGCATCGAGCTTTTGGGATAGGTATCCCACGAAGGCATTTAAGTCCTGCTGGGTTTCATTAAAGTCTATTCTCCCCTCAAGACGCACTATTTCAATGAGTGTGGTGATATTGGAATACCGTGATAGGTCGAGGGTCAGCTCCTCTGCCTTACCCTTTAGATAGAGCAGGTGTTCGTCTAAGTTGATGCCGCCTTCTTCGTAGAGGGCATATCTATCTCCGAGCTCTTTTATCTTGGGTGAGAGTTTTTCCTCCAATAGCGGCAGTACTTCTTTTAACTTCTTAAGACGCGCATTATACATGGGCGTCTCTGACTCCTGGTAAACCCTCAGGTTGTCCAGGTATATCTCTCCATCCTCAACACCGTAAAGCTTTAAATCCGTATCCGTTATCGCCGCATATTCTGCCCCTACGAGATGGCCATCTTCCATGAAGAACCTTGTGGCCCGCTCAACCTTCTCCCTGGGCCCCATATTGGCATATTTAAGCGTGTCGCAGAGGCCTTCTGCTCCCTCGTGGAATATCGTATCTATCTTGTAATTCTCTTTTAAGTGGGCAATTATCTTCGTTGTCAGATCCTGGGCCTCGGTGTGTGTATGCAGATCCTGGATATGGATGACGAGGCGATCGTCACCCTTATAGGTCTCTGTGATCTGGCCGTACTCTTGGGGAATTGTTACATCATCGATACTAATTTGGCTGGGAGGGAGGCTGGCGCCGTCGTCAACCGCCACGGAAGTCGGGGCACCAAATGCCTCCCTCGCCCATGCCAAATCTAATGTCGTAATAAAAAAGACCATAGCCATAATGAGGCTAATGGTCTTTAAATAGGGCCTATATTGTTTAGACTGCCATATTAACATATAATAACCCTTAAATAATTAGCGAAAAAAATTTTGTTCTCAAATTTTAGTTTAAAAACCGGGTTGTACATTTAAAAACTCCTTAAAAAAGGGCACAAAAGAAGACCGAGCTGCATTTTTTCAGGCAGCTCGGCTATCTATAAAATGGGTGCGTGGGTGGTCCTTCACCCTTTTTCCAGATCCGTGGCTTTGCGCCCCCACCTCACGATGGGTTCGCCGTTATCTGGTACTTTCATTCCCTATATCACTTATAACTTATTTAACCCTTTAAGTATACCCTATAATAGGCAATTTGTCAAAGGGGTAAATGTATCTTTTTTATGACTTAACAGATGGTATTTAATAGATATAACTTGTTTAGATAAAACGAGTTATAATTCTTAATATGATTTGAGTATATAATCCGGCTATAAGGTCATCTGTCATGATCCCCCACCCCTCCCTTAAACCCTCCGCAGCCTTGGCCGGGGGTGGTTTTATTATGTCAAATAGCCTGAATATTATAAACCCTATTAGAAGATAAGAAAGCTTATATGGGATCATAAAGAATGCCACCAAAAACCCGGCTACTTCGTCTATAACCACGATACTTGGGTCCTTTATGCCTACGGATCTTTCAACTACGCCCGCACTCCATACCCCAAGAATTATTGATGCAATCATCACAATTGTATAAAGAGCAGGGTCTTTCCAAAATAAGAGATATAATGCCACCCCTCCCAGGCTGCCCACTGTACCCTGCGCAAAGGGGAATTTTCCAAGATAAAAGAAGCTGGCTATTAATGTTGCGGCTCTTTTCATATTAACACCTTTCTATTACGTACTAAGAATGATATGCCGCTTATTAAAGTAAATATTACCGTCACTAACATCAAAAAGAAGATAGACCATCTGGACCAATGGTCGATTGCGTCAGTCCAAAAACCCATCCATACGACACCTATCTCACGAATTATCATAAAGATAAGTATTGCAAAGATGGAGACCATCTGAGAGACCGTCTTGTGTTTGCCTGATTTGCGGGCAACCAGCACTTCGCCTTTTGTCAGGACGTGAAACCTCACGCATGTTATTATCAGCTCCCTTAAGATTATCAATACCACCATCCATGCCGGCACAAGGCCCAATTCGACAAAGGCCAAAAATGCACCCAGCGTCAAAACTTTATCTGCTATCGGATCCATAAGCTTGCCGAAGCTGGTCACCATATTGCGCTTCCTGGCTATGCGGCCGTCATAAAGATCGGTAATACAGGCAGCGATAAATATGCCGAGAGCTAAGAATTTAAAGGTAACGCCCTCCATGAATAAAAAGAACATGAAGATGAACGTCAAAACGATGCGTGATACGGTAAGTTTATTTGCCAGGTTCATATAATTCACCTACAAGGTCATATTCGAGCGTATCGGTTATTTTGACCGGTACGAAATCGCCGGACCTTAGCTGTTTCTTGCTATTTACGTAGACCGTTCCGTCTACCTCGGGCGCATCGGCCTGGGTTCTTCCGAGAATAAATGGACTATTCTTTTCTCTCTTCTCGTCTATTAGAACCTCTATCGTCTTCCCTAGAAATTGGTTATTATTTTCTACTGATATATCCTGCTGAAGCCGCATCAGCTCATCGAATCGTTCCTTTTTTACCTTTTCGCTGACCTGTTTTGGAAATTTATATGCCGGGCTCCCTTCTTCGCGCGAATAGGTAAATATTCCCATCCTCTCAAACTTCATATCGCTGACGAAATTACGCAACTCTTCGAATTCTTTGTCCGTCTCACCGGGAAATCCCACAATAAATGTCGTCCTTATTGAAAGTTCGGGAATGGCCTTGCGAACTTTCTTAATAAGCACCTCGATATCTTTTCTTGCTACCTTGCGCTTCATGCGCTTGAGGACTGTATCGCTTATGTGCTGAAAGGGTATATCGAGATATTTGCAAATAACCTCTTCATTGGCCACGAGATCTATCAGGCCGTCTTCATAGTGTGCGGGGTGTGTGTATAAGAGGCGTATCCAGGGTGTGCTTTTAAGTTTTACAAGACGTTTCAGCAGAGTCGTAAGTTCAGGATTACCAGACCTGTCAACTCCATAATTTGTTATGTCCTGCCCGATAAGATTTATTTCGGACAGCTTCCGAGATTCAGCAGCCATCTCGACTTCCCTGACGACCGAATCTATGGGCCTTGAACGCAGTTTACCCCGCAATTTGGGGATTACGCAATAAGAGCAGTTGTTGCTGCACCCTTCTGAAAGTTTTACATAGATATAATGTGGTGGTGTAAGGCTAATGCGTGGTGAGGTATCGCTATAAAGGTATTCGGGGGTCCGCGATATGATCTTGGCGCGCTTGCCTTTGAGGATCTTCTTTATCAGCTCGGGTATCTTTTCGACATCCCCCACACCCAGGAAACCATCCACCGCCTTTAGCGTTCCATTCAACTCGCTTCTGTAGCGCTGGGGCAGACAGCCGGCTACCACTATAGCTTTGAGATCTCCTCTTTTTTTGAGCTCCTCTGCCTCGAGGATGATTTCAATAGACTCTTCCTTCGCATCCTTTATGAATGAGCATGTATTGATGAGCGCAATATCACAACCTTCGACACCTTCAGATACAGAGAATCCATCGTTACGAAGAAGTCCCATCATAACTTCTGTATCAACCTGATTCCTCGGACAACCTAAGCTTATAATACCTATCTTGGTCATTATAAAACGAGGACGCAGTATTCAGCAGATCATCTGATGCTGAAATCACGTCCTCCTCCTCTTGAAATGGCTATTCTTTTATCTTCATCCCTTTTCGGGTAATTACTATATTCTTTACAACACCCTTCCCCGGCGAACCTAGTGATGTGCCGTTTAGTACGAGCTCCATCTTGTCGGCCTTACCTGTCCACAGGGTTATCTCATCATTCGCCTTCCAGGCCTCTACACTACCCTTGGGCAGGACATTACGAAATATGATCTTATCATCCGACTTCACCTGCAGCCAAACATCATCGAATGTCTTGACTATCAGCGTCAAGGGATCGTTCTTTGGTATGGAGATTTCCGGAGCCACGACCGGGGCAACCTTTGCCATCCTCGTTTTAGTCACGGGTGCTTCTGTCTTTACCGGTTCGGCCTTCTTCTTAGAGATGATGAGCTTCTCTTTACTCTCTTTGTCAATCTTTAGCGCTATGGCCTTCGCCCTTCTCTCCCTGGTAATGGTTGCTATCTTTTTTACGCCAACAACAGATCCGCTTATAACAAGAACCAGAAATAGCACCACCGCCGCTGCCGCAATAGGCACCCTAAACTGTTTTAGTTTAAGCGCCCAATCTATTCTTTCTTCTTTCTTTATGACTATGACCGGCTCGCTCTGTTTAGGGCCTTTCTTTTCGTAATCCTTAAGGAGTTTCTCTGTGTCTAACCCCAAAAATTCACTGTATCTTTTTAAAAAACTCTTTGCATATACCGGGCTCATCTCCGCATCCATCTTGTTCGATTCCAGGGTCTCCAGTACGTGGTGATGGATATGCGTTGTCCGCTGCACCTCTTCGATAGATAATCCCTTGCCCTTCCTGGCCTTCCTCAGCCTCTCACCGATATTCTCCATAACAGCTTCTCCTTAAAACTGATTTTCGTGATCGCCCTTGAGATTATACCTGATTCGTCTCTTCCGTCACCCCAACGTTATCATTATCTATATTTTCCGTATCGATAAGGATGTCTCTCGGTTTTGATCCTTGATACGGTCCGACTATGCCCTCATCCTCCATCATGTCTATAATCCTTGCCGCGCGTGTATAGCCTAACCCCAGCCTCCTCTGAAGCATCGAAACAGAGGCCTGCTTTGTCTGCAATATTACACGGACTGCCTCTTCATAGACTTCATCCTTTTCGAATTGTTTAAATGCGCCTTTCTTGGTCTGGGACTGGAGTATCTCTTCATTGTAATCTGAACTCTGTTGCGCCTTTATAAACTCCACGACACGCTCAAGCTCTTTATCGGATATCAAAGCGCCCTGCGCGCGGATCGGTTTTGAATTACCCGGCTCCATAAATAAGAGGTCACCCTTACCCAATAATTTATCCGCGCCGTTCATGTCGAGCACTGTGCGCGAATCTACCTTCGAGGCAACTTTAAATGATATGCGCGAAGGGAAGTTGGCTTTAATTACACCTGTTATTACGTCGACCGATGGGCGCTGCGTGGCCAGGACAAGGTGTATCCCTACCGCTCTCGACAATTGCGCAAGCCGTGTTATGGCATTCTCTATCTCCTGCTGTGCAACCACCATCAGATCGGCAAGCTCATCTATGATCACTACTATATAAGGCATCTTCTCGGCAAGCTGTTCTTCCTCCCCTACCATAATGGTCTTGAGATCTTTTGCCTTTATCTTTTCGTTATATGAATCTATATTGCGTGCTGCAACCGCTGCCAATGCCTTGTAGCGTCTCTCCATTTCGTTAACTACCCAATCGAGGGCAGCTGAGACTTTCTTTGCTTCGGTAACTACGGGGCATAGCAGGTGCGGCAGCCCATTGAATAGCGCCAACTCTACCATCTTTGGATCGACCATAAGGAACTTCACCTCATCAGGCCTTGCAGTAAAGAGCATAGACGTGATGAGCGCATTTACACAGACCGTCTTCCCTGATCCGGTAGCGCCGGCTATCAAAAGGTGCGGCATATCCCCTAAATCAGCTATTATGGGTGCGCCCGAGATCTCCTTACCTATTATGATCTTCAGCTTAGACGTTTCTGACTTATAATCATTCGTCTCCAGAATCTCTCTGATATAGACGAATACGCTTGTGCTGTTTGGTATCTCAACACCTACGGTACCCTTGCCAGGTAAGGGTGCTACTATCCTCACGCTCTGGGCCTTCATGGCAAGCGATATATCATCGCTCAATGATGAGATTCGGTTTACCTTGACACCCGGGGCGGGTTCAAGCTCATAGCGTGTTATGACAGGGCCCCTATTAACCCTGACGACGCGCACCTCGATACCAAAGTCCATAAGGGTCTCTTCGAGTATGCGTGAATTGATCTTTAAATTGTCTTCTATCTTCCTCTCTTCAAAAGGCGGCGGTGAATCGAGAAGATCAATTGTCGGCAGCTTATAGTCATCCATCGATCTTGGTTCCTTCTTCACCTTCGATACGGCTGCCGTACGCCCTGTCTTCGGCTTCTCGACCCTTTTGCTTATCTTCGGGATATTAATCTTTACTTCAGGTTCCGATCGAACCTCTTTCTGGTTTATAATAAAATCCGGTTGTTCCGCCTCTCGTCTAACCTTTAAGGAGGCGCCTCGTTGCGCCGTAGCGGTCCTGCGCCTTGATATATTCAGGGTGGGCTTTGGAATCCTCAGCCTTGGCAGGCGGATCTTTCCCTTAAAGACCTTAAGCAAAAGTGTGAAGAAATCCCATACCAGAAATTCTGTGGCAAGAAGGAGTGATAGAGACAAGACGGTTATCAATATCACATGGGTACCAACATTATTGAAATACCCGAGCAGGAATCTCGATGAAATATATCCGATAAATCCACCGCTTGCGAATTTTGCATCCGGGGACCCTCCGGTATTTATATAAAGAAGTGAAGATGCTGCTGCAAAGAGGAGTGCTACCCCCACGACCTTGACGTATAATTTCTGGATATTGCCACTCGTCAAACGACTGATCGCCCACAAGAACGTTAATAACGGAATGAGATATGCGGCACGGCCGACACCCTTAAAGAGTATGTCAGAGGACCATGCGCCGATCGTTCCGATGAGATTTTCAGGCCTGATATTATTTGGGTAGGCATTGATCGATAGATCCGCGGGATTGTATGAAATGAGACTTAAGAAGACAAATACGCTTAAGGCGATGAAGACTATCGCCCAGATCTTACGTTTATGAGTTTCCTCCATTACATCACCCCGCTAAAATTGCTATTAGACCAATGACAAAACACCATATGGAGAAGAGATGCAGTCGTGCGCGCTTGAGCGTTTCCCGCAATATCTTAAGCGCCAGAATACCGGTAATACAAGCTGCTGCCATGCCGATCAGATATATAATAATGTCTGCGGGGATAAGACTGAGACCCCCAACATCCTTGATCTTAAAGATAAGTGCGCCCAGGATAGCCGGCGCGGATAATAGGAATGAAAATTTGAATGCCTCCTCCGGCTTGATTCCTAAAAGTAACCCTGTCGATATTGTCGATCCGCTGCGTGAGATGCCCGGTATTATAGCAGCTGCCTGGGATATTCCTACCAGAAGCACCTTCTTAATGTTCCATTGCGAAGCTCGGGGCTCGGGGTTCGGAGTTCGGAGGCGTCTGCTCCCAAGTAAAAGCCAAAAACCTGTTACGAGCAACATGAAACCCACTACGCGGACCTGGGTGAATAATCCCTCGAACCAATCGCTGAACAAAAATCCTATAATCGCAGTAGGTACAGAAGCTATGACAATAAATAGTAGTGATCGCCTCTCACTGCTAAATAGGGCTATGATATCCTTGCGGAAAAATATCAATACAGCAACAAGTGTTCCTACATGCAGGAGTATATCAAAAAAAATCTGTGGCTCACGATAACCGAAAAAATGATGGAGCATAACCAGGTGGCCGGAACTCGATACCGGCAGAAATTCTGTTGCCCCCTGCACTATACCCGATATAAGAGCGTGGATTATATTCATCTAATAAGCGTGCTCATATGCCGCTGTGGCCAAAACCGCCTGAGGAACGGACCGTCTCCTCCAACTCACCCACCTCTTCCCATCTGGCCCTGGTCACCTCTTTTATGACCATCTGGGCTATGCGCTCTCCGCGCTTCACCACAAACGGATCTTTTCCATGATTTATCAATATGATACTCAAGAGCCCTCTGTAATCAGAATCTATCGTCCCGGGAGAATTGACCAGGCTTATGCCGTGTTTCAGTGCCAGGCCGCTACGGGGTCGTATCTCGGCTTCGTACCCTCGGGGTACGGCTATATAAAGGCCTGTCGATATAAGCTGTATGCTTCCTGTCTCAAGGACTACTTCACCCTCGACATCGGCATAAAGATCCATCCCGCTCGATCCATCTGTAGCATACCGGGGTAACGACAGATCCTCACACCCACTCTTGCGCTTGACTTTTATATCTATTGTATTCACTTAGATCTCTTACCTGCGGGGCCCGCGAGAGGGCCTGCCGCCTCCTCGCCCCTTATCGCCGCCGAAATCTCTCTTGGGCGCGCGTGGTGGTGCATCCGGCAGGAGTACAGCCCTTCTACTCAAGTTACGGCGACCCTGTGAATCTATCTCAACAAGCTTCACCTCAAGCTCGTCACCAACCTTAACAACATCATCTACATTCTTTACAAAATCGGCTGCAAGTTCAGAGACGTGGACCAACCCTTCCTTGCCGGGTAATATCTCGACAAATGCGCCGAAATTCATGACTTTGGTAACCCTGCCCTTGTATATCTTGCCGACCTCGGCCTCCTTTATCATTCCATTCACCATGGCAATAGCCTTGTCCGATCCCTCTTTGCCAACAGAGGCAATCATGACAGTACCATCATCTTCTATATCAATGGTAGCCCCTGTCTCGCTGATAATCTTCCGTATCATCTTACCTCCCGGGCCGATGACTTCACCTATCTTATCAAGTGGTATCTTAAGGAGTGTGATCCGAGGTGCATAGGCGGAGAGCTCTGCTCTTGGTTCGGGTATGCACGCAATTATCTTATCGAGTATAACCATACGCGCATCCTTTGCCTGGCTCAATACCTTCTTAACAAGATCCTTTGAGATACCGTCTATCTTGAGATCCATCTGTACAGCGGTGATACCGGCCTTCGTACCTGCAACCTTAAAATCCATATCGCCGAAATGGTCCTCAGCGCCTGCTATATCTGTAAGAATTATCTCTTTCGTGCCTTCTTTGACAAGGCCCATCGCTATGCCGCTCACAGGCGCACTTATGGGAACACCCGCATCCATCAATGCGAGGGTACCGCCGCAGACTGTGGCCATGCTCGATGAACCGTTCGATTCGAGTATTTCAGAGACCATGCGTATGGTATAGGGGAACTTCTCCTTAGGCGGCAGGACCGCTGCAAGAGCCCTCTCTGCCAATGCGCCGTGGCCTATTTCGCGCCTTCCGGGGCCTCTTACCGGCTTTACTTCGCCGACACTAAATGGTGGGAAGTTATAGTGGAGCATGAAACTCTTGTAGGTCTTTCCTTCGAGCGCGTCTATCATCCTCTCATCGACGCTTGTGCCAAGTGTCGTGGTCGAGAGGGATTGCGTCTGGCCTCTTGTAAAGAGGCCTGATCCATGCGTCCGTGGGAGTAGGCCTGCTTCGCAGGTGATTTCTCTTATCTCGGTACGTTTGCGTCCATCCGTCCGTTTTTCACTCTCAACTATATATCCGCGTATTACCTCCTTTTCCACCTTATGGAGGGCCCTCTTAACATCCGAATCGGCAATGGAGGCTTCCTCAGAGACAAACTTCTCTATCAGCTCTTTGGTTAATAGCTCAAGGGCTTCTTCGCGCTGCTCTTTAAGGGGTGCGGCAACATTCTTTTTTAACTGATCGATCGATGCCTTCTTCACTTTATCATAAAGATCTTTATCTACTCCTTTTATCACCGGGGTGAATTTCTCTTTGCCGTGGCTTGAGGCCAGCTTCTTCTGTATATCGAGTATCTGAACGGCATATTCATATCCAAAATCTATCGCCTTCGTTATCTCCTCTTCTGAGATCTCCTTCGATCCTGACTCGAGCATAACTATGCCATTCTTCGTTACGGCCATTATCAGATCGAGCTCGCTGAGCTCAAGCTCCTGGAATGTGGGATTTAAGATAAACCTATCTGCTACCTTTCCCACCCTGACAGAACCGACAGGCCCGTCAAATGGAATACTCGATATGGTGAGCGCGCAAGATGCGCCTATCATGGCAAGTACATCAGAATCGTTCTCTCCGTCGTATGAGAGGACCAGCGCCATCACCTGGACTTCGTTGCGCATCCCATCGGGAAAGAGCGGCCTTATGGGACGGTCTATCAGTCGCGAGGTCAATATCTCCTTCTCCGACGGCCTACCCTCACGCTTGAAGAACCCTCCCGGTATCTTCCCGGCAGCATAGGTCTTCTCCTGGTATTCTACAAAGAGTGGAAAGAAATCCATCCCTTCCCTTGGCTTTTTTGATGGAACGGCCGTTACCAATACCACGGTGCCGCCGAGCTGGACCGTTATCGCCGCATCGGCCTGCTTGGCCATCTTACCCGTCTCTATGATCAATTCTTTATCGCCTAACTTGGCAACTATCTTATTCTTATCTGACATGTTTTTTCCTTAATTTTAGTTTTCGTGTGAATATATCTATGAACGCCTTACTTGCGCAGATCCAACTTACTCAGAAGGGCCTTATATTCATCGGCGTTCTTTCTCTTCAGATAGTCTAATAACCTACGGCGCTGGCTTACCAGGCGCAAGAGACCCATCCGTGAATGATGGTCCTTCTTGTGCTTTTTGAAGTGCCCCGTTAAACTGTTTATCCTCTCTGTGCAAAGCGCTATCTGGACAGCCGGTGAGCCGGTATCCTTTGCGTGGTGCTTAAAACCTGTTATTAATTCCGCCTTCTTATCCTTCGTGATAGACAAAGCTGCTTTCTCCTTTCCGATCGTTATTTTACTACCTTATTACCTACCTGTTAATTGATGCCTTCTCTCATTGACTGCCCTAACAACCAATACAGCACTGCTTTAAGGAAATGTATATTACCATAATATTAGGGTATTGTAAAGTATTAAGATATAATATTGCTATAAGCTATAAGGCAAGTATCTTCTTGGCCTTAACCTCATCCTTCCTTATCTGCTGAATAAGCCCCTTCTCACTGCTAAAGGCGCGCTCAGACCTTATTCGCCTCTTGAAACTTATCTCTAAGTCTTTTCCATATATGTGCTTACGGAACCCAAAGAGGTGCACCTCTATGCGTGGATCGACCACCTTGCCCTTTGTGAATGTAGGCCTAAACCCTATATTCAGTATCCCGCCATACCACCTGCGCCCTATCCTGGTCCTTACAACATAGACTCCGCTTGGCGGCAGGGCTTCATGGTGCGGGTCAATATTCGCGGTGGGGTACCCCAATACCCTGCCGGCTAACCCTGAGCCGGTCGTTACAGTGCCAAGGATTGAGACCGGACGGCCCAACATAGCCGCTGCTTGATGGAGTTTTCCCTTTAAGATAAGCGATCTTATGCGGGTACTGCTGACTACTTTACCCCTTAATGTGACCGGCTGAATAACTGCAAGATCAAATCCAAACTTGCGGCATATCTTCTTTAAATAAGATGTATCCCCTGACCTGCCCCTGCCAAATGAAAAACCATTGCCAACGATAACAGCCTTAGCGCCTATGCGTCCAACGAGAATTCTCTTAATAAAACCGTCGGGCGAATAGCGGGATAGGGCTTCGGTAAAATTAGCAACTATGGCGATATCGGCTCCTATCTCCTTGATCAACCTCAACCTATGCTCAAGCGATATGAGTCTGGGGGGCGGCACTTTGGGATGTATAACTTTTAGCGGGTGTGGGTCAAAGGTTAAGACAGTTGCTTTGCCGCCGATCTTGCGAGACCTTCGCAGCAACTCTTCTATTATTCTCCGGTGGCCTATGTGGACTCCATCGAAGATGCCTATCGCAACTATGGCTTTCTTAATCGGCCGCTTTATCTTGTTTAAACCTCTGATTATTATCATAAATTTTTTGGTGTTATAACTGTCCTCTTGAGTGATTCGGCATCCATGGCCTTAACTTCGCTCATGGTCCGCGCATCCTCTATCTTGAATATGCCGGAACGGATTCGTCTCACAGATGACGCGTGGCCGCCGCAACCGAGTTTCTCGCCGATATCATCACATATCTGGCGCACATATGTACCCTTAGAACATTCCATGCGAAAAAATATATTCGGCATATCTATTTTCTCTATCACGAGATGCTTGATATTCACTTTCTTCGGTTCACGCTCGACTTCAACGCCGCGCCATGCAAGCTTGTATAGACGCTTGCCCTTATGGCTCTTTGCCGATACCATCGGAGGCACCTGCATTATCTCTCCTTCGAATAAACCAAATGTACTTCTGATCTTTGCCTCGTCTATGTCGATCCATTCCCCGCCTGAGATAACCTTCCCCTCCTTGTCGCCGCTAACAGTCCTCGCGCCTAGCGTCAGCGTAGACTCGTATTCCTTATCATCGCGGGTGAACCTCTCTGAGAGTTTGGTCGATTTGCCGATTAACATAACGAGGACACCTGTCGCCATGGGATCGAGCGTACCGGCGTGGCCAACCTTCTTCACCTTGAAATGGCGCCTTACATAGTTCACCACGTCGTGGCTCGTCATGTTAGACGGTTTATCAACCACCAGTATACCGTTTATGTCACTCTTTGTCGCTTTTGTATTAGTTGTCCTATTCACTTAGCATCTCCTTAGTCTTTTTTAAGACCTTCTTCTTTGCCTTCTCTAAGTCGAGGTCCAATGTGCACCCGGATGCCTTCCTGTGTCCACCACCGTCAAAGGCAGTAGCGAGCGTGTTGACATCGAAATTCCCTTTCGAACGAAAACTGACGTGTGTCTTGCCATCATCTGCCTCCCGGAAAAATATCGCAACATCGACACCCTTTATCATCCGGGCAAAGTTGATAAAATTCTCCGTATCCTCGGGCCTGCTGCCGGTGCGCTTGAACATATCGCGCCTCGCCTCTAAGTATGCTATGCGCTTATCCGGCGTAACCTGTACGGTTGAGACGCACTCGCCTATAAGCTTGACACTTGCAAAATCTTTTTGCTCATATATCTTCTCGGATATCTCCTCAGGTTTTATACCCATCTTGATCAATTCCGCCGCCACATTATGTGTATCGCCTGAGGTATTACTGTACCTGAAAGAACCTGTATCTGTAGCAATAGCAATATACATATTCATCGCCGAATCGATCGGGATTGCTTCCTTCATCGCTTTATATATATGGAAGACCATCTCACCACAGGAGCTCATGTGTGGATCGACCCATCTTATCTTGGCGAACTTCTCATTGCTGACATGGTGGTCAATATTAACTATATCTGAGCCCTTTGTCAATCGTGCCACATCTCCGATCCGCTCTATATTGGGTGAATCGAGTACGAGTGCCGCATCAAACTTGCACTCCTTGATATCCTTAGAAAGTTCTATCTCCTTTGCCCCGGGAAGCCATTTGAGTGTCTCAGGGACAGAATCGTTGTCGATGATGCGCACCTCTTTGCCCAGCTGCCTTAATAAAGACGCTATCGCCAGCTGGCTGCCTATCGCATCTCCTTCGGGATTTATATGCGCGGTCACTAAAAAACTCTTGTGCTTTTCTATGACCTTTATGATATCATCTATCGGCATTGCCCTGCCCCGCCTTTCTTCGCTGTTCTTCTATCTTTTTAAATACTCCGTTTATACTCTCAGTCTGCTCGGCCGTGTCATCGTACTCGAAAACAATCTCAGGGGCGAACTTCAGTTTTATGCGCTTACCTATAGTGCGGCGGATAAGCTTAGTCGCGGTCCTTAAACTCTTCCGCGCTTCCTTTTTTGCGTTGTCATCGCCCAGGCATGTATAAAACATGCGCGCATAACGCAGGTCGGGTGTTATCGTTGCTTCTGTAATGGTAATAAACTGGAGGCGCGGGTCACTAAACTCCCCGTGTAATAATAATAAGACCTCCCGTTGTATAGCCTTTGCTACCTTCTCAGATCTTATTGACATAGCTGCTCCTTTTATTTCATCTCGATCTCATAAATTATCATTTCGGTTTTGCCAAAACTATAATGCAATCTCCCCTGCCGGGTAAATTAAGCATGAATAAACCATATAATAGTTGCGAGATTGCTCTCTTGAATAGACCAAATTCTCCCATATTCAAGCTTTCGGGGACATGCTGCAGCACGTTTCTATAGAAAGGAGAATAAAAAGGAAATCCCCATCTCTTTATAGATAGAATATCAAAGTTCGCAATATCAAGTTTGTGAAGCAACTCTCCCTCGGAGTAATTGCGCACATGCCCCACCTCTCTTTCAATAGGCCTCATCCTGCCCATTAGGGTACAGATTAATAGATACTTCTTTTTCATCCTGTGCACATTCCCCAAAAACTTGACATCATCATTGACATGTTCGATGATGTCGATTGCTGTTACCAAATCATATTTTTTACCCAAAAAACTATTTTCTATGTCTATTGCGTAAAATTTAGAAAAGGGCATCGATTTGCTGTTCTTTTCCACCAAAAATTGAGCAATGTCCGCTCCGGAAAATGATGCATCGGGTTTAACCTCGTGCAGGTATTTCAAAAATGAAGCTTCTCCGCAACCAACATCTAAGATAGAGCTCCAATCAAGATCCTTTATCATTTTCAGACAAAGTTGCCTTATGTGCCGTGACGCTGGTCCAAATTTTTTCATATCTGACCACTTATGCCAAGCAGAATCATAAAAGTCTTTACCATTTACTGACATTCAAATCCCCCTCATATCATCTCCGTCTCATGATCAAGCAGGGTAATCCCATGAAACCTATCCGTAAATTGTATCACCTTGCTCAATGCTCCATCGAGATGCGCGCCGTCATTCGATACCATCGCCACCGCAACCGATGCGCGTTGCCACTTATCGTTATTATCCACTTCGGCTACTGAGACATTGAAATTATTGGTCAGTCGGTCCTTAAAACTCTTGAGCACCGTTCGTTTGGCCTTAAGGGAATTGGCGCCGTCTATCATAAGATCTAGATGTAATATGCCCAGCTTCACTTCTTAATCAACCTCTTAAGATAAACCATTTCATCTCTTTTGGTATCGAGCGATAAATCGAGTTTGGCCCACAATAACTTCTCGAGCAACTTTCTATACTCTGGTCCTGGCCTAAGACCCATCTTTCTTAAATCTTCTCCTCCCACGTAGACCTTGACTGCACTATACTTTACTATGAAGTTCGTCAGCCGGTTGCGCACTCGTTTAGTCTTTGCAACAGCCATCATCGCCAGTATCGTCTCATAAGAGATCGGGTTCAAGACCCGGTAGATCTCACTCGGCTTAAGCCGCTTGGAACTGCTTAAACGCTTAATCAGCTTCGAACCATCCTTAATAAATGACAGTATCCTTAGTCTATCCCATTTACTTAAGGCAAATCTATCGCATAAAACTTTTGCCTGTCGATATGTGAGCCCTCTTATAAGAATCATAAAATATATGATCCACGCATCCAAGTGGCGCTGATCATCTCTCTGGTGGGATCCCCTAAACCATCTTATTGCACGTCTTGCTGCAGCAAATTCCTTCTCCATCTGTGCTCCGAGCTTGATATCAGGGTGTATAAAACGCAGTTCGTGGAACCGAGCCATCTTTTTGACGGCATTTAGAGGATAGTCCTCCGAAAGAAGGAGCGCGATCTCATTCCTTATCCGTTCTTTGCTGGTATGTTCAAAACTCTTTAAGTTGACGGCATGTTTTATCAGGTCTTCTGTATGCTTCTCTATGGTAAAGTGATATCTCTCGGCAAAACGGATCGCTCTAAAGATGCGGGTCGGGTCATCTACAAAGCTTGCGTCATGTAAAACGCGTATCTTCTTTTTCGACAGGTCCTCTTTGCCGCCAAAAAAATCGAGGAGGTTACCGAAATCTTTTCGGGTAAGGCTGACTGCCATAGCATTTATGGTAAAATCCCTTCTTGAGATGTCTTCCCTGATAGTGCCAAATTTCACCTTCGGCAGCGCTGCGGGGCGCTCATACGACTCTGTACGGGCCGTTGCCAGATCGATCTTGAATTTACGTGATCTCTTTCCCGGGGGCCAATGCATATAGATAGTAGCTGTCCCAAACCTGCTATAGGGAACGAGCTTGCCGCGGAGTCTGCGTGCCATCTTACGGCCGAACTCGATCGCATCCCCCTCTATGACCAGGTCTACATCGAGATTGCGTACGCCTAAAAGTAGGTCCCTTACAAAACCACCTACAACATAAGCGCGCAACCCAGACTCCTCAGCCAAGGCACCACAAAGCTTGAGGAGCTTCAGCATATCCCTGCTGAGCATCGCCCGCATTTTCTTATTTATATTGGGGGTAATTAAATCCATATAGGGTACCTTACGTATAGAACGTATAAATAGTACATATAGAAGAAACTAAGTTTACCATATCCCCCCCACTCTTGTCAACAACAACCAAGACGTTTCTCAACTCAATCGGAGATCTGCCCCAAACTCAATCGGAGATCTGTCATACATGACACTTCTCCGATTGGGAACAGGTCAGATCTCCGATTAGAACCAGAAACGTCTTGGGTTTAGGGGCGGGGGTGGAATTTTTTGTGGATAGATTTGAGGCGTTCTTTGTTGATGTGGGTATAGATCTGTGTGGTGGAGATATCGGCGTGGCCGAGCATCTCCTGGACGATCCTGAGATCTGCTCCGCGCTCAAGTAGGTGTGTAGCGAATGAGTGGCGCAGGGTGTGTGGTGTGATCCGTTTTTTTATGCGAGCCTTGCGGACATACTCTTTAAGCATCTTCCAGAATGCCTGACGGCTCATGTGTTTGCCAAGCCGCGTCAGAAATAGTGCAGGATCGGGTTTCCCCTGCTTTACCAGATTAGGTCTCACCCGTTTAAGGTACCTCTCTAGATACATCTTCGCCTTTCGGCCTATCGGTACGATCCTCTCCTTACTCCCCTTTCCTATGCAGCGAATAAATCCTACGTCGAGGTTCAGCCCATCCATCCTCAGGTTAACGAGTTCGGATACACGCATACCGGTTGCATAGAGCAACTCAAGGAACGCCCTGTCACGGGCACCGCGTGGCTTGTGGGCATTGGGGACTAATAGGAGTTTATCGACCTCATCTACCGTAAGGACATCCGGAAGATGGCGCACTATCTTTGGTGTATCTATTACGGATGTGGGATCGGTTTTTATGATGCGCTCTGCGACTAAGAATCTGAAGAATACCTTGATGGCGGCAAGGCTCCTGCCAACCGAATTGGATGAAAGCCCATTGTCCCGTCGAGCAAGCATGAATGAGGTTATATTATCGCGTTTTACTTTGGCAGGGGTCGTTATGCCTTTTTTTAATAGGTAGCTACTAAAGGCCTTGAGGTCTCGCCTGTATGCGGTGATGGTATTATTTGCGAGGCCTCGCTCGACTGAGAGATAGTTTAGGAATTCTTCGATTAAGTTATCCATGGGTTATTTTTTCGTTCGTGGCCTGCGGTAGTTGTGGGGCCGTGGCCGGGATAAAACTTTACACTATCTTCTTCTTTAAGCAATTTAGTCTTTATCGATTGCAAAAGCTCTTGGTGGGAACCTCCAGGCAGGTCTGTCCTCCCCACCCCTTCACGAAATATCGTATCGCCTGTAAAGACCACGTCATTTACTTTTAAAGAGATCCCACCCTCTGTGTGGCCGGGTGTATGGATCACCTTTAGCTTTAAGTTGCCGACTGGTATCTCATCCCCTTCCTCAACCAACTTTGAGGCCGGGCGTGAAGTGATACCCAGGCCGAATGATATCGATAGATTACTTGCCGGATCAATCAGCATCCCTGCATCGAGCCGGTGGATCCAGACAGGAAGTTTGAATCCTCCGTTGGCACCTATGTGGTCGCCGTGGCCATGGGTATTTATGATAAGCTTTGGTGTCAGTTTTCTTGACTTTAACTCGGCTTTGATAGCCTCTGGATCGGCACCCGGATCTATTATAGCTGCCTCATAAGTATCATCATCACCTACTATGTAACAATTTGTCTCAAGAGGGCCTACTACGACTCGTCTTATTATCATATCTATCTGCTTTGCCCCTTATGGTATATTCGGTTCAGGCAATATAAAGTCCTTTACCGCCTTCGGGGAAAATTCCCTCATTATCTGGCGCTTCTTTTTGTCGATCTTGTTTCTCGCCTGTTTAAACTGTGGTTCTCCGTGTATCTTACCTGATACGACATCCTTTTTGAATTTTTCAATATATGCAATCAAGGGTGTCAGGGAATCGCTCTTTTCACCCATCAGTAACTTCTGCATACTTTTTAGATTGCCTATGGTATCTTGAAAGTTGCGCTTGTCGCGCTTCATGTTGCTTCCGAGATCTTCTACCAATTCTGCATGGGCCGTCCTCCAGAAGAGATAATTTCGCTTATAGCTTTCAATATTCAGCGGCTTGATATAACTGAGCGGATCATAGTATACCTGCTGCCTCTTTGGGGTCTTAGACTCCCTTACGAATTTTCTCCTGAAAGTATCACAGCCTGCTTGAAAGAGTAAACTTGTAATTAACAAAATATAGATTGTGAGATTGCTTCGTCGTCCCGACTTCGTCGGGACTCCTCGCAATGACAGGGGGGTAAGTTTTTTCATCTCAGTAGTTTTTTAAACTCCTCTTCGTTTATAATCTTGATACCCAATTTTTTTGCTTTGTCGAACTTTGACCCGGGGCTATCTCCTACTACAACAAAATCTGTCTTCTTTGAAACAGATGATGACGGCACGCCACCATGTTCTGCGATCAGCCTCTCTGTTTCACCACGGGATAGAGATGTTAATGACCCTGTCAGGACGACCGTCTTGCCGGCTAAGGGGCCTTTGGCCTTCTTCTTCGCCATCCCCTTCATCTTACATCCTGCGTCTTTTAGCTTAGTCAATACTGTCCTATTGTGTTGCGAGCTGAAGAACTTCTCGATCGAGGATGCCATAACAGGCCCTATCTCGTGGAGATCTTCTAAATCCCCTCTTTTTTGCGTTCCAATCGTCTCGATAGAACCGAACTTGTCTGCCAATATACGGGCTGCATGTATCCCCACATGCCTTATGCCTAAACCGAATATTAAGCGCGAGAGCTCCCTCTCTTTAGACTCTTCTATTCCGTCGATCAGATTCCGGGCCGACTTCTCTGCCAACCTCTCAAGTTTTACTACCTGGGATGCCTTAAGCGAGTATATATCTCCGTAATCTTTGATGAGCCTCTTATCGACCAGCTGATCTACAACCGCGTCACCCATCCCCTCGATATCCATAGCATTGCGCGAGACAAAGTGGAGCACCCTCTGCTTAAGCTGTGTGGGGCAAGAGACATCATCGCACCTGAAGGCTACCTCATCCGGAAGCCTTATCACCTTTGAACCGCAGTCAGGGCAGTGGGTGGGTATCTTAAACCGCTTCTCCTTGCCTGTGCGCTTTGAGGTTATCGCTTCTATAACCTGTGGAATTATCTCACCACTCTTCTCAATAATGACGTGGTCACCAATGCGGATATCCTTGCGCTCTATCTCATCGAAGTTGTGCAGAGTGGCTCGGGAGACAGTCGAACCAGATACGCTTACGGGATCCATTATAGCGACGGGTGTAAGTGTACCCGTCCTACCCACCTGGACAATTATATCACGCAACAGTGTCTCTTTTTGTTCCGCGGGAAACTTGTACGCTATCATCCAGCGAGGCGCTTTACTTGTAGCGCCCAGTGAACGCTGCGCTCTAAGGGAGTTGACCTTGGCCACCATGCCATCGATATGATAAGGCAACTTATCTTTCTTCTTCTCCCATTGATCACAATACTGTATAACCTCATCTATTGTGGCACATTTCTTGTGATCGGGGTTGACGTTAAACCCTGCTTCTTTAAGAAATTCTAGAACCTCCTCGTGAGTTTTGAAGTCGCATCCCTCACAGGCACCTATAGCGTATATAAATACATTGAGGTGGCGCATGGCTGCAATCTTAGGGTCGAGCAATTTGAGTGAACCTGCGGCAGCATTACGGGGATTGGCGAATGGCTCCTCATCCGCTTTCTCCTTCTCCTTGTTAACCTGATTGAACCCTTTGATGTCTATATAGACTTCCCCCCTCACCTCTATGCGTTTGGGTATTTTACCCTTTATGATCTCCATCTTAAGAGGAATGGAACGTATCGTCTTAAGATTCGCTGAGGCATCATCGCCCTGAACGCCATTGCCGCGAGTCGCACCCTTGATGAAGAGGCCGTCTTCATAGAGGAGTGATATGCTTGCCCCATCATACTTGGGCTCGACTATATACTCGACCTTCTCCGTCTCTAACCCTTTCTTAACCCTCTTATCAAATTTCTTAAGCTCATCGTGAGAATACGTATTGTCCATGCTGAGCATCTGGACAATATGGCGTACTGCGGGAAAACCCTCTACAGGCTCACCGCCCACCCTCTGCGTGGGCGAGTCAGGTGTTACGAGATCCGGGTGGTCCTTCTCAAGATCTATCAGCTGACGCATCAGGCGATCATATTCGTGATCTGAGATTTTGGGCTTATTGTCAATATAGTATAACCGATCATGATGCCTTATCTCATCACGCAATTTCTCTATTATTTTTTTTGCTTCAGCCTTACTCACAAGCTTTCACCTTCCCTCTGCTAACCTATCTGCTATGATGTCCGGTAGGCCCGCTCCCCTTATCTTATCCTGCGCCTTCTTTATGTCGTAAGCAATCCTTTTAAACTCTATCTTTTTAGCTTCATCATCATAGATGCAATAAGATGCCTTTGGATTGCCATCTCTCGGTTGCCCTATACTGCCACAGTTTATTATATATTTAGTCCCTTCGGCTAATTTTACAATCTTATCCTGGGAGTAACTAATCCTGCCCTCTCTTTCCCAGTATATGCCCGGAGAATGCGTATGGCCCAGAAAACAGAGGGGTGTATCCTGTAACCGAAATGACATGAGCGCTTCTCGTTCATCGCGCATATAACGGAACTCTTCCGGGCGATGCAGGGTACCGTGTACTAAAGTAAAATCTTTCTCTTTTAAGAGATGGTTTAAGCTGTTTGCGTAATTGAGCTCTTCTGTGTTTATCATCTGGCGTGTCCAATATACGGCCGCCTTTGCGTAGGGGTTGAAATAGTCCGTATACTTTAAGTCCCTTACCGCCCATTCGTGATTGCCGCAAACCACCTTTTCCGTGAGACCCCTTACACGTTCAATGCACTTTGAAGGGTCTGCGCCATATCCGATTATATCTCCTGTTGAGAGATATTCATCAACCCTCTCTTTTTGCAAAGCTTCAATTACCGCCTCAAGCGCCTCAAGATTGCCATGCACATCGGAGATAAGCGCATATCTCATCTTATGCCCAGCTCTTTTCTTATATCACTTAGCTGCTTGGCGACTATCCCCTGATGGTGCTCATCATCGACAAATATGGCCTCGCACCTCTTCCACTCCTTGTATGCCGCCCTAAGATCTCCCTTCTTCTTATATGCATGGGCTATAAGCCGATCCAGGTGTGGTGGGTGAGAGAAGCGCGTTCCCATGCGAAAATATCTTATCGCCTCATCATAATCTTCTAATCTGTGATAGTAGCTCCACCCCAACTCAAAATAGAGGTCATATATCCTGCTATTCTTTGATATTCCTTCTTGAAGAAATTGTATACCGTCTTCTATGTATTCATCGGCTTCGTGTCGGGTCGGCGCCAGGGAGGACATATTATATATCAGTTGCCACCCCCCCAACGACCACGCCTCTATAAAACGGCTCTGGATTAATGTGATCGCCCGAAAGAGCGGAAGCATCTTGAAGTGCTGGCCTGTATGCCAGTATTCGTCTACCCGCATCCATAAGATATCCACTGCTACTCCCCGAAAACCGGATATAATAAAGTTGGACATAAACTCGCCCGGCAGTATAATGATTTCTTCTCTTAAGTCTTCTTGTAATCTGTGGTAGATAATATCCTGCTGCAGGGGTACCAATATAGCAAGTAGGGCTATCATAAAGAATAGCATGACAATAACCTGCCATCTCTTTCTTTTGCTATATGCAATCTCTCCCAAGACAGACCCTTCCTAAACCTCTCTTCTATTAAATATCAATATGGCCCCCATGAGCATTACCGCAGAATAGAGCAAGCCATAGAGAAGTACTTTTGATATATAGATCCAGGTTACCTGTGTACCCAGGACTATAGAATTCTGTATATCGAAGTTCTCAAAGTTTGGGAAAAGCGCCTCAAGTACTACGAATATATATTCGAGGACTTTCGACTTAGCGTGTTCGCCGATATGGCTCAAGAAACTTAAGAAGTGACCTATGATATAGATAGAGAATGACGCGGCAACATTGAGATTGCTTGAGAGGAACGTTGAGAAAAATATAGCTACCGATGCCAGGAGACAATTCTTCATAAATATGATCAGGATTGCCTTTAGGAGCTCCGTATCAAAAATCTGTTCCTTTGAGATGAGCAGGATAAAAAAGAGTGCACTCATAAAGATGAGATTGGTCGCTATTACCATAACCGCGCCCAGGAACTTGCCCAATACGACTTCAGATCGCCTGATCGGGCTTGCCAATAGAAGCGGTGCCGTACGCCTCTCTATCTCCGACGGAATTAGCGTGGCTGCGCCAAATATGGCAACGAGCATGCCGAAGAATGTGATTGCACCCAGTCCGATATCTTTGATTATCTTAATCTCCTCATTGGGGGTTAAGTATGTGAAATATGTGGAGAACCCTATCGCGATAAGTCCAAAAAGGAATATCGACATCAGTATCTTTTTGTGCACCGCCTCATGGAGCACAAGTTTTGCTATAGATGATATCCTACTGAGCATCTCGTCCTTTCCTTTGGGAATCTATTGCATCGATATATACATCCGTCAAGGATGCCTCAGGTCCCAATCGCCTCTTTAAGTCCCCTACAGTACCCAAAGCAATCAATTCCCCATAATATAATATACCGACACGGTCACAGACATCTTCAGCCTCTTTTAATATATGGCTGCAGAGTATGATCGACTTCCCTCGATCGCGCAACCTCTTGATAAGCTCTTTTACATCCCGTATCCCTATCGGATCGAGCCCTAAGACCGGCTCATCTAAAAGTAGGAGTTGAGGGTCGTTTAATAGGGCAACTGCTAAACCGAGGCGCTGGAGCATCCCTTTCGAAAATCCGTAGATCCGCCTTTTGCGGACATCGGTCAATCCAACTATATCGAGGGATTCATCAATGCGCTTTGAGAGCCCGGCCATATCCACCTGGGATAAACTTGCATAAAAGGTGAGTAGTTGCTGCGGTGTCAAAAAATCATAGAATAGAGGCGTCTCCGGAAGATACCCTATCTTGCGGCGCACCTTCAAAAATTCCGGGGAGTTCTCCAGTACAATAACCCTGCCACTTGTGGGAAATGCCAACCCGAGAATAAGCTTTAAGAAGGTCGTCTTACCGCTCCCATTAGGCCCAAGGAGTCCGAATACTTCACCTCTCTTAATGGAGAGGTCTAGCCCCCCAAGAGCAACAACCGGCTGCCTTCTGAGGCCGGGGTAAATTTTCTTTAGTGATACGGCTAATACGACGTTTTCCATGCCATCCCTAAAATTTTACTGCAAAATCCCTGAATTCCCCCGTATGGGGGCTCCAATGTATATCGGCATTGCGTATATACGACTTAATAGGGCCATCTTTAATCTTCTGCAGTAAAAGTACCAGATCTGCTTCCTCGCCTTCAGCTACCACCTCAACCTGGCCATTGGGTAGATTCCTCACCCAACCGCTAACCCCCAGAGATATGGCATATCTTTCGGCTGTGTACCGAAAACCGACCCCCTGCACCATCCCTGAATAGTATACACGCACACGTTTCTTCACAATAACACCGGTAATATGGCCGCAGCTATTAAACGCAGTGCGAACCTATTTTAAACACTTAATAAAAGATCCTGGTAATAATTAAATCTCACTTAATAAATCAACTTGCCTTAATTTTTCAATCATTGGATATAATTCCCAAACCGGCACATTTATCTTATTGCTAATATCTATTAAGTCATTTTCCCCATCAGCATAAGCTATAAAATTCAACATCTTTTGAGCATCATTTCCGCAAGATTTTGTGGTAACTGTTGGGTGGAACCCTCTTTTCCCAAGCTGTGGTTCTCCTAAACAATTTACTTTATAGATATGATTCTTTTCAATAAGGCATAGGCATTCTTTTAGCACATCATAACTACCAGCAAGCCCTTCCGGACTAACAAAATCTAAATTATCTAATGAGGTATGATATTCTGGATATGCTCCATATTTACTTCTTGCTACGCAACAAACAGGGAGATCTATTCCCGGTGCATTATATTGTCGCTCATCGCTTCCGTTGTTAAGAAAAGACCACCTTATAAAATCAGGGTGTTTGAATGATAAGATATTTACCGCGACCTTATCTGCGTAAGTATCGCCCTTTCTTGTCGGAAGATAAGAATACCCATTGTCATCCCCTACGCAAGATACGTTAAAACCGGCGATTATATTCTTTTTCATTGCTTCCAAATTTTTACTCAGGTAAGTGATAGAACCGATCGTTTCAGGAATAAATATGATACGATAAGTATATCTTCTTCGCTTGCTCAAAATCCACTTTGTTAAAAATGTTGTTACAGCCGGCCCCGACAATTCATTATTTGCCATGGAGGGATGGCACACATAAGTTGAAAGAAGCACTTCCTTCTCTGATTCCCCCGGAATAATAAGCTCCCCGTATGTTAAAGATCCATCTTTTAATTTGCTATCAATAAAAATCTTATACTCGCCTTCTTCGAGCTGTTCTCTATCTTTATGCGCAATGCAAAACCCCCACCTTTCCTTGTAGTGCGAAGCTACATAAGGAATGGCTTCCGGTTGGCCAGGAAGTGAATATAAATGTTCTTGAAGCTCTGAAAGATTTACCGTTTTATTAACTGGGACAGAATAACCTACAACATGAAGATTGCTCTTTTTAAAATCAATGATCCTGTTGCCGGTTTTATCCATCACATAAGCATCATTTATATTCCACTCTCTGGGAACCGTCCAGTCAAACACTTTTGTTCCTGTCGGTACCTCATAAATCTCTATGGGGATATGTGCCTTGATGATTCTTAGTGTTTCCCGTACACCATTGCCGGTAATACTTCTGCAAATTGGGAACATTTTCTTGACTAGGTCATACATATCATTACCTAAATTGTTATTTCAATATGATCTTTAATGGAAAATAATTCTATTTCGCTAGAAATTTTCAGCTCGTTTTTAAGGTAATCTGAGATTTCTTTATTAAAATCCGTAGCTGTTATCCAGACTTCGTCAACTTTATTGCTCAAAAGTTTTTTTGGTGATTCTATGGCATTCTTACAACCAGGAAAATATTTTCCATGTTTTGCGCTATCCCCATCAAAAAATCTTGGTTGCATTTCAGAAGGTAAAATTTCCAATATATTTAATCCGCCGCCATAAAGCCCAAGGCTTTTTCCTTGCTTTCCAAGCGCTTCTGCCCTTCGCTTGAGCAATGCTCTATTTTTCATTAATTTTCCATAAAAATTATGGAAAAGGTTTTCTTCTGAAACATCGTTTTCCGGAATTTCTTGATCTTTAGAATTTTTTATTCCCCATGCGTATATCATCGCATTATTCATACCCCTAATAGATTCTACATCTTTTAGTCCACTTCTCTGCAATAGCCTTGTCAAACTATTTCTCGTAAAGTAATTCCAATGTTCATGACGAATAATATCTACATCTCCCATCCTCAGCTTTGTTTCACAGTTTGGGACCGCAACAAAAATGATTCCTCCATCATTCACTGCATCTTTTTGGGCATCGATGAATTCATCGGGATTCCGTATATGTTCAAGGACCCAGTAACTGGATACACAATCAAATTTTTCTTTAACTAATCCGATTTTAAAAAAATCATTAACTATTTCAATACCATGGTTTTTTCTTCCTTCTATGGCCATCGGACCAGGTTCACATCCTAATACTTTATCGGCTCCCATATCCTTTAATTTGCGAAGCAAATATCCGTCAGCACAACCCACCTCAAGAAAAGATTTTTCTCTGACATTGCCTTTGAGGGCCGATAAAATGTGCCTTAGTACATCATCGGCCCTTCTGGCTCCAAAATCTCCTTGGCCCAGGCTTGTTGAAATCGAGTTTCCTTCTTGATATGCTTTTTTTAAGAATTCTTCTGTTTGAGATGAATATTTCTGAACTATCAATCCCCTCTCTTTATCGAATAGCATGGTAAAGGGGAGGCTATCGGGTAGGCCGTTATTGCCCGGAGAATCGAGAAGTCCGCTATGGAATGGCAAACTTTCAAATAGAAGCTCGTTTGGATCTGTTTTGAGAAATGCGTAATCATCCTCCTGGAGCATTTCAATACCCACCCTAAAACAATCTTTTGCTTTTGAGAGTAATATGAAATTATCTCCGATTTCTACTTTCTTGAGCAATCCTCTTTTCTGAAGTTCATTTCCCAGCTTAGGCATTTCATACTCAACATTTCTGCCTTCTTCAGGAAGGTATCTTACATAGAATGTGGCATTTTTCCTTATGGTTTTACCGTCTTCCTTTATAATTTCCCCGCAAAATTTTTTGTCGAAGCGGTAATCGACACCAAATTTTCTCTCTATGTAGTGTAAGAATGTTATATCAAAGAATTTTCCGAAATTTATGATCTTCCCATCGGCCTTGTATAATCTGTCAAAAAAAGATCCATCCCCGAAACAATCATCGCCGACTCCCCTCAAAAGTTTTTCTGCGTCTTTTCCTATGGCTGCATGAGAAAATATCGGATCATCGCTTCTGACAGCAGATGCCTGATTTCTTACGAATTCACTAAAAATCCCAACAGTAGATTTTGAATGTTTCACATCAAATACTTCTTTTTTACAAAAACTGTAAGTATGGGTAGGTACAACTAAGGTGCCCTCTTCTAATACGTTCAGAAAAGCGGCTAATAGACTAAAAAGAAATTCATCCCTATCCTTTATTTCCCCCAGCTTACCAAAAGACCCGACATCAGAATGCACTAAAACGATATCCCCTCTTTGCAGACCAGCCTCTATCAGGCCCTGCTCGATATCCTCCTGCGTTATCTCGGATCCGTCAGAGATATAAAGAGATCTTCCTTTGCTCATACTATAACCCCACCGCCATTCACAAAAATATTCGCTCCATTAATATAATCTGATTCATCTCCGGCGAGAAACAATACTACGTTTGCCACATCTTCCGGTTTTGCTATTCTTTTGAGAGGGTTATTTGCTGCTGTTATCTCGATTAATTTTGGCGGCAGATTTGAAATCAAGTCGGTGGAAGTCATGCCGGGTGAAACCATATTGACTGTGCAATTATACCTTGCTAGCTCGACGGCCATAGATTTTGCCATGCCCATCAAGCCGTATTTTGCCGTGATGTAGTGTGAAAGCGAAGCAGAAGGTCTCCCCGCACAATATTCAGTCAATAGTATGATAAATTTAGTCTTATGCTTTGACCTTAATTGTTCTTTCAATGCGTCAAATGTATTATAAAGTCCTTTTATCTGCACATCTATATGCTTAGAATAATCCGCCCATTGAAGCGACATCAGCTGTTTATTCTCTATTTTTGCGGTAACTGAAAAGACCATAATATCTATCTTTTCTTTATCGAGTATTTTAGAAAATTCTCCTTTAACTGAATCGATCTCATTTATTTCTACCTTAAAAAAATTGATATCCGGGTTATTAGGTTTCTCTTTTTGGTAACTTGAATACACTTTAATGCCTTTTTGTATCATCTTTTCAGATACCGCTGTACCGATACCTCCGCTTCCGCCAATAACAACTGCTGTTTTATTCATTTTTGCGCCTCAATTAATTTTATTTTTGCTTCTCCATTAATACAGACTTTGCCATCTTTTATTATTTCTGTTTTTAACGTTATTATGTTTATAACATTATTCTTTGCGGTCACTGTCCCCTTAACGGCGATGTCGTCATCATAAAATATTGGTAATTTAAAATTAAGTGTCTGTGAAAGATAAAGGGCATTCTTCCCGGGGCAATAGATGCCAACCAATGTTGAAAATAAACTTCCTGCAAACATGCCATGCACTATATTCCTTTTGAATTGGCTTTTCTCCCCAAACTCTTTATCTACATGTATGGGATTAAGGTCTCCTGTAAGATCCGCGAATTTCAAGACTTCATCGGAAGTTATCTTTTTAGTAAATTGATATATTTGCCCTACATGAATATCTGCCAAACTGAGATCAGCTGCTTTCATATAAATTGACTCCATGTTTTTTTAAAACTTCTATAATATCTTTTACGCATTTAGTTGATGTCACTTCATCCATTGTAAAATTTATATTGAACCCGCTTTCCAATTCAGATATTAACATTAATCCGTTGAATGAATCCCAAGCCTCAACATTATCAGGTGATGTATCATCATTTATAGCCTCTTCATCGATTTCTAAAACTTTTGATAATATCTGTTTTAATTTTTTCATTTTTTATCTACCTTAATAAATTCCGGGTATTTATATTCATTTGCCATTAAGAATTCCCATTTTCCCACACCATCCTTTTCTTCAACAAGCTTGAAACCATTTCTTTTATAAAATCCTTTTGCAGGAATATTCTTCTTTGTCGGAATAAACTCGCCGATTAAAGTTTTTTCTTTTTCTTCTTTTGCCTCTTCAAGTATATATGCCAGCATAGTTTCTTCTACTCTTCTGCCGATCACCCTACAACTTAACAGAAATGAGTCGATAATCCATCTCTCTTCCCCTTTTTTAACTATTGCGGCCCCTACAATTCCATTATCTCCGAATTTATCCTCAACTTTTATTGAAGATACCAGATAATCTTTGTTCTCTGAAAATCTCTTAATATCCTCTTCCAGATATCTCTTTGTAGTCATATTAAATTGATTAGTTTTTTGTGTAAGCTGTGCTATCCTGGGAATATTGAAGGAATTTGCTTTTTCTATAGTTACAACCATATCTAAAGCTGCAAGGTATTCGGTTATATCTATGGTTCTTTTACTAAGTTTTTGTCTTTTCCTTTGCCCTGCATACATTTGGCCCCTTTTTTTGTCTTCCTCAGAAACGTAAAATGAATTAAAATCATTTAATTCCATTAAAGTTTTCAGATATATAGATGCGTCCTCGGGCAAATCTACAACTTTTACTTCAGGTAATGCATTTTCGATCATCTCTCTGTTCAATTTATCATCGTCAAAGTACACAAAGCTATCCAATCCTATATTTATCTCCTCTGCAACCGCTTTCATATTTGATATCTTGTCATTCCAATTTATCTGCATTGCTGCAAAATGCTCTTCTTTTAGGAGCTCATACGGGTGCTCTCGAAATACCTTCACCGCATCATCAAGGTTATTCTTACTATTGATTGCCAGTATCACGCCTCGATTAAAAAGAGAGAGCAGATATCTTTGGAATTCTAAAAATGGTCTCCCTTCAGGTGTTGGGCCCAGCTTAATTCCTTCTAAACCGTCTTCCCCGACAATCCCTCCCCACAATACATTATCGAGATCTAATACTATACACTTTTTACTAAGAGATAGCATGGGTTTTATATATGAAAGATATTCATTGCACAATTCGGATACATATTGCAAATTTAATTTCATATCAGCTATATAGTACATTTTGTAATCGATGATGTTTTGTTTTCCGATTCTTGAACAAAAGGAATTATAGTCAAAAATAAATACTTGGCTGTCATTCTTAAAGGCATTCCTTAAATCAGCATTAAGCGTTTCTATAGATTCTATGAAACCGAACTTTTGCTTGCTTTCAACGATGCCTAAGGGGGAGTATGATGGTAGTTCAAAATTATGGATCAGAATTTTAGCCGAAGAGTTCTCTTCTATTTTTTGGATCAAAGATTGTATTTCTTTTAACTTTTCACCGAGCAAATCTTTTCTTTGCTCATCAGAAATTTGGTAAGGCAAAAGATAGTATTCCCCCATAATTGTCCTGATATCTATAAAAATAATTATTAAATCAGGGTCGGATTTATAGAGTCCGCTGTTTTTATTAAGAATTTCTTGAGCGTACTGGTTATATTCGCCGACATGAAATATCGGAGAGATGCCCAATTCCCAACATTTTACAAAGAGAGTCTCTTTTATGCCATTAATAGTAAAACTTGATAAAATAGCAATTTTAATATTTTTTTCGCCTTGTGGCTTTTTATCTTCAACTTCCTGTTTGATTCTTCTGTACAAATTAAAATAATCTGCAATGCCGCTAACTTCTTTTGAAGAAATTATCCCTTTAACATTATCCATCTTAATTATTCCCCATCACGATAGCGAAAGCAATAGCTTTATCGTTACAATGAGACAAAGTGACATATACCCGTAGGTCTCGAAAATCCTTATTATTAATTCTTGTTACCGGGATTTCATTTTCTTTGTTAAGTATCTCTATATCCTTATAATTCAGACTTGGTTTATCCATGCCACCCAACGCTTTAACAATTGCTTCTTTGCCGGCATATCTTACGGCTAAATAGGAAGCAGCTTTTTCCTTAGAAAAACAATAGTTCAGTTCATTTTTGGTAAATACTTTATTCAAAAATATGCTGTTATTGGCAGGGTCTAGTCTTCTAAACCGGTCGATACTTTCAATGTCAGTACCAATGCCAAATTTTTTAATCCCTTTCATCGTATCCGTAGGCATAACTCTCTTCTCTGTGTGGCGCAGGCTTAAGCCTGCGCCACTGCTATATGGCCTGCCAGGCGGAAGCTGCTACTCTGAATCACCCAACCCATCTAGCGAAGTATGGTCGGGGCGGGCGGATTCGAACCGCCGACCTCTTGGTCCCGAACCAAGCGCGCTAGCCAAGCTGCGCTACGCCCCGAATAGTAAAGTACTATAGCAAAATATGGGTGTTGCGTCAATATATAAAATAGGTTATAATTAGCTTATAAAGGAGGTCTGAGATGCTTTTTTACCTTATAGTTCTCTTTACCGCCATACCGCTTATCGAGCTTGCGCTACTGATCAAGGTAGGCCAGCACATAGGTACCATGAATACGGTGATGATCGTACTTGTAACCGGCATGATAGGTGCTATCATGGCCAGGCTGGAAGGGCTCAAGGTGCTCTTTCGCATGCAGACGGAGCTGAACTACGGGAGGATGCCTGCCGATTCACTCTTTGATGGCGTCTTAATACTGGTGGGCGGCATCTTGCTTATTACGCCCGGACTGATGACCGATTGTTTCGGATTCCTGATGTTATTTCCTTTAACGAGGTCTTATATTAAAGAGATGATAAGGAAAAAGTTACGTAGGACATTCGATGAGGGAAAGGTCATAGATATCAGGCTTTATGATCGATCTTAAGAATCCTTAGGCCGTTTCACAGAATTTACCCAGATATCCCATCGGAATATCTGGTATCTGCTTCCTGCTTCACTGACACATGACTCGTAGACCGCAGATTGCTCTGCGTTCCGCCGCCAGAGGTATCTCCACAGGCGTAACTTCCCCCAAAACTTGGGGTAGGATTGTTTATCTGAAATGAACCTTCACTCCAGATATTCTGGTATGGGGATAGGTATGCAAGGTTTCTTGCAGCGTTTTGGTCTCTGTCTATAATGGTGCCGCACATGCCACATATGAACTTACGCTCTGATAGGTCCATATCCACCCTCACTGCACCGCATACAGAGCAGGTCTTGGATGATGGATAAAACCTTGGTGCCTTTATGAGCTCTGACCCATACCATGTTGATTTGTAGCTGAGCTGGTTTAGAAACTGACTCCATCCTGAATCTGCGATCTGTCTTGATAGGTTGTGATTTTTTAGCATGCCTTTTATATTAAGGTCCTCAACTATTATCACCGACTTGGTTTTTGCCAAGTGAGTTGAGAGCTTGTTTAAAAAGTCCTTGCGTTCGTTTCTGATCCTTCTGTGCAGCCTGCCAAGGGATAAGGTAGATCTTTTTCTGTTTTGTGAGCCCTTCTTCTTCTTTGAATGTTGTCTCTGTCTTTTCTTTAGTAGCTTTAATGCGTGTTCTAAGGGTTTTGGGGATTCTATCTTAGTTCCATCTGAGAGAGAACAAAATGAGTTTAAGCCGACATCTATACCTATGGTTTGGTTCTTTATCACGTTGCATTCTTTTCTTTGGCGCTCTACAGAGAAGGATACAAACCATCTGTCTATGTCTTTAGATACGGTTGCTGATAAGATATCACCCTTTAGGTCTGTGAGTTCCTTTGTGCGGATTATTCCTATCCTGGGTAGTATTACAGAGTCTGTGTGTACATGCATTGAGCCTGTAAGCCTAAATGAGTCATTTTTGTTCTTTTTTCTAAACTTCGGGTGTCCTACTTTTCTTTTTGATTTCAGGCCTCTGTAGAAGTTGTTGAATGCCTTGTCCAGGTCCCTTAATGCCTCTTGGGGGGCACACTTAGATACCTCATACATCCAGGGGAATTGGGTCTTTTTGAGCAGGTTTAGCTGTTTGTGCTGGGCTATGGCGTTGGATGACTTTTTTGTGAGCTTATACTCCTCTATCCGCAAGGAGAGGCCCCAGTTATAGGCAAATCTTGCGCATCCTGCGTGTTTTGCGAGGAGGGTCATCTGCTTATTGTTGGGCTTTAGCTCATAGCGGTAGCTCTGGTGGACTAACATCTTTTAAACCCTCTCATTGTTTTTGCTCTCGCTTCTATGCATTGCTTATCATATCTGGGTATATTTGTCATGGTAATTTTTAGCTGTTCTCTACCCTACCAGCGGCTTTAGAATCCCTTCTGAAGTCACCATCCCGGAAAGCAGCTTCAAATGCAACAGTTATCTTGGGGTCAAATTGTGTTCCGGCACACCGTGTGATCTCTATTAAACCATCAGCGTCACCCATAGCTTTACGGTAAGGCCTGTCTGAGGTCATCGCGTCAAAAGAGTCGGCCACTGCAATTATCCTGCCAAAAAACGGTATCTCCTCACCCTTTAATCCTCCGGGAAAACCTTTGCCGTCGTATCGCTCATGATGGCTGTTTATGCCGGGTATCATATCTTTAAGCTGTTTGATGTGGCTCATCATGTGCGCGCCCAATTCAGGGTGTTTACGCACCTCTGCCTGTTCCTTGTCGTCTAATTTCGCCGGTTTCGCGAGAATGAAGTCACTTACGCCTATCTTGCCTACATCATGAAGTATTGCTGATATCCTCAGCTTCTCCTTATCCTTTGGGGTCATATCCAATTTTTCGGAGATCGCCATAGATATCTGTGTTACGCGTTCGGAATGGCCGCGCGTATATGGGTCCTTGGCATCTATAGTCTCGGCTATAGAGCGTATAGAGTTCATGAATAGATCTTTTACGTCGTTATATAACCTGAAATTCTCAAGGGCCATCGCGCCCTGATTGGAGAGTATCGATATCAACCTGAGGTCTTCGTTGTCAAAGCGCGCCCTTTTGCCACCCTTTCTGTCATCAGGCCTTCTATATAGCGTAAGAACCCCTATCATCTTGTTGTGCATAGCCAGAGGGGCGCATATAATGGACGATGCCCGGGGATCCTTTACGTCTTTAAACCTCTTATTATGTTTTGTGTCTTCAATCAAGAGTAATTTATTAATATCGATAGCCTCTTTGGCAATTCTTTCGTCTATCCCGGAGATAGGGCTATTTAAGATCTCCTCACCTATCCCCCATTTTGCCTTTACCATAAGGTCGTCGCTCTCTTCATCTTTGCTTCTTAAAATAGCTCCATCGGCATTTACGGCGTGGGCTGTAATGCTCAATATAACTTCCTGTGTCTTACCGACGTTCAGATGTACGGCTGATTGGCCTGCTTCCAGAAGCGTGTCAAGCTCTACATCCTTCGCCATGATAAGCCTATCTTTATATCGCATTCTCAATATCGTGGTGAGCGCATAATTTAATGTTGTGGAAAGATAGAGCGGCATGATCTCAACGACCAATTGCTTATAAACGAATAAGGCAAGCGATGCGCCAAAGATCCCTATGACTAAGAGGAGCGCGAAGACAAACCCCTTAACCGGAGAAAGTTTTATGAGAGCTGCTCCAAGAAAGATGGATACAAACACAATGGAAAGGACAAGGGCGAGCGCACCCATAGGCCGCAGAAATTTCTCACTTAAAATGGTATTCATCACGTTTGCCTGGACAACAACACCATAGCTCTCTCCAAAAGGCGTCATAAGGATGTCTGCATTAGGCAGGCCTTGTGCTGTCTGGCCTACTATGACCACCTTGCCCTTAAATAGATCCTGAGGAAACTGGCCCCTGATTATATCCCTTGAAGGAACAGCCGTCTTTATACCGGCGTAATTGATATACATGGACTTATTTTTGTAAAGCGGTATCGACAAACCTTCGAAGACCACATTGCCGTCTTTTAAATCCAAAACTTTCGGCGGCACATCCTTATGCATAAGTCCGCCCATAAGCCCCAGGGCCAACCGTACCCTATCCCTGAACTTTATCGCAATAGGCATCTTTCGGTAGACGCCGCCATGGTCAGCAATTACATTGATGTGCCCGGTCCCGACCGCCGCTTCGTCGAGGATAGGGATATTTCCTATCAATTGCTCCGTCTTTAGAAAATAACTCTTTGACTTGTCAAGGGTGAGCGGGATGGGTGAGAATTCCGGCAATAGGACATTCCCTGCCTCACGGATAGCGCGTGCCAGTTGGATATCTTCTGATTTGTCGGATGAGGGTACGGGGAAAAATGTATCGAAGACTATTACCTTAGCGCCTGAAGATTTGAGACGATCTATGAGTGTCGTATAATGGCTGCGCGGCCAGGGCAGCTTACCCAATTCGTTGATACACCTGTGGGTAATGCCTACGACCATTACATCAGGATGTATCCCTTCCTCCCCGCGCATCTTAAAACGGAGATCTACGGTAAGGTTTTCCACATTATGAAGAATCCCGAGATAAAAAAATAAGAGCGCGACCAAAGCCGCGCATATACCGACCTTTATGCCGAGCCATTCCTGCCTATCTATGAATACAAATTTTGTCTTCACGATTTATAGAGGATCACCTTATAGATAAAAGAGATCTACGTTTAATAGTAAGGGTCCGGCTCGGCATTCTCATCCGAATCTGGATCACCGTCGTAAATATCATCAGAGGTGGCATCGTCGTAAAGAGCTGGATCATCATAATCAGCTGGATCATCGTTATAAGAAAGAGTTGGGTCATTGACAGGGTCATAGGCATCACTATCGTAGTCATCAACACTATTATCATCACTGCTTGTTGTTGAGGAACTCCCTTTCAATTTATTTGTCCACTTATCGATTATTCTGTTACTGCTATTATTAGAGCTATTGCTGCTGCTCGGGTTCGAATCTTTTATTTTCTTTTGCTGCTTATCCCATTTAAACTTTTCGGCGCTATCTTTAGCCGCCTTGGGCAAGTGTTTCCTGGAACACCTGGGTTCACTTATCAAGTTAACGCTCTCACCTTCTGTCAAGACGATTGGCTGGCTCGTCAATCCCTGCGCTGCCCTCCTGGTAGCCCTGATCGATCTGCGCATAGCAACTACTCCATCACTTACGTTTATGGCAACCTCGACATTACCACTGTTTGCGCTCGATGTTGTAATAGTAAAATCTGTACCAAATACACCGGCTATACCGGCAGGTGTTACCACTTCGAACTTCGTTCCATCCTTAACGTGGCAGTTTACTGTCTTGCCCTCACCTGTTACTTCGATGACTACATATAGCTCACCATCTTTCGTCTCAAAGGATTGTAGTAGAACCGCTTTCCCAGGGCCAAGACCGGTTACATTTGCCGTGCTCTCGCCATCGCCGAATGTAGTCGTACCGGTACCCATCTCATCACCCGGGCCAATAGGAGAACCCATATAGTTAACTTCTATCTGCGCCAAACCCTCTACGCGGCTATCCTGAAAGATATTCAGGCTCTTTGCCCCGGATCCATGATAAGGACAGCCTACCACATATGCGGAACTGGTCGTATTCGCGTCGCGTTCTACGTAAAAGGCATCGTAGCTATTGCGGTTTGTTTCGTCACGGAAAGGGTCTGCCGGGCAGATGAAGTTCTTTTCGCTGGCTATGTATTCCGGGTAGATGTCATCGAGTGTTTCAGGATAGAGAACATTGTCATTGAAGTATAATTGGAGGCCCAACCCTATAGACTTAAGATTGTTTATGCATGCCACCTCTTGTGACTTTCCCCGGGCCATGCCTATGCCGGTAACTATCAGCCCTGCCACAAAAGCCAGGATAAAGAATACTACTATAATCTCTATCAATGTAAAGCTTCTTCGCAGTTTACTCATGATATCCCCCTTTGGCTTTAGCCTTATATTATATCCCTATATACAATATTACCTTATGAAACCCCCCTTGTCAATCGAAAAGAGTGACCGTTTCACTTTGCTGTAACATATTATATATAAAATGGTTACAAGCGCTGGTTGTACATATCTTAAAAAAGGTGGCTTGGCCTGTTGAAATATCCGATTATCAGCCGTGGAAAACGCCGCTTGAGCCCTCTTATAAAAGGGGCAATCCCAATAGCGGCGCTCTTTGGGGGTGGAATGGAATTGAGGTATAACTCGGGGTCTATATTGAGGTTGCGCATCTGGATCATGTCGAGCCGGGTCTCTTTTATAAGGGAGGAGATTTGGGAAAATTCACTCTCTGTATCGGTGATACCGGGAAAGACGAGCAGGTTTACGGATACGAAGAGACCTCTCTTCTTCGATTCCCTTATCGTCTTTAGCGCGTCGGAGAGTCCGTATCTTTTCGGCCGATAATACGCATCATACAAATCTGGATCGAGGCTATTAAGG
>JABMSB010000048.1 GCA_013202205.1 Candidatus Omnitrophota bacterium
CCTTGATTATGGCCTGGGCCTGCTTCTTTGTACCCACAAATAGGATGGCACCACCTTGAGTCGCGGTCTCCTTCATAAAGTTACATGCCCTGGTGAGCTGCTCGACCGTTTTCTCTAAGTCTATGATATATATCTTCTTGCGCTCACCAAAGATATACTGCTTCATCTTGGGATTCCAGCGTTTTGTCTGGTGCCCAAAGTGGACTCCGGCCTCAAGGAGCTGTTTCATAAGTACTGTCTGCTGCGTCTCTTCCAACTTCTACCTCCTGTCATATTTTCTGTTAATAATATCTAAGGGGGGTATTATACCATAATAAGTATGTAGCGCAAGCGATTTTTTTAAATTACTGGGATTTCGCCTTAAGGCGGGCTATCTCGCTTAAACGCGTATCTATCTCCTTAAAATTGGGCATTATCTCTTTTGCTGCTATAAATTCCCTCTCAGCCTTCTCATATTCCCCTATAATAAGATATCCAACACCAAGATTATAGTGGGCTTCAAGTGAATCTTTTGACATATAGGTCGCTTTTTCAAAGGATCCTATCGCTTCTTGATACATTCCCTTCTGCCAATAGACAAATCCAAGATTGACGTGCGCATCGGTAAAATCTGATTTATTCTCAATTGCCTTCTTATAGTTCTCCATTGCGCTATCAAGATCTCCTTTAATCAAAATTATATACCCGATGTTAAAATAGACTGTTGCCTGAAATTCCGGACTTCCTCCTTGCTTTAGTGCCTTCTTAAAATAAGATAATGCGTCATCAAATTGGTTATTTAACGCATGTATATATGCAAAATTGGCAAGTACATATGGATCATTGGGCGATAACCGTATGCCCTCTTCTGCAGCAGCGATAGCCATATCAAATCTCTTCAATTCTGCATAGGCAACTCCCAAACTTATATGCGCCCTTCCGTAATCCTTGTATAATTCTATAGCTTTATTAAAAGTCTTGATGGCTCCTAAATAATCTCCTGCCTCAAGTTCTTCAAATCCTTCCAATACGCTTCTTTTGGCCATTGCCGGCAACACATTGGCCTCATAGTGAACTGCGAGGTTCGATGATGGTTCCTTCTCCCTAAGGGCATCGAAAACCCTCTTGGCTGCTTCGGGATCATTCAAATCGTATAGATAGGCATACCCCTCCCTAAACTTTGAGAGCGTGCCTATCGCTTCCTCTCCATATTTTTCTGAAATCTGCCTAAAATGTTCAGCTGCCTCCTTGCTCCTACCTTGTTTTTGCAGTATGTCTGCCACCTGGTATTCGCAGGCCATGGCCATATTTTCATCCGGAGAAGCTCTGGCTACCTCCTCGAATATCGCCTTTGCCTCTTCGAGCTTTGATCTGAATTTATAATATACCCATCCTATGCTGAATCGAGCACGATAGCTAAGCATATTGCCGGGGATTATATCAGCAGATTTTTGAAATGCCTCCTCAGCAGCTATAAAATCGAAGAGCATTCCATTGAGGCTCCCCAGCGCGAAATAGGCTTCCTGGATTTCGTTTTTATCCGTAAGGATCTCTATTCTTTTTAGGAGTGCCTCTTTTTTGCCAACAAGACTCTTTAACTCATCTATACCCCCTATTAATTGCTGCGCTGCAGCTACCTCCGATGCATTGAAAGAAGTCTTTACCACTTCACCAAAGAGGCGTTTAGCTTCGTCGTATCGTCCTAATTGTTGATATCCCCAACCGAGGCGTAATTTTATCAATAAAATATTCTTGTAATCCGGATAACGCTCCAAAAGATCCTCGTAGACAGCCGCGGCCTTTGCAAAATCACCAGCTTCTTCATAAGAGATCGCTCCCCTTAATAACTCTTCATCCACGGTGGTAGTCGCAATTTGGGGCGCTATAGCCATGAACTTCGGTATATTCTGCACAAACTGTGCGCCCTTCGCAACCCTGCGGTTTATACCGTCTAGGAAGGAGAGGAATACTCCCCTCTGACTCTGTTTATCCTTGACCATATCGCGTATAACGAAATTCACGTCATTTAGTTGGTCCGCCTTAGTTGCGGAGTGGAGAGCGTTATGAACAAATTCCATATTGGCCAGCATCTCAGAGTTGTCTTTTGCACTTACTACCTCGCGCATCATCGCGAATTTGATCAGAAATTCTAACCCCTGGGCTTCTTCCAGCGTAGTAGCCTCTGTTGTACTCTCAAGTGAGATCATAAGGCTTTCCAGAGAATGGTCTACCAGTGTAGCATTGTAAATTGTAAAAAATACTATAACACAAATGAGTGTAATGAGAGGTTTATAAACAATTTTAAGAAAGATCAACACAAATTTCTTGGCGCTGACTCTCTCTTTAGGGCCTCTGCCCCTTTTATGAATACTTGGCCTTTTTGTGTGAGCTGTGAGCGGCATGATTAAATAAACCTTCTCATTTCTTCTAACTCCTTATTTCATAAATACATTTGGCTATGCCATTATACTCATACGGGATAAAAGGTGTCAATTAAAATCTGAAGGGATCTATTGACACCTACCCCTCTTTATAGTAAACTAGTTTTCTCAGGGGAGGTTATAATCATGGTCAGTATATCTCTGCAACATCGCATTACCATCCTGATAGTCCTTTTCTCTATCATCCTTATAAGCGCCTTTATCGCCATACAGTTGCGTAATCAGCTCAGCGTCATAACACTATATAATCTCGATAGATCAAAACTGGGAGGCAAAGCGGTAAAG
>JABMSB010000049.1 GCA_013202205.1 Candidatus Omnitrophota bacterium
CATCTCTTCGCGCTGGGATGAATTCTCTTTAATCTGGTCCTGTGATGTCGTTATCAGGTTTTGTGTGGTGAGGAGCATCTCTTCTGTTCGCTTTAAATCATCCTCCAGCTCTACGCGCCTTCTCTTCATCCCTTCTATGGCATCTCTTATTTCATCTATCTCAAGGCTAAGGAGGCTCATCTCCTCATCGAGGCGCCCCTTCTCCTTCTTTGTATTGGCCTCTTTTGCATTCTTATCGGCCAGGGTTATCTCTTCGGTATGACGGGACTGCTCCAGCCCCTCAAACTCGTTCTGCAGGGATGAAAACTCGCCATTTTCTATCACAAGCTCCTTCTCCATGTGCTCAATGTCGATTTTAAGTTTCTCCACCTTCTGATGAGTAGAAGCAATGCGCTGCGCCCTTCCTATCAAACTCGCATCCTCGCTTGTGAGGCCTGCCCCGCCCCTTAATGAACGGATAGTAAGCATCTCACCTAAAGGAGTTACAAATGCAGGCGCTGATCCGGGGCTGTTGCTTGAAAACCCGTGCATAATCTGTTGTGCCTCCTCAAGGCCATCTACGAGATAGACATCTTTAAGTAAAGCTTTTAGGATAGGCCTGGTACGCTCATCCGCGTCTACATAGGTCGTTAATCGGTGTATTGAGGGATCGAGTACCGCAATGACGCTTTCATCTTTCGTACTGCCGGCAAATTCATCCAAAATCATAAAAGTTGCCATACCCGCGCCTTTTGCCTTCAAAAATTCTGCTGCATCAACCGCATCCTGGCGCGTCTTAACCAATACCGATTGCACATTATCACCTAAAGCGGCCTCAACCGGCACCTCATATCCGTTCTTTACATCAAGGAGATCTGCCAGGACACCCAATACGCCCTTTAAAGATTCTTCGCCCGTCTCAATAGAATTGAGTATCGTCTTGACACCCGACGAGAACCCTTCCCTCTGTTTCTTTAGGTTCTCAAGAAATTCAAGGCGTGACTCAGCAAGTAAGAGGTCCGAATACGCATCTTTTATCTTAGCCTGTAGCTGGTCGAGAACGGCCTCCTTCTTCTCCAGGCAGGCCTTCAGCTCCCCGCCCTGTCCTTTCAGCGTATCCAATATCCTCTCGGCTTCGGCTACATCCCTTAAGATATCATCTAAGCGTCCGTTTACCTCATCGAGTTCCGACCCAACCTTCTCCTTCTCAATATTCAGGCGCCTGTTGCGCGCGCTCTTATTTTGTATATCTGCACCCAGCTTGGAGAGTTCATTGCGCGCCTTCGATTGGCCCGATGTACACTCGAGGACCTTGAGCTTGCCGCCATCTATCTCCTTCTCATTGCGGCGTATATTCTCCTCAAAACCTTTAAGTTGGCCCTGACGCAAGTTGAGATTTTCCTTCTTCTGCGCCACATTCTCATCAATACTGCCAAACTCTATGCGCAATTTCCCGACGCTCTCCCCGACCGAATCTATGCGTCCTTTGAGCGCGCCTTTCTCCTTCTGGATCTGTATAGATCTCTCCCGGATCTCCCTTATGCGCTCTGCATTGATATCCTTCTTGTCCTGCCCACGCCCGATATCGGCATCTATCCTCATTATCTTTGCCTGGCACTCGGAGATCTGCATATCTACTTTAGTTAGCTCATTCCGCAACCCGGAGATCTGCGCCTCAAGTCCATTTACTGAAGAAGTCAATTCAGCCTCGGCATTCTTTAGGCCCTGAATCTCGGACTGGCACCTCGAACACTCATCCTTTATGCCGTTATGCTCAAAGAAGCTCAGTCGCAGGTCGCGCTCTTTTAACTCCTCAAATAAACCTCTGTAACGCTCTGCCTTCTTTACCTGGCGTGTTATGGAATTTATCTGGCGTTTGACCTCTGTTATTATGTCATTGATCCTGACTAAGTTCTCCTCGGTGTGTTCGAGCTTACGAAGGGCTTCTTTCTTTTTAGACTTATACCTCGTTATGCCGCTTGCCTCCTCAAATATAAAACGGCGGTCCTCAGGCTTCGATGATAGAACAAGGTCCATCTTACCCTGCTCAATTATTGAATAGCTCTCAGTACCTACGCCTGTACCCATCAGGAGTTCGTGTACATCTTTAAGCCTGACTATATTTTTATTGAGGAGGTATTCGCTTTCACCTGAGCGGAAGAGGCGTCTAGTAATAGTGACTTCGTCATAATCTATTGGGAGGGTCCTCTCTTTATTAGAGAGGGTGAGGGAGACTTCGGCCATATTCAACGGGTCTCTTGTGTCGGTCCCATTGAAGATCACGTCTTCCATCTTCGCCCCGCGCAGGCTCTTGGGTGACTGTTCACCCAAGACCCACCGTATTCCGTCTGCGATATTCGATTTTCCGCATCCGTTTGGGCCTACAACGGCAGTGACTCCGGGCTCGAATTTGAGCTTCGTCTTCTCTGAGAAGGATTTGAACCCCGTAAGCTCTAACTCTTTGAAATACATAATATTATCCTTATAATGGTACTATTTTATTCTAATATGCCATATATAGGAGCAAATTGTCAAGGTTAAAATAGAGACTCACCTCTACTTTTTCCTAACTGGCACAATATATTGTGGATTTCCAAAAACGGAATGGGCTACTTCTTGAGGGACTCTTTAAATGCCTTTGTAAGGGCAGGTACTATCTGGTGGAGATCCCCTACTATTCCATAGGTCGCTACTTTGAATATGGGGGCATCGGGGTCTTTATTTATGGCAACTATTACATCAGATGACTGCATGCCTATCAAGTGCTGTATCTGCCCGCTTATGCCGCAGGCAATATATATCTTTGGACAGACGGTCTTGCCGGTCTGGCCGACCTGATGGGAATACGGTATCCAGTCTGCATCTACGGTACTTCGTGACGCTCCTATAGCAGCGCCCAATACCTTGGCAAGTTCTTTTAGGGGTCCAAATCCTTCAGGGCCGCCTATCCCGCGGCCACCGGATACGATTATGTCAGCTTCTGAGAGGTTGACCGTCTCCTCCAGCTC
>JABMSB010000050.1 GCA_013202205.1 Candidatus Omnitrophota bacterium
AGGCGCGATGAAGAAAGATGTTGAGAGCCAGGTCCTAAGCCTCGCGCGCCTTGCTAAAAAGGCAGGATTAAACGGTATTGTTGCCTCGGCAAAGGAGCTGACTTCACTCAGAGAGGCCATGGGAAAGGATTTTTTGATCGTCACGCCGGGTGTCAGGCCCGCATGGGCAAAGACAGATGACCAGAGAAGAGTAGCTACGCCCAGAGAAGCAATAGAGAAAGGGGCAGACTATATCGTTGTAGGCCGCCCCATAATAAAGGCGGATGATCCGAAAGAAGCCGCCGAGAAGATCTTAAAAGAGATTACATAATGATAGGGATGGTGCAGGCTTAAGCCTGCACCACAAATTACGGATTATGATAGACCTATTTAAAAAGACAGAAGCATTATTAGAAGGCCACTTCAGGCTCTCAAGTGGCCTCCACTCTCCAAAGTATCTGCAGTGCGCACGTGTATTGCAATATCCCGAATATAGCCAGAAGTTGTGCGCTGAATTGGCCGCGAAATTCAAAGATGTTACCATAGATGTTGTCGTAGCCCCGGCCATAGGCGGGATCGTGGTCTCTTATGAGATGGCAAGGGCGCTTGGCGCGCGGTCCATATTTTGCGAAAGAGAAGAAGGCAAGATGCGCCTCAGGCGCGGATTCGCGATAACTAAGGGTGAGAAGGCCCTAATTGTGGAAGATGTAATCACGACAGGCGGGTCTACAAAAGAAGTTATAGAGGTTGCAAAAAACGCAGGAGCGGATATAATAGGAATAGCGTCTTTAGTCGATCGAAGCGGTGGCAAAGCTGACTTTGGGCTAAGGTTTGAAGCGTTAATTAAGATAGATGTACCTACGTACGACCCTGCTGATTGCCCTCTTTGTAAAGAAGGTATAGCGATAACGAAGCCGGGAAGCAGAATATAAGAACTGGGTTAAAAGGAGAGACAATGGCAGAAAAATTACAGGAACTTCTTGAGAAGATCAACTCAGAAGGTGTGCAGCAGGCGCACGCGAAGGCCAAGGAGATAGAATCCGCGGCGAAAAAAGAGGCCGATAATATCCTAAAAGACGCAAAGGCCGCGGCAGAGAAGATAATTACCGATGCCAATAAGAAGGCTAAAAAGACGAAAACAGCGACGGAAACGGCACTCAAACAGGCATCGAGAGACCTGATACTCTCACTCAAGGAAGAGATCAAAAAGATCTTCAAGAAAATCGTCACTGTTGAAGCAGCCGCGTCGATGTCGCCGGAAGATATTTCAAATATCCTGGGAGATCTAATAAAAGCGTATGTTACAAAAGGTGGTGAGAGCTCTGATGTAACGGTATTGCTTAAGAAAGAAGACCTAAAGAAGGTCAAAGAGACCTTTATCGCGAAACTGCAGAATAAGCTTAAAGAAGGAATAGAGTTTAAGCCGTCACAGAACATAGTTGCCGGTTTTTCGATAAGCTTTGACAAAGGAAAATCGTTCTTCGACTTTACACAGGAAGGCCTCACAGAAGCTTTGTGCGCCTATCTCAACCCCGAAGTTGCTACATTATTGAAAGGATAACCCTTCTTAAGCGAAATGAGCGAATACTATTATCTTGTAGCCAGCCTGCCGATGCTCGAATTTGGCAATATGAAACCCTTCTCCTGCGGCGATTTTCTCATTCGCTGCCGGGAACACCTTAACACAATCGACATGGCGACTCTTGAACGGGTCTCCATTGCCCCGCAAGAAGATCCGGATGACCCATCACCGACCTTGAGGGAGTGGAAGACTTTTGAAGTGACGCTGAGGAACGACCTCGCCAGGGCTCGCGCCGCAAAGAAGGGCAAAGACCCGGCACCTTACATTCGCAAAGAAGAGAGTCCGGATCCCTTTATGGCAGGTTTCGCGCACTGGCTGACAGAGCAAGAAGATCCCCTCGAGGTGGAGAGGTCTTTCGATAAGTTCAGATGGGAGAGGATAGAGGAGATCAAGAAGGGCCACTATTTTGATATAGTACACTTAATAACCTACGCTTTGCAGCTTCAGATCATAGAGTGGTGGGAGATGCTGAACTCAAAAGGCGGCATGGAAGTTTTACAGGAATTGGTTACCAAGGAGACGGCATGAAGGGTTCAAAGAGGATAGGAAAGATATCCGGCATAAACGGTAATATGGTAATCGCCGATTTTGACGATTATGTCGTGCAGAATGAAGTTGCCTATATACTCCACAATGAAGAACGCCTGAAATCCGAAGTTATACGCGTAAGGGGCAATAAGGCAGAGCTGCAGGTCTTTGAGGATACAAAAGAGATAAGAATAGGAGGAGAGGTCGAATTTACGGATGAACTCCTTTCAGTAGAGCTAGGCCCCGGCCTTTTGGGCCAGATAGTCGACGGGCTCCAAAACCCGCTGCCGCAGCTCGCCGAAAAATGCGGGTTCTTCTTAAAGCGCGGCGTATACCTTGAGGCCTTACCGGATGAGACAAAATGGGAGTTTACGCCTTCTGCTAAAGCGGGCGATCGTATTAAGGCAGGGGGAAAACTCGGATTTGTCTATGAAGGCATATTCAAACACTCGATTATGGCGCCCTTTGGGCTGCAGGGTGAGGTGGAGGTAAAGAAGATCACGAGCAAGGGTAAGTATAACCTTAAATATGTTATAGCAGAACTTACCGATGAGAACGGGAAGGTGCACAGCGCCACAATGCAGCAGATATGGCCGGTGAAGATCCCGATAACGGCTTATGCCGAAAAACTGAAACCGACAAAACCGCTCGTTACAAAGATAAGAATTATCGATACGTTAATGCCTGTCGCGTTAGGCGGTACTTACTGTGTTCCCGGGCCATTCGGTTCCGGCAAGACCGTCTTACAGCAGCTCATAAGCAAGCACGCCGAGGTCGATATCGTCATCATAGCTGCCTGCGGTGAGCGGGCGGGTGAAGTCGTCGAGCTCCTAAGGACATTCCCTGAGTTGAAGAACCCCAGGACGAATAGGCCGCTAATAGAACAGACAATAATCATATGCAATACAAGCTCCATGCCTGTCGCGGCCAGGGAATCGAGCGTCTATACAGCAGTCACGATGGCAGAATATTATAGGCAGATGGGATTGAACGTATTGCTCCTGGCCGACTCGACATCACGCTGGGCACAGGCGATGCGTGAGATGTCAGGGAGGCTGGAGGAGATCCCGGGAGAAGAAGCATTCCCGGCGTACTTAGAGACGAGGATAGCGTCCTTTTATGAAAGGGCGGGATTGGTCAGGCTCCACGACGGCGATCTCGGTTCTGTAACGATCGGCGGAGCGGTAAGCCCGGCAGGCGGCAACTTTGAAGAGCCTGTAACCCAAGCAACGCTTAAAGTAGTAGGCGCCTTCCATGGCCTTTCGAACAATCGCGCCAATGCCAGAAAATATCCCGCGATAGATCCGCTCGAGAGCTGGTCCAAATACGGGAGTTTTATAGATGAGGGGCAGCGCAATACGGCGCACCGGATCTTAAAGAGAAGCCAAGAGGTAGAACAGATGATGAAGGTCGTTGGCGAGGAAGGGACAGCGCTTTCGGACTTCATCGTTTACCTAAAAGGCGAGTTTATGGACGCGGTCTATCTGCAGCAGAATGCCTTTGATGAGGTCGATGCCGCCACCGTCTCGGAGAGACAGAAGTATGTATTCAACGTGATCCATAAGATCATGGAGTCCGGTTTCAAATTCGGAAACAAAGATACCGCAAGAAGATTCTTCCAGGCCTTAAGACAGAAGTTTATAGAATGGAACTCCATCGAGTGGGAGAGCAAGCCATTTTACAAAAAAGAAGAAGAGATCGAGATTTCAGTTAGCGAAAAGAGAGCGGAACTACCAGAGGCCCAGCATGCATAAAGTATATAATCGGATAGTACAGATAGCCGGCAACGTCGTAACCGTCGAGGCAAAGGATATAGGTTATAAGGACCTTGCCGAAATCTCATCAAGGACGGGCAAATCCCTCGCGCAGGTAATCAGGATGGACGGGGATCGTATATATCTGCAGGTCTTTGCGGGATCGAGGGGCATATCGACGGGGGATAAGGTAAGATTTTTGGGCCACCCCATGAGGGTCTCTTTTAGCGAGAATCTTATCGGGCGTATATTTAACGGCGCAGGCCTGCCAAGGGATAACGGCCCCCAGCTTAGCGAGAATATGATAGAGATAGGCGGCCCGCCTGTCAACCCCGCCAAGAGGATAATACCGCGCAGGATGATACGCACAGGGATACCGATGATCGATATCTTCAACAGCCTTGTCGAATCCCAGAAGCTGCCCATATTTTCCGTGCCGGGCGAGCCATACAACGAAGTCCTTGCCCGTATTGCCATGCAGGCGGAGGTCGACCTGATAATTTTAGGGGGCATGGGGCTTAAATACGATGACTATCTCTTCTTCCGCGACACGCTACAGAAACACGGCTCTTTATCGAGATCGATATTCTTCATCCACACGGCATCCGATCCCACCGTCGAGTGTCTCCTTGTCCCGGATATAAGCCTAGCCGTAGCCGAGCAGTTTGCGCTCGGGGGAAAACGTGTACTCGTCTTATTGACCGACATGACGAACTTCTGCGACGCATTAAAAGAGATATCTATCACCATGGAACAGATACCGTCCAACAGGGGATACCCAGGAGATCTCTACAGCCAGCTTGCCAGTCGATATGAGAAGGCGGTCGATTTTGACACGGCAGGTTCGATCACGACCCTGGCGGTGACGACCATGCCCGGGGATGATGTAACGCACCCGATACCGGACAATACCGGCTACATAACAGAGGGGCAGTTCTATTTGCGGAATAAATCGATCGAGCCCTTTGGGTCACTTAGCCGTCTTAAACAGAACGTAAACGGCGAGACAAGAAAAGATCACAGGGCGGTCATGAACAGGATGATACAACTCTTTGCCGACTATCGCTCTACGACGGAGAAACGATCGATGGGATTCCATATGAGCGATTGGGATACGAAGCTCCTCTCTTACGGAAAGACGTTCGAGGAAAAGATGATGAACCTCTCGGTCAACATACCTCTTGAAGAAGCGCTCGACCTGGGATGGGAGATAATGTCCGACAATTTTGAGCCGTTTGAGACAGGTGTAAAGTCAGAGCTCATAGAGGAATTCTGGCCTAAGAAGAGATAATAGAATGGCAAAGATCAAATTTACAAAGGGTGAGCTAAAGAAACAGAGGGATGTGCTGAAGCAATTTACGCATTACCTGCCCATATTGCAGCTCAAAAAACAACAACTGCAGCTTGAGATACAACGCGTCCGCAAGAATGTCGACCTGAAATCAGGAGAGATCAACAATTTAGAAGATGAGATAGAGAAATGGGCTGGTGTCCTGAAGGAACCGGTAGAGGGCTTCTCTTCGTGGATTGTGCCGACAAAGGTTGCAAGAAAGAAGCTGAATATAGCAGGCGTCGATATACCCCTTTTGGAGGGTGTCGAGTTTGCGGAAGTTGAATATGATCTATTCGCGACTCCCCTGTGGGCCGATATAGCGATAGAAACTATCAGACGGCTTGTTTTGCTGCTGGAAGAGAAGAAGGTATTAGAAGAGCAGCTTGAGATCTTAAGGAGAGAGCTGCGGATAACGACCCAGAGGGTCAATCTCTTTGAAAAGGTTAAGATCCCCGAGTGTAAAGAGAACGTAAGGCTTATAAGGATCTATCTCGGCGATCAGCAGACCAATGCCGTAGGGCGTTCCAAAATCGCAAAGAGCAAGATCGAAAATCTGATCTTAGAAGGTATCGCTTCATGATAGTGCCTATGAAAAAAGTGACCGTTGTGGTGCAGTCGAAGGACGCGGACTCTACCCTTAAGGAGTTGGGCAGACTCGGCGTCTTGCACATAGAGCACCAGAAGGCCCCGGCGAGTGATAATATAAGAGAACTTACCTTAAAATACCAGTCTCTTCTTAAGGCCATAGAATTTTTACCAGAGACAAAAGGCCAGAATAGGGCAGTCAGGGGAGAGCCCCAGGCGTTAATTGACCAAATCATCTCTCTTACGGATGAGAAAGAAGTTGTTACAGAAAACCTCAAGAAGGTCAATCAAAATATAGAAGAGTGGAAGGATTGGGGCGATTTTAGCCCGGAAGAGATAGAAGATTTAGAATATGAGAATGTCCGGATACAGCTCTGCAAGATTACGGCCAAGCAATTTAAGAATATGCCGGAAGGAGTGATTGTTGAGGAGATCTTCAGAAAAGGCAATATCCGGTATTGCGCCGTTATATCACACGAAGAAGTCGAACTGCCCTTTAAGGTTCTCGATCTGCCCGAGGAGAGCTTAAGCCAAATGCTGGCTTCCCGAGGGGAGCGCGAAGATAGGATAAAACTTATAGAGAAGAGGCTCCTTGAGCTCGCAGGGCAAAAAGAAAAACTTCTTTTGTACAAGAAACACCTTGAATCTTTGATAGAGTTCGATCAGGCGCTTACGGGCATGGGCCAATTCGAGAAACTCTTATATCTAAGAGGGTATTGTCCCGATGAGAATATAAAAATTTTGGAGAAGACAGCTACGGATCAGAAGTGGGGACTACTGGTAGAAGATCCGGGCGATGACGACAGTGTACCGACCTTAATAAAGAACCCGCGCTGGGTAGAGATCATCAGGCCGGTCTTTCAGCTTATCAATACTATACCCGGATACAAAGAAGTCGATATAAGCATGTGGTTCTTGCTATTCTTCTCGGTATTTTTCGGCATGTTGATAGGCGATGCCGGGTACGGGCTCGTATTTTTCATTATCAATGCAGTGTGCCATGTGAAGTTCAGAAAATCAGAGACTGCCAAACCACTTTTTATTCTCATGTATGCCTTAAGCATCTGCGCAATGATCTGGGGAGTCCTATCAGGGACCTTCTTTGGGCAGGCCTACCTCGCAAAAAGGGTAGAACCGCTCCTGCCGCTTTTAAGAAATAATAATAATGTTCAGGCCCTATGCTTTTTTATAGGCGCGTTGCATCTGTCTATTGCGCACGCCTGGCGGTTTTTGCGTAATCTTCCGTCGGTAAAGGCCCTCTCCGAGGCAGGGTGGATATGTATGTTATGGGCAGCATATTTCCTGGCAAAGTCACTGATATTGGGAGGGGTCTTCCCGGAGCTTGGCAAAGGACTCTTTATAACAGGCGCAGCCCTTATAATACTATTTACAAGTCCCAGGAAGAATGTCTTAAAAGGGATCGGCTCAGGTGTTGGGGAGCTGCTGATGCGTATCGTCAACAGCTTTACGGACGTTGTCTCATACATACGACTATTCGCGGTAGGTGCCGCAACCGTTGCGGTAGCAGACGCTTTTAACCAGATGGCCTCCGGCGTAGGAGGAAATAGCATTCTCGCGGGATTCGCGGCGGCGCTGATACTTCTTTTCGGCCATACGCTGAATATCCTTTTGGGCGCGATGGCTATCTTAGTGCACGGTGTGAGATTGAATGTGCTTGAATTCTCAAGCCACTTAAATATGGAATGGTCAGGCATGGAATATAGTCCATTTAAAAACAAGGGGGATTAATATGGAAACAACTATAATGGTACAATTTAAGGATCTGGGTATAGCGGCCGCCTTAGCCTTTGCGGCGATGGGTTCTGCTTTGGGCGCGGGCGCGGCAGGCATGGCCGCTGTTGGGGCATGGAAGAAATGTTTCGCGCAGAATAAGAATGCCCCGTTTATATTGACCGTATTCGTAGGGGCGCCCCTTTCACAGACGATCTACGGTATGATAGTTATGAATACGCTCCTTGAGCTGGCGAAGAAGGGGCAGTATATGTGGGCGGCAGGTATATTGGGTGGTATGGCGATGGGCCTCTCGGCCTGGATGCAGGGCAAGGCAGGGGCTTCTGCTGCCGATGCAATGGGGGAGACGGGCAAGGGGTTCGGCAACTACCTGATGGTCCTCGGAATCATAGAGACGGTCGCCCTATTCGTCATGGTCTTCATCCTCATGGTCGCCGGTAAATTATAGCTTACCCACCACCCTGACAAATCTAACCAGGGTAGATCAAAAAAAAGTATAAGAGGTAGGCTTGAGGCGTCGATGAAAAAAACTTATCTTATACTATGTTTAATTTTTATAATCGGGCTTGCTCTACGGATCACATATACCCTACAAATCAACGATCATCCCCTATTAGAAGATGCGCTGCAGAACCCGGTTTTCGATCAGCATAGATTCGGACTTGCGGCAAACGATATTTTAGACGGCACGTGGGGGAAATCAGTTGATCCGGAGAAATACGGATTAGTCTATCCTTATTTTTTAGCCACTATATATAAATTTTTCGGACACAACTCGCTTGCCGCACGCCTTATACAATCCTTCATAGGAAGCCTCCTCATCCTTCTGGTATATTTTACAGGGAAAGAAATTTTTAATTCAAAAGTAGGTTTAATGGCGGCATTTATCACCGCCTTCTATGGTATCTTTATATTTTATGATGCTATTTTATTGAGGGCATCGCTCGTCACATTTTTGAATGTCGCTATGGTTTTGCTATTATCTTTAGCTAAGCGCAAGAAAAGACTTTTCTTGTGGCTTCTTCCCGGCTTGATTTTAGGATTATCAACGCTTACCAGGCCCAATATGCTTCTTATCTTCATATGTGCGTGGATATTATTTGGTGTGAAAGAAGCCCCTGTTAAAAAGAGAACGCTCTACCTTCTTCTTTTTATCCTTGGGGTTATGGTCGTTATGCTACCAGCGTCTTATCACAATTGGAAGATGGGCGATGGGACAACGCCTATAGCCACTGATTATAGCCCATTTTGGGTTGGCAATGTCCATGATGCAACCGGGGTAACCCTGTCCTACACAGACGGGTATCATAAGATGGTCGAATCATGCGGTAATAATATATATTCTGTCGCAAGATCGTTTATCGGGGAGATCAAAAATTACCCTGCCGAGATGGCAAAGATATATTTGCGTAAAACCCGAATGTTTTTTAATGGCTACGAAATCCCATCCAATTTAAATTACTATCTTATTAAGGAATGGCCCAGCGTTTTAAAAATTCCTCTATTCTCATTTTCACTGATAGTTCCATTCGCATTACTGGGAATATTCCTATCGCTGTCAAGGCGTGAGTGGCTACTACACCTGGTCTTTTTCGTTCTATCTTTTTCGGTTATACTCTTCCATATTCAGGCGAGGTATAGACTGCCTACCGTTCCATTTTTTATTCTCTTCTCAAGCTATGCATTTGTTTGGTTAGGTGAGCAGCTCAAGCGCCAAAAAGGACCATTGTTATTTGCGATGTTTTTGATAATCTCATTTCTCACATTTCTGACAAAGACGGATACGACATATGGTTTACCCGCCCAACCAAAGGATCCCATAAGAGTGGGAGATTATCTTAATATAGGAAGTTCTTACAGCGATCGAGGCGATTACGAGAAGGCTATATACTA
>JABMSB010000051.1 GCA_013202205.1 Candidatus Omnitrophota bacterium
TGCTATTTCCCGTCATAGCCATCAACGTTGCCAATACCAAACACCTCTTTGATAACAGGTATGGTACCGGGCAGGCTACAATCGATGGGATCGTCAGGGCTACCAATATTCTTTTGGCCGGCAGCAAATTTGTAGTTTGCGGTTATGGTTGGTGCGGACGGGGCGTCGCGATGCGCGCCAGGGGTATGGGGGCACAGGTTATCGTTGTTGAAGTCGATCCCCTCAAAGCGCTAGAGGCAGTCATGGATGGCTACAACGTCATGCCTATAAAGATGGCCGCCGGTATCGGAGATGTCTTTGTTACGCTCACAGGCGATACATCTGTTATACGGGGTGAACATTTTAAGCGCATGAAGAGCGGCGCTGTAGTATGTAATGCAGGCCATTTCAATGTCGAGTTGGATATTCCCGCGCTTGAAGGCCTGGCAGTTAAGAAACGGCGCGTGCGTGAGTTCGTGGATGAGTACACTCTCCGTGGCGGCCGAAAGATAAACCTACTTGGCGAAGGGCGGCTTGTAAACCTTGCGGCGGCTGAAGGCCATCCGGCATGTGTAATGGACATGAGCTTCGCGAACCAGGCCCTTGCTTCCCAATATTTAAAGAGTCGCAGTAAGCATATGTATAAGAAGGTATATAGAGTACCGGAAAAGATAGACGATCAGATAGCCTCTTTGAAGCTGCGTTCCCTGGGTGTTAGGATAGACAAATTAACGAAAGAGCAGAAGAAGTATCTGGCGAGCTGGGAGTTGGGAACATAAAATATGAGACGAATTGCTGTGCTATGCAGCGGCGGAGACGGTCCGGGCATGAACGCTGCCATAAGAAGCGTTGTCCGCTGCGCAATATATCGCAAACTGGAAGTCTTCGGGGTTACCAGAGGCTATGATGGCCTGATAAAAGGCGATCTCGAAGAGATGTTTGCCACGAGTGTATCTAATATACTGACGCGGGGAGGCACTATACTGAAGACCGCGAGAAGTAAAGATTTTATGACACTCGAAGGCCGCAAGAAAGCAGCGCAAGTCTTAAAGAAGCACAAAATAGACGGGCTTGTTGTAATAGGCGGAAATGGTTCGTTTAGGGGAGCGCACATTTTCAAAGAAGATTGGCCCGGTCGGATAATAGGTATACCCGGTACCATCGATAATGATATATGTGGCTCCGATTACACCATAGGCGCTGACACGGCAGTAGCGACAGCCTTAGATGCCATAGATAAGATAAGGGATACCTGCACAAGTATGGAGAGGATCTATGTCGTTGAGGTTATGGGCAGGCACCAGCCCTTCATAGCGGTGCGAGTAGGTTTAAGCGGCGGGGCTGAAGATGTACTCGTCCCGGATACCGAATATGACATAGAGAGAATGTGCGATGACATCAAGGCAGGCCGCAAGCGAGGCAAGATAAGCTGGATAATAATCGTCTCAGAAGGCGTGGCATCTGCCAAAGAGGTGGCCGACCTCATAACGGAGAAGACCGGTTTTGAAACTCGGGCGACAGTCTTAGGACATGTCCAGCGCGGCGGCAGCCCTTCTGCTTTAGACAGGATGCTCGCATCGAGGATGGGCGCGGCGGCTGTAGAGGCGCTCCTTAAGGGTGAGACAGATAAGATGGTCGGGATAGAGGCCGATGAAGTGCGGCTGGTAGGTCTAAAGGAAGCGTGCGAACATTCACCAAAGAAGGTCAAGCTCAACAGAGAGCTCTATAATATCACAAAGATATTGGCAACATAATTTAGCAGAACCTCGACCTGAACCCTCAGAAGATCTTTTACACAACCCGCCGCATCATAAAGAGACCCATACCACCAAAGGTTATATTGGCAAGCCATGCTGCCAGGAATGGCGGCAGGATACCGCCCTTGCCTAATGCCAGGCTTATCGCCATAAGGGCATAATATCCAAGGCCGATAATAACACTGACCCCTATGCCTGTGAGGGCACCCCCACGTTTTACCTTTAGCGCGAATGAGGCCCCAACCAATATTATTATAAGGTTTACAAGCGGGAAGGCGATCTTGTGGTGCAAGTCGACGAGCAGTCTTCTTTGAGTCTTCGCGCTGGCTTTGCCGAAACGCTTTACGTAGGAGGCGAGTTGTCCGTACGTCATTAAATCCGTTGACCATCTTTGACTAAGTAGCTGCTCGGGTGTTTCCTCTATTTCTATAAGGGCCCTTTCGTAAAATGACGGATCACCTATTATACGACCGGCGCTATCGAGCCTATGCGTCGATACGCTGCGACCATACCACTTACCGTCTTTCCATGTGGCGCTGTCCGCAGTTACCTTATAAGTAAGATTCTGACGCCTGTCGTGCTGGTGTATCAGAAGATCTTTTAGGATATTTTTCTCTGTGTCGAAGTACCTCACAAGAATTATCCTGTTGCCTACCGCATAAAGCGCCAAGTCCTTTACGGCTTTACCCGTACCATGTTTTTTTATGTTTTCTATCCTGTCTTGTTTAATACTACTCGATATTGCGGATGTCTTTGGTACAATCCTATCATTTACCGCGAAGACCAATATGCTCGTGAGGAGGCCTGTGTACAATATCACCTTCATGAGTTTCCATGAGTTTATGCCGCTCGCCTTGAAGGCTATTATCTCGTTATGTCTGTTGAGATCCCCCAAAAGATATATCGTTGACAGGAGCATAGACATTGGCGCGCTCTGGACAAATATGAACGGTATAAATGATGCGTAATAGCTCATCAGGATCCTAAGACTTACGTGTTCCCTCAGTATCTCATCAAGATGCCCAAAGAGGTCTATTATGATATAAAGAGATATGAACATGGCAAGGCAATAAAGAAAAGGTATCACGAACTTACCAAATATATACCTGTCTATTATCTTCATCTTATTTCCTATCTTGAGGCTGCCCGTCTGAGCAGTAGAAAGCCGCAGACGGCCATCACTATATTTGGAATCCACATAAGCGGGCCGACGAAAGGTGCGCCCTTTAACGCCAATGCCTTAGCCCCTGCCAGGAGCATCCAGTAGGATATGATTATGCCAAGGCTTACCCCGAAACAGATAGACCTCTCACCCCTGCGCACCCTTACCGCCAGAGGCAGCCCTATAAGTACGAATACGAAGCTGGCAAATGAGATGGCTATTCGTTTGTGAAACTCGGCCCTCAGCGGCATTACGTCTATATTATAGTTCCCCAGCGCTATTATCTCCTCTTTGATCTCCGCCAGCGTCATCTCCTTAGGTTTCTTATCTATCTTGCCGGGGATCTGGTCCTTCTTCAGGTTAAGTGATATCGTATATGTCTTAAAGTTCAACTTGTAGAAGTTCCGCGGGTTGGAGGGGTTTGGTTCTTCGCTCGTTCCGTTGGTGAGGCGTATCTTGAGGTTATCATGTTCTGTCGAGATAAATTTACCGCTTGAAGCGACGATGGTGCGGGTAGGCCCATCGTCGGAGGTTTGATATATACGTATATTCTTGAACTCATCACCGTCTATTTCATATATGAAGATGATATAGCCCTGGAAGGCCTTGATAAATGTGCCGGGCTCCATATAGGCGAGAGGTTGTTTTATGCCAATCTCCTTGATGAGTTTTCGAGCGGCGAGATGGGATTTCGTCAACACTTTATCGTTTAACGGGACGGACGCAAGGCTTAAGATAAAGGCCAGCAGCATTACGGGAGATATGATCCTGTATAGGCTGATACCGTTTGCGTGCATGGCATCTATCTCATTGTCACTGGCTAGGCGGCCGAAGGTAAAGAGGGTACCCGCCAGGGCTGCCATGGGGATGGAGAAGCTTAAAAGGTACGGGAGCATATACAGGAAGAATAATCCTATATAAAGGATATTTATACCTTTATTTATAACCAAGTCGGCCAATTTAATAAGGTTGCCTGTTACGAGGACGAATGTAAAGACGAGCATCGATAGGAGAAACTGTTTGATGAATTCGCCAAGGACATAATTTCTGATTATACGCATCGTTATAAACCTCTCGCTATAGCCATAGCAATTATCTTTTCGGCACCGGCACGTTTTAACGTACGTGCGCACTCATTCAATGTGGCCCCCGTGGTCAACACATCATCAATTAAGAGTATATTTTTACCTTTTATATCAGAGGGTTTTTTGACCAGGAATGCTCCCTCGATATTTTTGAACCTTTCATCTCTCTTTAGATCGCTCTGCGAAAGTGTAGATTTGGTTTTAATCAAATTCCCGGTAGATACCGGTATCGCGAGTCTCTGCCCACAGCTACGCGCTAGTATCTCTGCCTGATTAAAGCCCCTTCTTCTTAATTGCCTGTTATGGAGCGGTACAGGTATTGCCAGATCTATTCGGTCTATGCAATCCGGACGGGAGATCGCTTCTATCAAAAGGGCGCCCAGGGGTTTAGCCAAGGCCGTCTTTCGCGCGTATTTCAGGAGGTGTATAGACCTCCTGATTATATCATCATATATTGCCGCGACAACGACTTTATCGTAGTAAAATTTTTTGCCTTTGCATTCAAAGCAGAGGGACTCTTTTTCAAAGAAAGGTTTTGCGCAACCCCAACACGTAGAAAGGGTTAACCTTTTTATCTTAGACGAACATAGCTGGCAAAGATAACTTTCACCGGGCGCATATAAGGGCCTTTGGCAGAGGGGACACCTTAGAGGGTATATAAGATTGAGCAAGACATTACCGATATTTCTCATTCTATGCCTATCAGGGTACCCTCGTGAGGGATAATCATAGCACTTAATGGCGATTTTGTCAATATTGAATGGGTATGCAAAGACTTGCTTTTTTTCGCCTTTTATGGTAAAATACCTTCCCACAATAAGGAGGAGAAGAATTATGGGGCGCAAAAAGCAGACACATATAAAGCATACACAAATGGAAAAGCGGCGCTTAAGAAGGAAGAAGCTGGCTGCAAAGGGTGAGAATCCGGATAAGCATTTCGTGGATGGGTGCTATCTGAAGATGGGTAGATAGCCCTTTTTTGGTTCTTGCCTTATTATAATCATATATTAAACTAATTAGATAAACAGTATCTACCATCCTGTAATTCCGTACGCTAACCAAGGGAAGGTGTTCTATGTGGGATAAAGTTGGCTTGCAAAAGCTGGTCAAAGATAAGCTGGGCGGTTATAAGTTTATCATCGTCTCCAATCGCCAGCCTTTTGTCCATGTCTATAGAAAAGGCCAGGTAGTCTGTGAGAGAGGTGCAGGGGGCGTCATAACCGCACTCGACCCTATTATGCGTGTCTGTAACGGTACCTGGGTCGCCTCTGGCAGTGGGGAGGCTGACCGAAAGGCCACTGCCGTTGATGGCAGGCTGAGGGTTCCGCCGGACAATCCTTTATATACACTCAGAAGGGTATGGCTTACCAAGGAGGAAGAGACAGGTTATTATTCCGGCTATTCGAATGAAGCAATATGGCCTTTATGTCATACGGCATTCGAACGCCCCACCTTTCGCAAGAGTGACTGGGAGATCTATGCCAAGGTTAATAAGAAATTTGCAGATGCTGTGATAGAGGAGATCGGAAAGAACAAGGCCTTTATCTTTATACAGGATTACCACCTGGCGCTGGTCGCAAAATACTTAAA
>JABMSB010000052.1 GCA_013202205.1 Candidatus Omnitrophota bacterium
AGGGTTTAGGTTATGCGCATTTTGGGTATTTCATGTTTTTATCATGACGCAGCAGCTGCATTAATAGTCGATGGTGAGGTGGTAGCGGCTGCGCAGGAAGAGCGTTTTACACGAAAGAAACACGATTCAGAGTTTCCTTCGAATGCTATAGCCTATTGCTTAAAAAGAGCAGCAATTACAGTTGACGACTTAGAACACATAGTATTTTATGATAAGCCATTTGTGAAGTTTGAGCGCATACTCAAGACTTATGTAGCTACATGGCCGAAGTCGTTCTCATCATTTCTAAAGGCAATGCCTTTATGGATCAAACGGAAGATATGGACGGAGCACATAATACAGAAGGAACTCAACTACAGGGGCGAAATTCTCTTTCTTGAGCACCATCTTTCACACGCAGCCAGCGCTTTTCTGGTATCACCTTTTAAGGAAGCGGCGATATTAACAGTAGATGGGGTTGGCGAGTGGGCGACCGCGACCTGCGGTAAGGGTGAGGGAAACGACATAAAGATACTCAAGGAGATGCATTTTCCACACTCCCTCGGGCTTCTTTATACAGCATTTACTTACTACCTGGGTTTCAGGGTAAACAGCGCGGAATACAAGGTCATGGGTTTAGCGCCATATGGGAAGCCCATATACTACGACCTTATTATGGAAAAACTGGTAAGGGTGAAGGGGGATGGCAGCTTTAAGGTAAAGATGGACTATTTCTCATACGATTATGGTCTGCGCATGATAAACAAAAGGTTTGAGAAGTTATTTGGCAGAAAGACAAGAAAGCCTGAAGAGCCATTGGAAGTCTTTCATAAGGACGTTGCGGCAAGCATCCAAAAAGTCACCGAAGAGATCGTGCTTAAGATGGCACATTTTATACACGAACTGACCGGCATGGATAACCTTTGCATGGCCGGAGGAGTTGCTTTAAATTGTGTTGCAAACGGGAGAGTTTTAAGGGAGGGGCCATTCAAAAATATCTTTATTCAACCGGCCGCAGGAGATGCCGGAGGTGCGGTGGGCGCCGCGGCCTATGTTTACCACACGCTTCTGGGTAAGAAGAGAGAATCTGTTATGCAGGATGTCTATTTAGGCCCGGACTTCTCTACCGATGAGATATGTGGTTATCTGGAGGGAGAGGATATAGATTTTACCGAACATGACGAGGACGGGTTGCTGGATAAAGTCGCCGGGCTGCTTAACCAGGGAGCGGTAGTAGGGTGGTTTCAGGGGCGCATGGAGTTTGGGCCCCGCGCACTGGGCGCAAGATCGATTTTGGCAGATCCACGCAAGCCGGATATGAAGTATATCTTAAATAGCAAGATAAAGTTCAGGGAGGAGTTCAGGCCTTTTGCTCCGACTGTCTTGGAAACTGAGTGCCACAACATTTTTGAATTGGAGAGACCGAGCCCTTTCATGCTCCTTACGGCACAGGTACGAAAAGAGGCGCCGCCCATGCCGGCCATTACACACGTAAATGGGTCGGCGAGGATACAGACTGTTACGAAAGAGCAGAACAGGCTATATCACGGGTTGATAGAGCGGTTTCGCTCATATACGGGTGTAGGCGTGATTGTCAACACCTCCTTTAACTTGCGAGGTGAGCCGGTGGTCTGTACTCCGGAGGAGGCTTATAGATGTTTTATGCGCTCCGGGATCGACTATCTTGCCATCGGTCAATTTGTATTGGATAAGAAGAAGATGAAGCCGTGGGTTGAGAGCGCGGACTGGAAGAAGATGCTGAAAAGCGATTAATTCAAGGAGGAAAACCTATGAGCAGGGTTAAGATACTGAAGGAACTTGCGCAATTTATGATGACCAGAAAGAGATTTTGGTTGGCACCAATAGTAATAATGTTGTTATTGCTAGGCCTTCTTATAGTCTTTACAGAGAGCTCCGTCGTAGCCCCATTTATATACGCGTTATTCTAAATGTGGACGAATGTGCGGGCAGAAAATAATAACCGGGAGGAAGCATGAAGATACCTAATCTCACAGCTAAGCAGATGATAGTCTATCGTTTCATAAGGGAGTATATGGATCAGAATAGGGAATCCCCCTATATCCGTGAGATACAGCAAGGATGTTCCATAACTTCTTATAAAGGCGCGGTAGACAAACTCTTGGCGCTTGAGAAGAAGGGATATATCAAGCGCAAGCTGAATAAGCATCGCGGGATCGCTTTGAATAAGAGGGAATTGGTAACGGCGGAATGAGAATGGCGGACCCATTATTTCCAATGAAAACTGACAAAAAAATAAAGAGAGTTTTGGTAGTTAACCCCTTTGGCATAGGCGATGTGCTATTTACTACCCCGCTGATACGCGCCATCAAGGCGGCAAATCCCCAGTGGCGCATACATTTTATTTGTAATAAACGGACCAGGCCGATACTTGAGCATAACCCATATATAGATGAAATCATAGTTATCGAGAAAGACGAATATCGCGATCTTCTGAAGAGTTCAAAGGTGGATTTTGTGAAGAAATTTCTTTCGTTATTGGCTAAGGTAAAGACGGACCATTTTGAACTTGCCATAGACCTGTCACTCGGAAGCCAGTATGGTTTCTTTCTCAAATTGTTAGGCGTAAAGCGCCGAATAGGTTTTGACTACAAAAAAAGAGGCAGGTTTCTTACGGATCGCATCAGGATAGATGGTTTTAGAGGGTCCCACATAGTTGAGCACTATCTTAGGCTTCTCGGGCCATTAAATATAAAACCGCACGGGTCCGAGATCGAGATGAGGGTATCGGAAGAGGATAAGAGGTGGGCATCGGAACAATTGGCACTTAAGGGGAGGGATGAAGACCGGACGATAGTGGGTATAATCCCGGGCGGCGGCGCAAGCTGGGGGAAGGATGCCGGTCGAAAACAGTGGAACCCAAAAAACTTCGCTGAAATAGCAAAATCGCTAAAGGGAGAGCGCGGTCTTCGCATTTTGCTTTTAGGAGATGATGGAGATAGGCAATTATGCGATCAGATATCTTCCGGTATACCGGGAGGTGTAGAGAACTTCTGTGGCAAGACAGATCTGGGGCGCTTCGCCGCATTGCTTGGAAGCTGTAAATTGGTAGTAACTAATGATGGCGGGCCACTCCACGTGGCAGTTAGTCAGAACGTTAAGACGATCTCCATATTCGGGCCTGTCGACGATAAGGTATATGGGCCTTATCCACCCGGAGACGAACATGTCGTTATGACGGCAAGCGGTGTGGACTGCAGGCCTTGTTATGAAGGGTTCAGGGTCGCGGATTGCCGTGATTATAGATGTTTAGATAGGATTGCACCCAGCGCGGTATTGGACAAAGCTAAAGAATTATTGTCAAAGGCGGCATAATGAATATCAAGAAGATTATTATATTTAGGACAGATAGGATAGGAGACCTGCTTCTTACCATGCCCGCCGTATCGGCTCTAAAACAAAGGTTTCCGGGGAGCAAGATCACCATGGTCATCTCATCGCAGACAAAGGATTTAGTCGGATCTAATCCGGATGTGGATGATGTGATCGTCCTTGATGGAGCGCGCATGAGAGGCCTTAAGGAGATATTCATTTTTGCCAAAAGCCTTAGAAAGGAGAGATTTGACCTGGCTGTAGTCTTCAACCCTTCTAAGTCGTTTAATCTTGCAATATTTTTGGCAGGGATACCAAACCGTCTGGGATGGGATAGGAAGTGGCCGTTTTTGCTGACCAACAGGGTGAAGGATGAAAAATCCAAAGGTGAGAAACACGAAATTGAGTATAATCTCGATCTGGTGAGATCGATAGGGGTAGCTCCGGGCGCTATCTCTATCTTTGTGCCGGAGACGGATCAATCGCGCCTTCGGATAAAGAATTTACTCCAGGAGAATGGAATCTCTGACACAGATGATCTAATAGCCATGCATCCTTTCTCAACCAATCCTGCCAAGCTTTGGCCGATGGATAGATTTGCAGCCGCAGCTGATATCCTGTATAAGACCAAAGGTGTGAGGGTCTTGTTGATAGGGGATACGGAGTCAGTTAAAAAATCGAGGGGTATAAGGCATATCTTTGAGCATGAGATAATAGATCTGACCGGCAAGATTGCGCTTGAAGATCTCCCGTCACTATTTAAAAGATCCCGCCTTTTGATATCTAATGACAGCGGGCCGATGCACATAGCAGCAGCTGTCGGTACACCCGTCGTAGCCATATTTGGAAGAAATTTACCCGGTGTGGGGCCAAAACGGTGGGGGCCGCATGGAAGAGGGCACATAATTTTACACAAAGATCCCGGTTGCAAAGTGTGTGAAGACAATCGATGCCCTATCGACTATAGATGCATGAAAGATATTACCGTCCAGGACGTAGTTGATGCCTCTCTGGAGATAATGGAGCGCGAAGATCAAAAGAAGGTTATCTATAGAGATACCCTTAAACCTGTGAAAGGTAAGCGCGGGAACCTGTCAGCTATATGTATTTCTGAAATAGGCTGGCGTGGAATGAGAAGACTATCGCTCGATATGGCCAATCACGGTATCGATGTGGGGGTATATATAAAGGGAAGGGTTGAGGAGGATGTCATCGATATTATAACTCGTCACAACAGGATACGGCTATATGCGATAGAGAGGCATCTCTTTAAGCCCGTACTGATGAGAGAGTTTTTTAAGAGACGATTTTTCGGTGGATTGAAGTGGATAATTACAAGTAAGAAGAGGGGTTGGATTGATATCTCCGCAAGAGCCCTGAGACTGAAGGCGCTCCATATAGTTGAAGCTGAGGATGGGTATAAACTCATCAATTATGATGGCGCGAAGATTGAGCCTGGTACGCTTTGGGGAAAATAACCATAGGATGATCGATCAGTGACGCGGATAGCCATAATTTTTAATAAAAAGAGGAAAGAGACGACAGGGATCTATTATGTCGAAGCATTTAAGTGCTTAGGTTACGAGGTGAGCCATTATTGGGTTTCTCAGGCAGATGGCTTAAAGGTGGGAGATTATGATATATATCTTCGTATAGATGATGGTGAATATAATGAGGACATACCCCAACATCTGAAGCCCGCCATGCTCCTTGCGAGTGATACACACATGGAGCGCCCGCGAAAGGCCCTTACCAAACTTATCAAGAGATATGATCTGGTCTTTTGCTCGCACCTTCCATATATATATGAGATGGATGGCCAATTCCCCGGAAAGCTGGTATGGTTGCCATTTGCCTGCGATCCAGAGATCCACCTGAAGCTGAACCAGAAAAAACGGTATGATATCGGGTTTGTAGGGAATGACGGGGGGATACCCCGCAAGTTTTTGCTTCAGGAGATCAGGGAAAGATTCCCAAGCTCATTTTTGGGAAATCGCGATTACCGTAGTCTTAACGCGGTTTATAGCGCTTCACGCATAGGGTTTAATTATTCGATAAAGGGTGAGATAAATATGCGGGCTTTCGAGATTATGTCTTGCGGCACGATGCTGCTTACGAATCACGCTGTTGGCAACGGACTGGATCAGATCTTCGAAGATGGCACGCACCTCGTTATTTACAATTCGCCAAGGGAATTGTTTGAAAAGGTAGGCTATTATCTTACTCATCCTAAAGAGCGTGAGAAAATCGCAAGTTCGGGTTATGAACGGACGATAGCACACCATACATATGAGGATCGGGCAAAAACTATAATTGAAGAAGCAAAAAAAAGGAAGTTGATATGAAGGTCGGGTTGGATGCACGCATACTCGCTCATCCACAAAGCGGCATAGCGACATATCTGATTAATCTGATCAGGGAATATCGAAAGACAGATCAGATCCAGATATCCCTATTTGGCGATAAGCCGATAAACCGGTGTTATGAAGAAGCCGTGCGCGGCCTAGACGTCGATATATTCGGCCAGAACAGCCGAAAGCGGTGGGCGCAGTTTTTATTACCATCACGGTTGAGGGGGCGATCGATAGATGTCTATCACGCAGTATGGAATAATGCGGTACCGCTTTTAACGCGGGTGCCGACTGTGGTAACGATCTGCGACCTGATACCCTGGAAGGTTCCGGAGGTATTTAAGGGGTTGAAGAAAGAGATGAAATATAAGGCGCAACAATGGTGCGCTGCCCGTTGGGCCAAAAAGGTCATAACGATATCTGAGAGCTCCAAAAAAGATATAGTAGAACTCCTAAAGATTAGGCCTGACAAGGTGAGTGTGACATATCTCGGCTCCAACATTAAAAGGGTGGATGACCCTGACGCAATAGATGAATGTTTGTGTCATCACAAGATCAGAAGACCATATATACTTCATGTTGGCGATCTGATACAGCCTCGCAGGAATATAGTTACCTTACTGAAGGCTTTCAGTCTCTTGCTGGAGCGAAAGCCCATTGATATCAAGCTCGTTTTGGTCGGGTCAAAAGGTGAAGAGGGTTCTTTGTACAATTCCCTGATGGAACTTGCACGCGGACTTAACATAGAAAAGATGATAACGGTTACCGGCCATATATCACGCCCCGATTTCAACAAGATACTCTCCGGTGCCACAGCACTCGCTTTTCCCTCCAGGTATGAAGGGTTTGGGCTACCCATATTAGAGGCCATGTCTTGCGGTGTCCCGGTGGTTGCTTCCAATGCCAGCTCTGTACCGGAAGTAGTGGGTGATGCTGCTATATTAGTAGAGCCGGAAGACGTGAATGGTTTTGTTTCAGCCATTTCAAGGGTCTGCACGGATGAGGCGCTTAGAGGTGATTTGATAAAGAAGGGAAAGGATAGGGCTGAGGTCTTCAGCTGGCGCAAGACCGCCGAGGAGACACTCAGGGTATATAAGGAAGCGGTTGTTTAATAACATGTTAAGAGAGGGCCGGACACGATGCGAAATTATTTAAGATTGATCAAGCTGGTAAGGCATAATTTGCCCATCCTTATTCTGGCGATAGGGCTTATGCTGATTTCATCTTTGTTCGACGGTATTTCCTTAGGCATGATTATACCCTTGGTCGATAAGATCCTTGCAGGCAAAGAGATCGTAACGCCCCCGAATGCCAATATCCCTCAATTCGTTATCATGCTAATTGACACCATAAATTCAATGGAACGCGGTAAGCTGCTGGGCTATATGATATTCTGGATAATGGGGCTCTTCGCGATCAAGGAAGCCGCGATATACGGACAATCATATTTTATGACGGATGTAGGGATGAGGGTGGTACGGGATTTAAGGGCGATTCTATATAATAAGCTGTTGTCTCTCTCGCTAGATTTTTTTCATAGAAACAAAATAGGCGTTCTGATGTCCAGGGTGATAAACGATACGGGTGTGGTAAATAATGCAATCTCCGAAGGCCTTACGGACCTTATCTATCAACCGGTTCAGCTCATCGTCTATTTTGTAAGTATACTGCTGATCAGGAGCTATTTTGGGATTTCGTGGTGGTTCGTATCGGTCACTCTCGTATTTGCGCCATTGATCATATTGCCGGTTATACACATCGGGCGCAGATTGCGCAAGATAAGCACAAGGAGCCAGGAGAAGATAGCCGATATTACCGGCATCCTCTTGGAGACCATCTCGGGAATCAGAGTGGTGAAGGCATTCAATATGGAAGATCCTGAATCTGAGAAGTTCAAAAATGAAAATCATAAATATTACCGCTTTAATATGAAGTCTGTAAAGAGGATGAATTCGATACGGCCTGTTACCGAATTTGCAGGTATCGCTTGCATGGGGCTTATCCTATGGTTTGGCGGTAAGGAGGTTATATACGGGAATTTAAGCCCGGGCGCCTTCGTTGCATTTCTGGCAGGTCTTCTTGCGCTTGCCAAGCCGGCAAAAAGGTTGAGCAGGGTTCACGTCATTAATCAGCAGGCGCTGGCTGCGGTGACAAGGATCTTCTCTATACTTGATGAGAGACCACTTATAGAGGATGCGCCGGATGCAACCGAACTACAGCCATTTCGAAAGGCGATACAGCTTGAGGGTGTCAATTTCAGCTATGGCCAGACAGAGATCTTACGTGACATTAACGTCTCCGTGCGTGCCGGTGAGATAGTGGCTATAGTCGGACCTAGCGGGGTGGGCAAGACCACGTTGATAAATCTCATACCGCGTTTTTATGATCCGACAAAAGGATCTGTCTCTTTTGATGGTGTTGATATCAAAACGGTCTCTCGCAAAACATTGTGTCAACAGATAGGGATAGTTACGCAGGAGACGATGCTCTTTAACGATACCGTGTTTGCGAACATAAGATATGGAAAATCGGACGCCGCCAGGGAAGAGGTTATCGAAGCGGCACGGATAGCCGATGCGCACGATTTCATCCTACGCCTGCCCAATGGTTATGACACAGTTGTCGGGGACAGAGGCCATAATGTTTCCGGCGGCCAGAGGCAGAGGCTGGCGATAGCGAGGGCGGTGCTGAAGAACCCGCCTATCCTGATTTTGGATGAAGCGATGTCGCAGCTGGATATGGAATCCGAGCATCTGGTGCAAGAAGCGCTCAATAGGTTAATGAGGAACCGTACGGTACTCGTCATAGCGCACAGGCTTTCGACGGTGCGCAACGCCGATAGAATAATTGTCCTGGAGGATGGCTGCATAGTAGATGAGGGTAAGCACGAGGAACTCATATCTCGCGGGGGGATTTACAAAAAACTCTATCAACTGCAGTTTAAAGATGAAGCCTGGAGGGATAAACAATGATAGTGAAGTGTAAGTTGGGTAAACGGGTAAAGATACCACAGCGCAATCTTGTAAATATGTATGAGTGCGAGGTTGGTGATGATACTATGATAGGCCCTTTTATTGAGATCCAGAAGGGGGCGCGTATCGGCAAAAGATGTAAGATCGAATCCCACTCATTCATCTCTGAAGGTGTGACCATAGAGGATGATGTATTCATAGGCCACGGAGTCGTCTTTATAAATGATAAGCATCCAAAGACAGGCAAGGGTTGGAAGCTGATGCATACAATGGTAAGGAAAGGTTCCGCCATAGGATCGAACGCAACGATAATGCCGGTAGTCATAGGTGCGAAGGCTATGGTGGGCGCCGGCAGCGTCGTTACCAAAGATGTGCCGCAGGGCGCAGTCGTTGCCGGAAATCCGGCAACGACCTTAAAGAAGAGATCTAAAAGGAAACGATAAGGAGTCATTCTTATGATAAGGGTCGGTATTATAGGGTGCGGTTACTGGGGGCCCAACCTTGTACGAAATTTCAATCAATTTTCCGATTCAAGAGCTCAGGCCTGCTGCGATCTCAACGACTCTCGTTTGGAACATATGCGTATGTTCTATCCAGGGATAGAGACAACAAACGATTACAAGGAACTGCTCAAGGATCCATCGATAGATGCCGTATGCATCTCAACGCCTATAAGGACACACTATTCTATCGTAAAAGAATCCTTATTGAGCGGCAAGCATGTTCTGGTAGAGAAGCCGATGGCTTGCAGCACAAAAGAGGCGAAGGATCTGATTGAGCTGGCAAAGAGAGGCGACAGGGTATTGATGGCGGGCCATACTTTTTTATATGCACCGGCGATTAATAAGATGAAGAAGATTATAGAGTCAGGTGATATAGGAGAGGTCTACTATATAAGTTCGTCAAGATTAAATCTGGGCCTATTCCAGCAGGATATCAATGTGGTTTGGGACCTTGCCCCGCATGATCTTTCAATAGTGAACTATCTGTTAAGCGAGGAAGCGGTTGCTGTGCGCGCAACAGGTTTTTCCCATATCTGTAAAGGCATTGAGGATGTCGCTTTTCTGATCTGTGAATATCCAAAAGGAGTAATTGCGCATTTCCATGTGAGTTGGCTTGATCCTTGCAAGGTAAGGCGTCTCGTTGTCGTTGGCAGCAAGAAGATGATAGTTTATGATGACCTGGATCCTGAGGAACCGCTCAAGATATATGATAAAGGGATTACCAAGCAGCCATATTATGACACCTTCGGCGAATTTAAACTTCTCTATAGACATGGGGATACCCATTCACCGCGCGTATCGAATGATGAACCGCTCAAGTTAGAATGCATGGATTTTCTTGAGTCCATAAAGAGCAAAGGATCTCCGCGCAGCGGAGGCGAATCAGGCCTTGCGGTCGTAAAGGTGCTTGAGGCCGCACAGAGGTCCCTGGAGAATAAGGGAAGGACGGAGAAGATTTAAGTGGCGATATTATCCGTAGTTGTACTTACATATAATAGCGAGGGGTTGATAAGGGGGTGCCTCGAAAGTGCCAAGTGGGCCGATGAGATTATTATTGTCGATTCGATGAGCCAGGACAAGACCGTAGATATATGCAAGGAATATACCGATAAGATATGGCAGAGGCCCTGGCCGGGCTACGCCAAGCAGTGGAATTTCGCCATAGATCAAGCAAAAGGGGATTGGATATTTATCCTTGCCTCAGATGAAGAGATTACACCCCAGCTGCAGAGCGAAATAGAACAGGTATTGACAGACGGTACAGATAGCTTTCAGGGTTACAACGTTCCCAGAAAGGCATATTTTTTAAGACAATGGATCCGGGGTGCCGGGTGGTACCCGGGGTATTCTATCAGACTGATACGCAATGGTTCAGGGCATTTTGACGATAAGGCGGTACATGAGGCGCTTCAGCTCAGCGGAAAGGCAGGGAGTTTAAAGGGTGACATACTCCACTTCAGCTATGAGTCTATAGATCAGTATATCAGCAGGCTAAACCGCTATACGGACCTGGAAGTCCTGGATATGCTTGAGAATCCCTTATCTTTATCCCGGACCAAGGTGGTCGCCCGTGCTCTCTTTCGGCCCATAAAGGTATTCTTTAAAAAATATCTTAAGCAGGGAGGGGTGCGCGATGGCATGCATGGATTCCTGTTGTCTGTTTTTTCGTCCTATTATGTATTCATGACCTATGCAAAATATTGGGAGGCATTGAAGAGGCTACATGGCAGGAAAGCTACTGATAGGGTATGATGTTGAGTGTGAGTCGGCCGGAGTTGCGGAGAATTTCCTGACCTGTGCAGGTGAAATTCACAAGCGCCTTAACGCGCCGGCAACGCTCTTTGTCGTGGGAAAGGTGCTCGATAAGTATCCTCAGGCATTTCGAAAGGCGCAGCAACTCGGCATATTCGATTTTCAACAGCATACATATTCTCATGTCAACCTCAAGCCAGTCAAAATAGAAGGTGAATTAAAGAAAGCCGCAGGAAAGTGGCGCATATCCAGGGAGCTGAAGAAGGCCAATGGTGCCCTAAAGCGCCATCTCGGTCTTTCTGCAGAGGGGCTGACAACACCTTATACGCACCATTTGGGATTGAGTGACAGGCCGGACCTCCTGAAGATACTCCGTAAGGCAGGGGTTCGTTTTGTTCGATCGTTTGGACGTGACCGGAATGACCAGACCAACATATCGTTAGATCTGCAGCCATTTTGGTATGATAACCAAGGTTTTCCGGAGATCCTCGAATTTCCGGTGCAGGCCTGGAAGGGTGAATATTTTAAAGGCTATGACGACTATCTATGCGCCAACCTGGACTATATTGCTGAACATGACCTCGTATGGTCTTTCTTGCAGCACGATTCAAGCCATCATATGAGAGGCAATGAAATAAAAGACCCACAGTTACACACGATAGAACGGTTGATCCGATATGCCAAAGACAAAGGTATCATTTTAGAATTGTACAAGGACTACTATAGGAGGTTGTTAAATGATCTCGATCCTAACGAGACGCCCAAAGCTGGATAAGGGCAAGAAGAATATCCTGGCTGCGGGTTCCGGCAAGAGCTGGTATGTATTGTTTCGGCCTGTGCATGAGCGGCTTGCTGCTGATCCTCGGCTCGATTTCTGGTTTACCGGACGGAACCTGGCCGGCAAGAATCGCCCCGAGAAAGATTTTATGTCCTGGGGCCTGTCGCCAAAGCGTATTATACGCGAGAAGGCGTCCAATGAGGCCTTCTTCGATCTTTTTATAACGCCGGTCTACCATTATATCGAAGGATGCCGGAACAGGTTTGCCGTGCAGACGTTTCACACTACATCATTCAGGCATGTATCCATAGATCCCAGGATAAAGAAATATGATAGATTCTTTATTTACGGTGATTATATGAAGAGAAAGTTTGTGGAAAAGGGAATCCTCTCAAAAGACGATCCGCGGTTTGTTATGATAGGCATGCCGGTATTGGATCGCCTCGTTGACGGGTCCTTAGACAGCAATAAGATCAAGTCTGATTTGAAGATAGACAATGGAAAACCGACCGTTATATACGCCCCTACATGTACGACACTATCAACCCTATTTACCGACGGATTCAATATTATAGATACGATATGCAATATGGATGTCAATTTTCTGATGAAACCACATTATGATACCTATGATATGTTCGATAGCCCTGTCGATTGGGCAAAGGAATTTGCGCGTATCTCTAAAAAGTATCCCAATTTCAGGGAGATAAAAGATCTCGATATAGTGCCGTATATGTATGTCAGCGACACAATGATCAGCGATGCCTCGAGCGTCATCTGGCAATTTCTCGTGCTCGATCGACCGGTCATCTTCATGGACTTCGATATGGAGAAGTTTAAAGAGAACTGGCCGATGATGGACTTTGAGCCGTGGGGGCGCAAGATGGGGCCTGTAGTGAAGACAAAGGATGATCTTATAAGATCGGTGGAGGACGCTATAGGGCACCCGGAGAGGTATGGCGAATTGCGGCGCGCCTGCGCGGCAGATAATTTTTATAAACCCGGCACTGCCACCGAGAGGACGGTTTCGGAGATTTATAAACTTTTGGGGATAGAACCGGCATGAAAAAGAGTCGTTTGCCTCGCATAAAGATATCAGAAGATACCACGCTGTATGTAGAGCAGATAGCCATAGGTGGTTTTGCGCCTTTGGATGGTTTCATGAATAAAGAAGATTACGAGTCTGTACTTAAGCGTAAGCGTCTGGCAGATGGACAGGTATGGACTATTCCAATAAACCTCGCGGTGAAGCGTTCCGTTGCTGCCAGATACACAAAGGGGGATAGGGTGGCCCTTGTCGATTCCTCCGGCAGTGAAATGGCACAGATGGATATCGAGGATCTTTACCCTCACAAGAGACGTCATGCTGCCGAGGCTATTTACGGGACCAGAAGCATGCGCCATCCCGGTGTAAAACATCTGCACCAACTTGCCGATGTCATGGTGGGCGGAAAAGTGAAGATGCTGCGTGCGCCATTCTCGCAGTGGCCCAGGTATAAACTGAAACCGTCCCAGACGCGCCGCATGTTCGCCGAGCGTGGCTGGAGGAGGATAGCGGCTTTTCATACTCGTAATGCCCCTCACCGCGCACACGAGTATCTACAACGCACTGCGCTCGAAGTTGTCGATGGACTTCTCATACATCCTTTTGTGGGTAGGCGCAAGGATGGCGATTTTTCCTCCGAGATTGTTATAAAAGGTTACAAGGCGCTTATCAAAAACTACTATCCTAAAGATAAAGTCATTTTGGCATGTCTTGAGATCCCTATGACCTTTGCCGGGCCGCGTGAAGCAGCTTTTCACGCCATAATCCGCAGAAATTACGGATGCACACATTTCATAGTCGGACGTGACCATGCGGGCGTTGGCGGATTCTATGATAAATACGCAGCGCACAGGATATTCGACGAGTTACCCGATATCGGCATTACACCACTAAAATTGCAGGGGCCCTTCTATTGCCGCCGCTGCAGCAGGGTCGTTACTGAAAGTTCATGCGGCCATGGTGATAAAGAGAGGGTTCAGATAAGCGGTACTATAATAAGGAATATGGTTAAGCAGAATAAGATGCCTCCGGTGGAAATTATGCGCCCGGAGGTAAGCCGTGTAATATTAAAGTATTCTTAAATATATGAAAGGAAGAGAGCGATGACAAAGATTTTGGCTACAATAAGCAGGCGCACACCCAGGCTTAAAGGTGTAGATATGATCCGGATAAACGGCGCCTTTGGACACCCCTCTAAGTACAAGAAGCTGCTAGACGCAAAATATAAAGGGAAGCCCGTTATATTGGATATACCGGGCGATAGAAAGAAGCATCGGCATCTTACTGTGAAGGATGAGGAACTGATAGATGGTGCCATTGATAATGGGATCGATTACATAGGAGTCTCTTATGTAGAAACGCATTGGGATGTCGATATAGTTCGGGCATATTGTAACGAAAGGCCCGTAAAGATTATAGCAAAGGTAGAGACGCGGAAGGCCATAAATAACCTCGACTCTATCATAGAAGCGGCTGATGGGATCATGATTGACAGAGAGGATCTCTCCAACGCAATAGGATTGGAGCGTGTGCCTGCCATACAGGAGGTGGTGGTAAAGCGGTGCCAGAAACACGGAAAGCCTGTAATAATAGCATCCCAATTTTTAAGGTCTATGCTCAATTCTTCTTCCCCAACCAAGGCAGAAGTCAGTGATATAGATCGCGGAGTTTCGCAGGGAGCCGATTATCTTATGCTCTCTGAGGAGACGGCGATAGGCAAGTATGCCCAAAAAACAGTCGATGTTATGAGGCGTATCATAAATGCCCGCAAGCGGCGCGCACAAGCGGTTATCCTCGCTGCCGGGTCAGCGCGGGGATTGGGAGGCCTTACTGCAGACCGTCACCAGTCCCTACTCGATTGCGGCGGCCAGACAATACTCAAGCACCAGCTCGATAATCTCACGCATTGCGGTATCTTGGAAGAGGATATTATTGTTGTAGCCGGCAAGGGGTTGGAGAAGATGCGCAAAGAGCTCAAAGATACTATGGTCCACCTGGTATATAATCCATGGTTTGAGACGACCAATATGTTGGCTTCTTTATGGTTGGCCCGGGAGAAATTTGGCTCGAATCTCATCGTTGTCTACGGAGATATAGTCTTCGATAGAGCAATCCTTAAAGATCTTTTACAGGACAAGAAGGATGCGGTGGTTGTTGTGGAGAAGAAGAGGCCTGATGAATATGAAGAGAAAGTATGTGTTTGCGGTGATAAGGTGGTTCTGCACCCAGACTATACCAATCTCCCCGCACCTGCCCACAAGTCAATACCCACCGGCGATGCTTTCGGTGAGTTCATAGGGCTGGCAAAATTCAGCGGCCGGGGGCTATCCGCACTTTTAGAGACTATGGGTTCGATAATCAACGCGCGGCAGATGGGTACATATCTGCTTGGCGCTGTTGAGCGCATGGTCGAGCAGGATATCGCGGTAAATATCCTGCAGACTAAGGGCAGGCCATGGAATGACAACGATACCTTAGATGATTTCAAGAGGACGCGGAAGGTCGTCTTCCCAAAGATCAAAAAGAGATATTTACATAAACGGTAAGGAAGAGACAATGAGCGCTAAAAAACGAAAACGCGCTGATGCCGCAGGCGGCGGTAACCTGAGCAAGAATATCATGCTTACGCTGTCGAGCATACTCATCTGTCTGCTTGTATTTGAATTGGGTCTACGGCTTACCAAATACGGTAAGTTCGAAAACCCAATCTACCAGCGCGATAGAAAGGTATTTTATAAACTCTCGCCCGATGCAAGCCATGAATTTGCAGGTTCTATGGCCAGGACGAATTCGAAAGGATTCCGCAGTCCTGAATTCGATGAAGTAAAATCCGCAGATACGAAACGGATTCTCTGCTTCGGTGATTCGATAACCTTCGGTGTGGGGCTGCCCGATGAGAAGACATATCCTAAGATCTTAGAGGATATCTTAAATTCAAATTCACCAGATGGCGATAAATGCGAGGTCATCAATACTGCTGTAGGCGGGTATGATATGGCTATAATTATCCGGTCTATCAAGGAATACGTCCCGCGCTTCAAACCCGATATAGTTATTCTGGCCAATGGCCATAATAATGGACGGCTTGATCGGGAGAATCACCTCGATAAATTGCGGTTTTTCCGTTCACCTCTCGGCTCTTCTAAGATATGCGAACTTCTTAGGAATGCAATAATGCGCAATCAGAAGAGGGTAGAACGTATCCTGCCCTATGATAATTATAAGGATATTTTGAGAGAAGCTGTTGAGATCTGCCGCAATAACGATAGCGAGCTCATCTTCGTTTCATTCCCCACAGATACTCAGGTCTGGCCTCATAGTTTGGAGGAGGATATTCCTACCAGGTACCAGGAGGCGCTGGAGGCAGAACGCCGCGGCCAGAAGGACAGAGTACTGGAGTATCAGACCTTGGAGTATTCATCTATAGATTTTGACCCCAGCAAGATACGCACAGATACTATTATGCCGCTTCTCAAGAGCAAGCTTAGCTCGGCTCAATCCTTGTGTCACACCGACAGAAAGCTGCATGAGTTGCTGAAGACGGCGATCGTCTATCTACAGGATGGCCGACCCCGCAGCTCTATTCCAGTACTATGGGAGGCTGCTGAACGCCTACCAGGCCTTCCTATGATACACTATTATTTAGGGGTTGCTTATGCCATGCTGAAGAATCAGGAAGTGATGGAGCGTGAATTCACGAAGGCGGTGGGGTTGTCGAAGGCCGCCTGCGTGCAGTACGCCGTTGGCATGAGGGAAGTGGCTTTTGAAAAAGATGTTCCGCTAGTCGATATAATAATTGAATTTGAAAAACTGGGAAGGGGAGAGTTATTTATCGATATATGCCACCATACAGAAGAAGGTTCGCAGCGCACAGCAGAAGCGATATATAGAGAGCTAAAGAAGGGGGGCCTTCTGTGAGTGATAAGCTTCCTGTATCGGTAGCGGTCATAACGCGCAACGAGGCACCGAATATCGCAGGATGCCTTGAGTCAGTCAGATGGGCGGATGAGCTAATAGTCGTCGATGATTTCTCAACTGACGGAACGGACGAGATAGCGCGCCGTTACACCGACAAGGTCTTTAGCCGTCGCATGAATATTGAAGGTGCTCACCGAAATTGGGCCTATCAAAAGGCCGCTAATGAGTGGGTCTTGAGTCTCGATGCCGATGAGATGGCTTCGCCTGAGATGTACGATGAGATCGCTGAGATGTTAAAGTCAGGGACGGAATATAACGCTTTTGCTTTTCCGCTTAAAAATTTTATCGGTGATTACTGGGTTCGCTATGGCGGATGGTATCCCGCCTCAAAGCTTAGATTTTTTCGAAAGCACAAATTCAAATATGAGGAAGTAAGCGTTCATCCACGCGCCATACTTTCAGACGGCCACTGTGGCCAGATGAAGTCCGATATCATACACAAGGGATACCCGGATTTCGCGCACTTTCTCGATAGCCTGAATCGGCAAACCACGCTCGAGGCGCAGAAATGGGCCGAGGACAATAGATCTATGAGTCTTGCCAGGGCGCTTCGAAAAGCACACGACCGGTTTTTCAAAACATACTTCTTAAAAAAGGGTTATAAGGACGGGTTCATAGGGTTCTTGGTAGCCGTCTTTGCTTTTATGTACCAATTTATGAGCTTTGCCAAATTATGGGAAATAAAGATAAAACGCAAGCAGCCCTAAACAAGGGATTTAATGAATCGGGGGGATAGATGAAGATACCAGAACCGGATTTTTTTACGGTTTTTAAGACGAGGCTTAAAGATAGGTTCTATCGAAAGAGCATCCGCCTGCAATATGGCGGAAAGAGAGAAAAGGTCAAGCTCTTCTCAATGGGGGAGGTCTTCCGCCTGCAGAGGTATAAATTTGAAGATAGACGGCTGGATGCCCTGACCGAGCTATCCGAATATACCGGTGACTCCTTAGAGGTTACAGAGAAGCGCTTGATGGAAGCCGAGGTGCAGACGGATGAGAAATTTTTGTCCGAACCGCGAAATGATGATGAAACTGTCAGAAAATTTTATGCCGATACGCCCGAATATATCTATTGCCCGATGCGCGCCTCTTTCGAGTTTCGCCACCTTACCAAAAGGGCAAATACCGCTTTGTCGGTAAGCCTCCATTTTGGTAAAAAGGATGTGATGGATTTCGGCGGTGGAAGCGGGCGCGATGCCCTAACCTTTGCCGGAAAAGGTTTCAATGTAACCCATGTAGATTGCCTGGGCCACCTCACCGATTTCGCCAAATGGAGATATCAAAAGAGAGGCCTAAATGTAAGCCTGCTGGACTCAAAAGACCTTGTGCGGGATAAGCGGACTTACGATGTCATCATCTGTTTTGACGTGCTCGAGCACATCATCGATCCGCTGAGGTGGCTTAAGGTTTTTTACGATAAGCTTAATGAAAAGGGTCTCTTATTTATATTTGCTGATTTCGACAATCTCGATACCCCTTTGCACCTACCGGAAAATACCAAATTTTACCACCAGATTGAGCAGGAATTACGCGGTTTAGGTTTAAAGAAAATCGGCCATATGGGAATCTCCATGTGGACAAAAGGCTGATCAGATATAACCGCACCGGAGTAGAAGGAAACCGATAGCATGTTTATGGATGAATTTCTCACAGGGATTATCTTCAGCCTCTTTCTAAGTTTTTTGTATGGGGTGAGCGTTGGCGCTCAAATGCCCGGGTTGAATGGCTGGCGTCTCAACCTGCGGGAATCGATCTTATATGATCTTTATTGGGCCGCCGGCTATAGCATCTTTTTTCTAGGTCACGGCTTATTGCTCGGTTTGGTCGGAGGGCTGCTGGCGTTAAAAGGCGTAACTCCGGAGAAGATAAGGGGTTTCTATTTTATAATATGTTTTCTGGGATATTTCTATTTTGTTGCTAAGTGGACACTACCCAAAAATGAACTGCTTTATCTCTTATTCGCCTGCGCGGCGACGGCCGGTCTATTCATCATATTTTTGATTATACCCCCGCCATTTTTGCTTGTGGTTGCCCTTTGCATCTCTTTCGCATTTTTGATCATCTCTGCTATATACACAAGCTTAAGGCAAAAGGGCAGGGTGGCACCGGGCACCTTTGAACAAAAGGAGCCAGAGGGGCCAGCTCAATATTCCAGGGATGCCCTTCCGACGAAAGCTAGAGTCGTCGTCTTCGGGATAGATGGACTGGACTGGCGCATTATGGACCCGCTTATAAGAGAGGGCAGGCTGCCAACCTTGAGCCGGTTGAAAAAAGATGGGGTATGGGGACGCCTCCCGACTTTAAAACCTATTTCCAGCCCCAACATATGGACCTCCATCGCCACCGGTGTCGCACCCGAGAAGCATGGCATATGCTGGTGGCAGAAGATTATTTTGCCGGGTATACGACCATTGCCCGGCGAGCCTACGGAGACGGCTTGCCCCAAAGATTCAGGCGCTCTACGTATAATACGCGTGCTACATAAGAGAGGGTTGATAAAGTCAATACCCATGCGAACCGATGATAGGGCTGTAAAGGCCGTTTGGGGGATCTCCAGCGAATTCGGCAAAAGGACGGCAAGCGTGGGGTGGCTATTCAGCTGGCCCGCCGAGAAAGTCAATGGATGCGTGATATCATGGTTTGCTTTTCCATTTAACGAGATCTCCCTCGACTTTTTGCGTCGCAAGACATCGATTCTTCCTCACAGGACATATCCGGAGGATTTGATGGACCAGGTGGAGCCGATGATCGTTACGCAAGGCGACCTGACGGATGAGGAGCGTAAGAATCTTTACCTTACGACGGCGCGGATCGATCCCAAGAGAAAGTTTGCCGATAAAATAGATCTATGGTATCTGGCAAAGGACAAAACATTTTGTGATATCTCTAAAGCGATACTCGATAAAGAGCGGTGGGACCTCTTTACGGTCTATCTGGAAGGGGCGGATATCAGCTGCCATGCCTACTGGACGTTCTTATCGCAGGCCACGAATATAGAGAAACACCAGGCGGAAATTCTATCGATATCCGATTCGACTCAATTCAAAAAAGATGCGGAACACTTTTCAAAGGCTATTCCCGCATACTATGACTATTTAGACAATCAGATAAACAGGTTGATGAAAGCTGCCGGAGAGGATGCGACATTTATAATCCTCTCCGATCATGGTTTTAATTTAGACGGTACAGGCCATTTCAGCGGAGAGCCCGACGGGGCGATAATCATATCAGGGCCCATTACCCGAAAAGGGGCGCTTGAACTTAAATCTATTTCGGTATATGACATAACGCCCACTATCCTTTATGCGCTGGGCATCCCTGTCGCAGAAGATATGGACGGGAGAGTCCTGGAGGAAGCCTTTAGCCCGGACTTTTTAAGAGAGTTTCCCGTACGGACAATAAAGACATTTGGACCACCGGAGGATATCATATAACAATGAGACAGATTATATTTATAGACCGGGATGGCGTGATAAACAGAGACCCCGGCGGATGGACCGAGCATAGTTATGTAACCCGCTGGGAGGATTTTCATTTCTTAGAAGGTTCCCTTGGGGCGCTCAAGCGTTTGAGTGATAGAGGATACGAGATAGCCATAGTCTCTAATCAGGCAGGTATAAACAAGGGGTATTTTACCCCGGCTCAACTGGGGGCGATTAATGAAAAGATGCTAAAAGAGATGTCGGAATACGGAATCAAGATACGATCCGTCAATTATTGCCCGCATCGCAACGAGGATAAGTGTGATTGCAGAAAACCGCGAACCGGCCTATTGAAGAAGGCGGCAGCGGGTTTGAAGGTGAAATTCGATGAGATATATATGATAGGCGACGGTCGTACGGATATAGAGGCAGGTAAGGAAATCGGCTGCAAAACCATACTCGTCCTTTCGGGTAAAAGCGGATCAATGGATGTGGGTGAGTGGAAGGTTAAGCCGGATTATATTAAGAGAGACCTTAAGGAAGCCGTCGATTTCATGTTGCAACAAGAGGTAAAGAATGGTTGATTCGCGCAAGAAGAAGATACTTATTATTTATGCCACAGCAGGAGCGGGCCACAAAAAGGCCGCCTTTGCGATTCATAAGGCCCTCCAAACCCATGCTTCATCTTGTGAGTTGACTCTGGTAGATTCGCTCGATTATACTAATAGCTTCTTCAAGTGGGCCTATCCGCATTTCTATCTATTCATGGTAGAGAAGATACCTGCTTTATGGGGATTCTTCTATTATATGCTGGACTGGAAGCCGCTATATCCATTAGTTCGGCCGATAAGAAGGATTAATAACTATTTAAACACATCAGCTTTAGTAAAGCTGATAAATTCTTTAAGGCCGGACGTAGTGATTTCAACACACTTTTTGGCTACTGAGGTTGTCAGCGCATTGAAAAAAGGAAAGAGGCCCGATATGCGTTTGATAACCGTCATAACGGATTACAGGAATCACTCCTTCTGGGTTTCGTGCGAGACGGATCTCTTTACCGTGGCCCATGAGGCGACACGACAGGATTTAATGAGCTGGGGGGTTGAGTCGTCAAAGATAAAGGTTACGGGCATACCCGTCAGCTCAGTATTCGCGGAGACCGCTGATAGAAAAGATATAGCTGCGAGATTAGGCATAGCCAAGGACCTCTTTACTGCCCTTGTGGTAAGCGGCGGCTACGGTGTAGGGCCCATTGAAGAACTGACCGCTACATTGAGTGGATTAAATCTCAAGCTCCAACTGCTGGTGGTCTGCGGCCATAATAAGGCGCTCTATGAGCGCATGGTCAGTAGGTGGGGGAGCGATGGAATGGTAAGGATATATGGTTTCGTTGATAATATGCATGAGCTTATGTCGGCCTCCGACGTTATAATCACCAAGTCCGGCGGTCTTACGACCTCTGAGGCGTTGGCCAAGGGGCTTCCCATGGTTATAATAGCGCCCGTGCCGGGACAGGAGACGCGTAACTGCGGAGTGGTGGTCGACTCAAACACGGCCCTTATGGCCGGTGATGTTCAGCAGGCGTCAGAGATAATAAAGGATATCACCATCAATAAAGGAAGACTGGAGCTACTACGCCGCAGCGCGGAAGAGATAAGCAAGCCGAGGGCGGCAGAGGAGATAGCCAGATTGGCTCTCGAAGAGGTATAAATGGCGATTGGAAGAATAGGATAAATTTTAAATGGAACTGAATCGAGATTTAAGAAGAGCAATAAGCGCCATAAAGACCTATATGGAGATAGAGCGGGATGCCGGCTTAGATGAAATCCTGCTGCCATCTCTATCGCTATCGGTGGGGGTTTCATCAAAGTCGGGAAAAGGATTGAAGGAACGACTGGCCAATCTCGAGATAGAGACTGCACTCTGTAAAGGATGTCAGCTGTATAGATCCAGGAACAATCTAGTTTTTGGGGTGGGGAGCGAAGGGGCGGACCTTATGTTTATAGGGGAGGCGCCGGGCCGGGATGAAGATCTTCAAGGGATACCATTCGTAGGGCGCGCAGGCCAATTGCTTACCAAGATAATCGAGGCCATGGGCCTAAAGCGTAGTGACGTCTATATAGCGAATATACTAAAGTGCCGTCCGCCTAACAACAGAGATCCATTGCCGACAGAGATACTGGCGTGTGAAGAGAACCTTCTTCGCCAGATAGAGGTTATCTCTCCCAAGGTTATAGTTGCACTGGGGAAGTTCGCGGCCCAGACCCTTTTGCGCACTCAGACTTCGATAAGCAAGATGCGGGGCCATTTTTACAATTACCATGAAATAAGATTGATGCCCACCTTTCACCCGGCATACCTATTGCGTAATCCCGGCGATAAGAGATTGGTCTGGGATGATATGAAGAAGGTGATGAAGGAGCTGGGGATCCCTTTAAAAAAATGAGCAAAGATAAATTTGTCGAGCTGGCCTTCGGATTACCTATAAATAATACCTTCCATTACGCGATCCCGGAAAGGCTGCAGGAATCCATATGCGTGGGTAAACGTGTCTGGGCGCCATTTGGCAGCCGTCGCCTCATAGGTTATGTTTTAGGATTTGCAGCAAAGCCCGAGGTCCCCAGGGTTAAAGAGATAGAATCGGTTATAGATGAGGAACCCATACTGAATGGAGAATTGCTTGAGCTGGCTGAGCGCATCTCAGAATACTATTGTTCTTCTCTGGGGGAAGCAATAGAGGCTGCCGTACCGGCACCGCTAAAGAGGGGGAAGACCAAAGTCACCTCGCGCACAAAGGATCTCTTTGTAGAGGAGATAGAGCCGTCCAACGATTTAGTGCCTACCAAAGAACAATCGATTGCGCTTGAGGCTATCAATAAGAGCGTGTTTGATAAGAAGAAGGATGTATTTCTCCTACATGGTGTTACATCGAGCGGGAAGACAGAGGTTTACTTGCAGGCGATAGGCAGAGCGCTAAAGAGAGGTCTCTTCAGTATCGTTTTAATACCGGAGATATCCTTGACACCCCAGACGGTTGAGCGATTCAAGGCGCGTTTCAAAGAAGAGGTGGCGGTCTTGCACTCCCGCCTTAGCGGCGGCCAGCATTTTGAACAGTGGCAGCTTATTAAAAAAGGTAAGGCCCATATCGTTGTCGGTGCGAGAAGCGCGTTATTTGCACCGGTGGGGAAGCTGGGTCTTATAGTAGTCGATGAAGAGCATGAGTCCTCATATAAACAGGAGGATATACCCCGCTACAATGCCAGGGATGCGGCGCGTATGAGGGCGCATATCGCCGGGTGCCCGCTTATACTCGGTTCAGCGACCCCATCAATGGAGTCTTATTATGAGGCCAGAAGAGGCAGATATAAACTTCTCACGCTCAACGAGCGCATAGACAATAGGCCTATGCCGACAGTAAGGATTGTCGATATGTGCAAACAGCTGGGTGGCAGAAAGCGCTCGTTGGTATTCTCACGCGCCTTACAGGCAAATCTTGGTACGGTACTAAAGGAGGGTAAACAGGCCATCCTCTTTTTGAATCGCCGTGGATTTTCTACTTTTATAAGCTGTCGCTCTTGTGGTTTTGTGATGAAGTGTAAAAGGTGTGATTCTACGCTCGTCTTTCATTTCAAGCAAAATGAATTAAGATGCCATTATTGCAATAAGAGATCTGAAGCGCCGCGGATTTGTCCTGAATGCGAATCGTCTTATATAGGCCATTTTGGGATTGGGACAGAGAAGGTCGAATCTGAGGTGCATAGACTCTTCCCGGGGGCACGTATTGAAAGGATGGATACGGATGTTACCCGAAAGCGCGGTTCACATGAGAGGATACTGGGAGCATTCAAGCGTGGCCATATAGATATTCTGGTTGGGACCCAAATGATTGCCAAGGGGCTCGATTTTCCGCAGGTTACACTTGTCGGCGTAGTATCGGCAGACATCACACTCAACCTGCCGGACTTCAGGGCCAGCGAGAGGACATTTGATCTCTTGACACAGGTAGGGGGCAGAGCCGGACGTGGCGAAGACAAAGGGAGCGTTATCGTACAGACATACACGCCGGAGCACTATACGATCAAATCCGCATTGCATCATGACTACGGTGAGTTTTATGATAAGGAGATCTTAAGCAGAAAGGAATTATCTCTTCCGCCGTTTACGAAGATAGTTAAAATGACATTGCGCAGCAGCAAAGAAGAGAAGGCCAAGGCTGCCGCCTCTATTATGAAGGATAGATTAAAGGAGGTATTTACAAAGAAAGGCGTTAAGATAATTGGCCCGGCGCCATCACCTATGGTGCGGTTGCGCGGACAGTATAGGTGGAATATAATGCTTAAGGGAAAGGATCCTGCTAAGATATGTAGTGTATTACGTAAGGAAGTGTTGGGTTTAAGGGGAATAGGAGCTTTTTTAACAGTCGATGTAGATCCTATCTCTCTTTAAGTTCAGAGGCGTCTCCGCCTTTATACTGTTCTTTTATAACATCCAGGGCATCGAGATTCTTTAAGGCTGTTTCCGACTCTCTGTCGAAAGGAGAGAGTTTAAGTAAATTCGCATAACAGGAACGGGCTCTTTGCAGGTCGCCCTTTTCCTTGTAGAGCGCCCCCAATTTTTTAAGAGCCACGAGATCGTCATTCTTTATTTGCAGGACTTCCTCGAAAAGGGCTATGGCCGATTCGGACATACCGCTCTTGAAGAGAGATATCGCTATTTTTCGTAGAATGGAAGGGTTGCAGGGGTCGGACCTAAGGGCCGATTCGTAAGCGATCACCGCTTCCGGAAGGCGGCCCTGAATTTCGCAGAATAGGGCCTTAATTCGGAAGAGACCAGATCTCGTCAAGGCAACCAGCTTAAGAGTAATATCGGGACGGGTTATTTCGGCCATCTTTTTCTCTGTTATATGAAGTAGGTGGCGGGCTTCGGTAAAGTCTTCTTTAAGCAAGGTCACTTGCCACAGAAGTTCTACCGCATAGGCATAATTTTTTTTAGAGAGCGCCTCAGTAGCCTTTTTGTATATATCGGCTACTTCAGGTGACAGATTTATGGGGTTGGGTGAGGGCATATTTCTTTTCCTTATGGGTTTATAATAGGTTACATTGAGAAAATTGTCAATAAAAAAGGAGTTATAATATGAAAAGGGCATTGATTACGGGTATCACAGGCCAGGATGGTTCTTATCTGGCAGAATTTCTGTTAGATAAGGGTTATGAAGTGCATGGTATAGTGCGGCGTGTTGCTTTCGAAGATCCGGAGCACAGGTTGGGGAGAATAAAAGGCATACTAGACAAGATTCATCTCCATTCCGGCACGCTGGAAAGCTATCCAAGCATCTTCAGAGTAGTTGAAAAGGTTAGGCCTGATGAATGTTACCATTTAGCCGCGCAGAGCTTTGTCAGCTATTCGTTCGATGATGAGTTTTCTACAATCAACACAAATGTAAATGGAGTGCTCCACATCCTGTCGGCCATAAGGGAAAGGGCACCGAAATGCAAATTCTATTTTGCGGGTTCCAGCGAGATGTTCGGCCTTGTCGATGCACCAAACCAGAATGAGAAAACCCGTTTTCATCCGCGTTCACCCTATGGTGTATCTAAAGCGGCAGGTTTTTACATCACGCAAAATTACAGAGAGAGTTATAATATCTTTGCATGTAACGGCATACTCTTTAACCATGAATCTCCGCGCAGGGGGTTTGAGTTTGTAACTAGAAAGATCAGCTTGGGTGCCGCAAGGATCAAGCTCAATTTGGCAAGCGAATTGAAGCTTGGGAACCTGGACGCGAAGAGAGATTGGGGTTATGCCCCGGACTATGTTGAGGGGATGTGGTTGATGCTGCAGCAGGATAGGCCCGATGACTATGTCCTTGCGACAGGCGAGACCCAGTCAGTCCGGGAGTTTGTTGAGGTCGCCTTTGGTCATGTCGGTTTAGATTGGAAGAAATGTGTTATACAGGACAAAAATCTATATCGTCCCGCAGAAGTTAATCTGCTTCAGGGAGATTGTAGTAAGGCCAAGAAGGTATTAGGATGGAAGCCAAAAGTAAAATTCGACGAACTTGTTAAGATGATGGTAGAAGCTGACTTACAGTATTTTCGGACAAAGATGTAGAGATAGATTTTGTTTGTCACTTTTCTATTATTATGATATACTTTACATCTTCTTAAAAACTCGATTGTTATAACTAAGGGTATAATGGCTATCAGGGATATAATTAAGTATCCTAGCAAGGTCTTAAAAGTGAAGGCGAAGCCTGTCTCTGTCGTAGGGGATGAGGAGAAGGCGCTTATTAAGGATATGTGGGATACGATGTATTTTACAAAAGGCATAGGGTTGGCAGCGCCCCAGATAGGTGTTTCAAAGAGGATTGCCGTGATAAATGTCACCGGTGATAAGAAGGATGAACTTGTTGTCATAAATCCTGAGATAGTTAAAAGAAGCGGGAGGTGTGATATAGAAGAAGGGTGTTTGAGCGTTGCAGGTGTAAATGCCCATATCGATAGATACAAGAATATCACACTCAAATATTTGGATATATCCGGCCAGGTGAGGAAGCTTCAGGCTTCCGATATTTTGGCGATCGTCATACAGCATGAACTGGATCACTTAAACGGCATGTTATTTATCGACAGGATAAATTCTTTAAAGAGGAAGTTACTCATGTGGCGATCCAAGGTCGGGGTGAAGTCAAGCCAGAGAAGGCGAAAAATTTAGGATATCGGTATAGATGAAGATACTATTTTTTGGAACATCAAAATTTGCAATACCCAGTTTAAGGGCGTTGGCTCAAAGCACGCATGATATATTGGCTGTTATCACCCAGCCCGATAGACGCCGCGGGAGGGGCTTGCAGGTGACGGCGCCGCCGGTAAAGGATGAAGCCAAGAAGCTGGGATTGAAGATAGAGCAGCTTAAAGACGTATCGAGCAGCCAATCGCAGGATCTCCTGGCGAAGTACGATACAGATCTATTTGTAGTCGTTTCCTTTGGCCAGATATTAAAAGAGGCAGTACTGAAGATTCCGAAGATCTTCTCTATCAATCTTCACGCCTCGCTTCTGCCGAAATATCGTGGAGCGGCTCCAATCAATTGGGCATTGGTAAATGGCGAAGCGATTTCAGGTGTAACGGTTATGCGCATGACAGAAAAGCTCGATGCCGGAGATGTGATATTCAGTCGGGAGGAACCTATAACCGACGATGATGATGCAGGGACCCTGAGCGTGAGGCTGGCGAATATTGGCGCAGAGGTTTTGGTTGAGGCGGTATCTCGGATAGAAAAAGGGGAAGCCGTCATGAAATCTCAGGATAGATCGAAGGTCACCCTGGCACCTTCCTTAAAGAGAGAGGATGGCCTTATCGATTGGACTAAAGTGTCGAAAGAGATCCGCAATCATATCAGGGGCATGATGCCGTGGCCGGGCGCATTTACCTATCATAAGAGTAAGATATTTAAACTTCACAAGGTAGAGGAGGTCCGTATCGAACCCGGCGATCAGTCGCCCGGCGAAATAGTTGGTGTATCGAAGGAGGATGGGATAACAGTCAAGACGGGTGAGCGAGATATGGGTATTATAATAAAGGAACTGCAGATGGAAGGGCGCCGCACCATGGGGACAGCAGAATTTTTAAGAGGTTATACTGTGGTACCCGGCGATAGGTTTGGTAAGACGGCCAAACAGATGCCTTCAAAGGGAGATAGATAGATTGAAGAGAGTATTATTGATAAATCCGCCTGAGATGGGACAGGGGGTTAGCTCAACCCCGACTAACGGTATGTTGTATCTGGCGGCCTATCTGCGTAAATATGGTTTCGATCCTCCTTTTGCCGATGGCTGGCTGATAGGCTGGGATGGTGTCGAGCAAAGAATCATAGATTACAAGCCCGATATCATTGGGCTTACCAGCATAACCGGCGGCCGCCACAAGGCGGTGAAGGTTGCCGAGATAGCCAAGAGGATCGATCCGAAGATACTCGTTGTCTTGGGGGGTGTGCACCCTACGATAATGTGGAAGCAGATGCTCGAACATTATCCTGTGATAGATATAATAGTCCGCGGAGAGGGGGAAATAACGCTGCTTGAGATAGCGCAGGGCAAGGCGCTGAGCGAGATAGACGGTATCTGTTACAGGCATAACGACAGGGTTATACGCAATAAAGATAGGGAATTGATAGCCGATCTTGACGATATCCCGTTTCCTGCATGGGATCTGCACGATCTACGGGCCTTCAGCGCGCCGAACAACGCGCGACCGGGTGAGATCATAAAGGGTATAGATGCGAGCAGGGAACCTGTTGCGCCGATGATATTTTCACGAGGATGCCCGGGCAGGTGTAACTTCTGTTCGACATGGTGGATCTGGAAGTGTTATAGGCGGCGTACGGCGAAGAATCTGGTGGATGAAGTAGAATTGCTCCACAATAAGTACAATATCAAGAGTTTTAAATTTGTCGATGACTGTTTTACGGATGATAAAGAAGCGATAATGGAATTTTGTGATGAGGTAGAGCGGCGCAAGCTCAATATTATATTTACTACACTTACCCGCGGCGACCGTGTCGACGAAGAGATGCTGGAACGTCTTCAAAGGGCGGGTAATTACCTGATAAGCTTCGGAGTTGAGAGCGGTTCGCAGAAGATATTAGATATCATGCGCAAGGAGATAGACCTAAAAAAAGTCGAAGAGAATATAATGATCTGCAAAAAGGTAGGTTTGAGGGTGAATGAACTTCTGATAGTGGGGAATATAGGCGAAACGATCGATACTGTAAACGATACCGTTGAGTTTGTCAAACGCACCCAGCCGGATGTGACAAGCGTATCTAACGGCATGATGATATTCCCGGGCACACAGCTTTATCAGCATTCCAAAAGGGTCGGACTCATAGATGAGGATTTCTGGGTGAAGACAGAACATGTATATGCGATGTACACCCACGGATACCCTAAGTGGATGCTTGATGTCTTCACTCATGCCGTTATCAACCATCGGCGCCTGCCGAGGTCCAAATTCATGGTCGCAATGAGAAATCATAGGTACTTTACCAGGTCCATCAAGGACAGGATACGCAGAAGCCTGGGAACTGAGAAACATAAGAAGCGAATCAAGGGATATTACCCCAATCTTTAAAAGTGTTGCATATTTATTAAAATATGCTATAATTCTACCTTATATTATGCGGATCACAAACGGCGCAGGCTTAAGCCTGCGCCACTTCAGAAGAATAAAAGGAGGAGAGTGTTATGGCAGTGAAGGTAGGCATCAATGGTTTTGGAAGGATAGGAAGGAATATATACAGGGCAGCGGTGGGGTGTGAGGATATAGAGATCGTAGCGGTCAATGACCTGCCGATTCCAACGGAAAGCCTGGCGCACCTTTTGAAGTATGACTCGATCCTCGGTAAGCTCGAGGCGGATATAAAGGCAAAAGAGGGCGCGATAGTTGTGGATGGCAAGGAATTGAAGGTCCTCAACTTTAAGGATCCAGCCCAAATACCCTGGAAGGACCTGGGTGTTGAGATAGTTGTGGAATCGACAGGTATCTTCAGGGAGAAGGCGCAGGCCCAGAAACATATTGACGCGGGCGCCAAAAAGGTCATCATCTCCGCACCGGCCAAAAATGAAGATATCACGATTGTATTGGGTGTGAACGAAGAGAAGTACGATTCCGGCAAGCACGCCATAATCTCAAACGCGTCCTGCACGACAAATTGTCTTGCGCCCATGGTAAAGGTCCTAAGAGATAATTTCGGTTTTGAGCGTGGGTTCATGACGACCATCCACTCATACACCAATGACCAGAAGATCTTAGACTTGCCGCATAAGGATGTGAGGCGTGCCAGGGCAGCAGCACTCTCTATGATACCGACAACTACAGGGGCAGCAAAGGCAGTAGGCCTGGTTATACCTGAGGTAAAGGGGAAGATCGATGGGTTTGCCATACGCGTACCGACACCCAATGTGTCGATAGTAGATTTGGTGGCAATCGTAGAAAAGGACACCTCTGCCGAAGAAATCAATAAGGCATTTAAGAAGGCGGCATCGGGCCCGCTGAGCCATGTGATGGAATATTGCGAGGAGCCCCTTGTTTCAAAAGATTTCAATAAAAATCCGAAGTCCTGTATAATAGACAGTGAATTGACCAAGGTGATAGATAAGCGCCTTGTAAAGTGCTTTGGCTGGTACGATAACGAATGGGGTTATAGCTGCAGGGTAGTCGACCTGATCGAGTATATCACGAAGAAATAATTACCATGAATAAAAAATCGATAACCGACATAAATATCAAGGGCAAGCGGGTTCTCGTCCGGGTGGATTTTAATGTCCCGCTCGATGAAGATTGTAAAATAACCGACGATACTCGGATCAAGGCTGCCCTACCTACCATAGCGCACATTTTAAAGGAAGGCGGAATGGCTATCCTTATGAGCCATCTCGGCCGGCCCAAGGGAAAGGTTGTCGATTCGATGAAGTTAGCACCCGTTGCGAAACGGCTGGAAGAGCTTCTTGGCAAGAAAGTCTTATATTTGAGAGACTCTATTGGGCCAGAGGTTGAGGCAGCAACAAAGGCAATGAAGCCGGGTGAAGTTATTCTCCTTGAGAATCTGAGGTTTCATAAAGCAGAGACTGATAACGACCCGGATTTCTCCGGCAAGCTGGCTTCTTTAGGAGAAGTTTTTGTAAATGATGCCTTTGGTACCTGCCACAGGGCCCATGCATCCACAGAAGGCGTGACAAAATATTTAAAGGGCGCCGCGGGTTTTCTTGTTCAGAAGGAGATAGACTATTTTCAAAGGGCAACTGCGAACCCCGAGAAGCCTTACATCTCTATATTGGGAGGGGCAAAGGTCTCCGACAAGATAGCCGTTATTGAAAATCTTTTGGAAAAGATAGACGCTATTCTTATAGGCGGCGGCATGGCATATACGTTCCTAAAAGTACTGGGTAAGCAGATAGGCAATTCGCTGCTGGAGGCTGACAAACAGGATGTGGCAAGGCAGATTCTCGATAAGGCAAAAGAGGCGAATGTCAAGATCGCCTTACCGATAGATCACATCATTGCCGATAAGTATGATAAAAGCGCCCAGTCAAAGGAATGCGGAGAGGATGTACCTGACGGATGGATGGGTCTCGATATAGGCCCCAAGACGGTCAAGGCCTTCAAGGATCTCTTAAAAGATGCCAAGACGATCGTCTGGAATGGCCCGCTAGGGGTTGCGGAGTTTGACAAATTCAGAAACGGTACCAAAGAGATAGCCGGCTATATAGCAGGTTTGGACGCAACGACTATTATAGGCGGAGGCGATACGGCTGCTGCTATTACACAGCTTGGCCTGGCAGATAAGATGAGCCATATTTCAACAGGCGGAGGCGCATCCTTAGAATACCTGGAGGGCAAAGTTCTCCCGGGCGTCGCTGCCTTGGAAGATAAATAAGAACTACAAGACGTTTCTACTTCCAATCGGGGATCTGTTGTAGTTGCTCAGTAATTAGGTAACTCTTTTGTGGTATAATAGACTACCCGCAAAGGAGGCACCTATGTATTATTCTCAGCAGGTCATCGTAAAGCGATGGATCCCTATATTAGAA
>JABMSB010000053.1 GCA_013202205.1 Candidatus Omnitrophota bacterium
GAAGCGCGGGATATCATGGAAGATCTGCGCAAGACGGTTGAGAAGGCGAAAATGCCGGGCTTTGAAAAGGTGGCCTTCTTTATCCCGGAGCATGGCCCGCCCAAAGGTAAGGCGGTCGCTGTAAGAATACGGGGAGAGCGGTTTGAGGTTTTACATGAGATGGCCGAGAAGTTCGTAGATTATATGAGTGGTATAAAAGGCGCCTTAGACATAGATCATGATTACCGCATGGGTAAGGACGAATTACGAATAGTAGTAGATGAAGAGAAGGCAGCCGCGGCATACTTGACTGTGGGAGGGATTGCGGCGAATGTCAGAACAGCCTTTAAGGGGGGTGTTGCAACCGAGATAAAACAGTCGAAAGCCGAGGAAGAGATAGATGTCTTGGTCCGTTTTCCCCAGGAGCGGACGAATACGCTGGAGATTTTCGATTCCCTGCTTATTCCCAATACCTATGGCAAGCTTATACCGCTTAAGAAGGTTGCCCATATCGAAAAAAAGGATGCCATTTCGACGATAAGGCATCTTGACGGCAAAAGGGTTGTGACCGCCATGGCCGGTGTTGATAAGAAGAATATGACATCTATAAAACTGAATCAGATGCTCGCTAAGAAGTTTAAGAATATCGAATCTGATTATGTGGGATACACGGTTAAGTATGGCGGGGAGCAGGAGGAGACGAAGGAGTCGATGGAGAGCTTTGCGCGGGCATTCCTACTCTCATTTTTTCTGATATTTATGATACTTGCGTCAAATTTCCGATCGCTGGTGCAGCCGCTGGTCGTTATGCTGGCTATCCCGTTCGGTTTTGTAGGCGTTGTTCTGGCGTTCATAGCGCACAATATGCCGCTCAGTTTTATGGCGCTTTTGGGTATCGTCGGCCTGACCGGAGTAGTGGTTAATGATTCGATAGTTCTGGTAGATTTTATAAACCGCATGAGACTCGGAGGGGCCGATAGGCGTGAATCGATAGTAAAAGCGGGTCAATTAAGGTTGAGGCCGGTATTGCTGACTACCATAACGACATGTCTTGGATTAGCCCCGGTTGCGTATGGCATAGGCGGAGGAGACCCTTTCTTGAGGCCGGCAGCTATGGCAATAAGCTGGGGGCTCGTCTTCGCAACGGGGTTGACGCTGGTTATCATACCATGCATATACGCGATAATCGATGATGTCACAATAAAGATCACGCATCATACCACAGTCAAGATGGCGAAGAATGGAAGGAAGGACGGGCCCGCGTACGTAGACGATAAGAAAAATTCCACATAGCCAACACTTATGTGGCGCAGGCTTAAGCCTGCGCCACAATAGAGTAAAAATATCTTGCAAGAATATTTTTATTGTGATATAATCCGGTTACAATAATAATATAAGAATAAAAGAAGGGTTGCAGTCGATGTTCAGTGTGGCGGGTGGGGGTACAAGAAAATCTAAAGGTGTGACAAAGACGAAAAGGGCAAAAAAGAATAAATAAAGTTTTATAAGGTCCTTGGCATTATTGCCAAGGATCTTTTTGGCCTCATAACTATCAAAGTTGATAAATCCTTATAACAGATTCTGTCACAATGAGTTACAAAAATATGCCACTTAATTTACCCAATAACCCCAACTTATCGTGGTTCGCGCGCGAGAAAACACCATATATTGTATTTTTACGCTTGACAAAGAGGGGTTTTGGCTGTATATTTTAATATAGACCTAAGTCATAATAAATAATTTTTATCGACCTTTTTGCGGAGGAAGTTATGGAATCAAAAAATGACAAGTTGTCCGATCCAAAATTAAAATTGACTGAAAATTCCTTGAAGGTCTTAAATCGCCGCTACCTGAGAAAGGATATGGACGGCAACGTCGTTGAGACTCCGGAGGGAATGTTCCGACGAGTGGCTAAGAATATCGCATCGGCCGATAAACTGTACGGAATCGATGACGTCCAGCTTAAGCAGGTGGAGGAAGAGTTCTATTCTGTTATGCGCGATCTCGACTTTATGCCTAATTCACCGACACTGATGAATGCCGGGGCCGATCTGCAGCAGCTGAGCGCATGTTTCGTTTTGCCGATCGAAGATTCGATGGAATCTATCTTTGAGACCGTAAAGAATACGAGCCTCATCCACAAATCTGGAGGAGGTACGGGTTTTAGTTTTTCTCGGCTCAGGTCAAAGAGCAGTATGGTCAAATCAACGGGCGGCGTGGCGAGCGGACCAATCTCCTTCATGAAGGTCTTCGATGCGGCTACCCAGGCGGTTAAACAGGGCGGAACAAGACGCGGCGCAAACATGGGCATACTGCGTGTCGACCATCCTGACATACTTGAATTCATCACCTGCAAGGAGAGCGATAAGGACATAACGAACTTCAACATCTCCGTGGCGATCACCGAAAACTTTATACAGAAACTTAAAGAGGATGATGAATATGACCTGATAGACCCCCATACCCATTCCGTTATTCAGCGGCTTAAGGCACGAGATGTCTTCGAGCTTATCGTCAAGATGGCCCATAAGAATGGGGAGCCCGGTATAATATTTATAGACCGAATGAACCAATTCAATCCGACACCTGAGATAGGGGAATACGAGTCGACAAACCCCTGTGTGACTGGGGATACCATGGTTTCTACTGAGAAGGGACTAATGAAAATAGAGGATTTGGTTCGAAATTATCCCAGTGGTGGCTTAAGGATTCTGACGGATAGCAGGGTATTTGAGTTTGATGAGGTTATATCGGATTCCCAATATTCGACCGTGGCTACTAAGGTAAAACAAGGGATAATCTTGAATTCTATTTCTAAGGTTTGGGAAGTGGGAGACAAATTCGTTTTTAAATTAATGACCAAAAGCGGGTATGAGCTTACTGCTACAGCCGATCATAAGATAATGACCTCTGATGGCTGGGTTCCACTGCGAAATCTTAAAGCGGGACAAAAAATATTAATTCAACCTGGAGATGGACAGTTCAATGAGAGTAAGAACCTCCCATTTGAATTTGAGAATAGGTATAATGGAAAGAATGGTAGAACCTATAATTTTGATTTTCCAAAGCAGTGGACTAAGGAACTCGGATTTGCGTTGGGGTGGCTTATTGGCGATGGGTGGATCAGGGATGATAAACACTGTTGCGTTTCTTTTTCGTTTGGGAAAAAAGACAATAAAGTTATCCCGAAAATCAAGGATTTTATGAATCACCTTGCAGGATATGATGTCAAGGGGATTATGAGGGAAAGAGAAGTTTTTCATATCGGATATCACAGCAGACATGTAGTGGATTTCTTTAAAAAGCTTGGCGTGAAGATCACGTCGGCCTCAGAAAAGGAAGTGCCAGATACCATATTTATGGCCACAAGGGATGCGGTAGTAGCTTTTCTCCAGGCCTTATTTTCAGCCGATGGCAACGTAAGAGACAACCCAAAACCCAATAGTTCTTGGATTGCGCTGACTTCAAAGAGCGAGAAATTACTCAAAGGGGTGCAATTGCTTCTGCTGAATTTAGGAATAAAAAGCGTTATCTTAAATAGATCGAGAAAGCCAAGAGAAGGGATGTTTAAGTACCTTGATAAAGATGGGAAGATAAGGACATATACATGTGATGGCGAGTTATACGAATTGGGGATTTTTGGAGAGAATAGAGAAAGATTCAGAAAAGAGATAGGATTTGCTATAGAATATAAACAGAAACGGTTGGACAATGTTAAATTTAAACGCTTCTATGGAGAGAAATTCATCGACAAGATTTCCTCTATCGAGGAGGTGGGCATTAGAAAGGTATTTGATGTTACCGAACCGCTTTCTCATTCCATGATTGTAAACGGGATCGTTACCCACCAATGCGGCGAGCAGGTCCTCCTTCCTATGGAAAGTTGCAACCTTGGTTCTGTCAATCTTGCCAATATGGTTAAAAACGAAAAAATAGACTGGGAGAGGCTGCAGAGGGCGGTCATGACGGCAGTCCACTTTCTCGACAATGTCATAGACATGAATAAGTATCCCCTGGCCGAGATCGAGAAGATGACAAAGTCGAATCGCAAGATAGGGTTGGGGGTTATGGGGTTTGCCGATATACTGCTTAAGCTGAGTGTACCGTATAACTCAGGTGAGGCGGAGGAGATTGCCGACAGCCTCATGAGGTTTATACTCCAGAAAGCCGAAGTGGCTTCAACGGAGCTGGCTGAGAAACGGGGCGTCTTCCCCAATTTTGATAAATCGATCTACAAGAATACGGATAAGAAGCTGAGGAACGCGACCCTCACCACCATAGCGCCCACAGGTACTATTTCAATAATATCGGGCTGCTCAGGCGGGATAGAGCCGCTATTCGCAGTCTCATTCTATCGACAGGTGATGGATAACGATAAGCTAATCGATGTCAACCCCATATTCGAGGAGATCGCGCGTAAGAGAGGTTTTTATAGCGAGGAACTATTGGATGAGGTCGCGAAGAATGCCTCTATCCAACAGATACGTGCAATACCTGAAGATGTCAGAAATGTCTTTGTGACATCCCATGATATTTCACCGGAGTGGCACCTAAGGATGCAGTCGGTATTCCAGCGCTACACACACAATGCCGTCTCAAAGACGATAAATTTCCCGCAGGAAGCCAGTATAGATGATGTGAGAAAGGCCTATACGCTTGCGCATGAGCTGGGCTGCAAGGGTGTAACGATCTACAGAGATAAGAGCCGCCAGGAACAGGTCCTAAATATAGCAAGCGACATACCTCAGCCGGAGAAGAAGGACATAGGAAAGATCATCCCGAGGCCAAGGCCGATGGTCACGACAGGCACTACTACAAAGATAAGTACAGGCTGCGGCAACCTCTATGTTACCATAAATGAGGATGACCAGCACCTCCCGTTTGAGATCTTTATGCAGATGGGTAAGGCGGGTGGCTGCGCCATGAGCCAGCTGGAGGCAATAGGAAGACTTCTCTCACTGGCCCTTCGCAGTGGTATAGAAGTCAATTCGATCATTGAGCAGCTGCGCGGCATACGTTGTCCATCGCCCAGCTGGGAAAAGGGTGGGCGCATCTTCTCGTGTTCCGACGCAATAGCCAGGGTTGTAGAGAGACAGCTGGGAGACAGGGAAGAGACATTTAATGATACAGAAGATGAGGTATTAGATTCCGGCAGTTCCCCGGAGGAAGAGGTCTCCTCCGAAAGTGAATCACAAGAGGGAGGCGCTACTACAAAGGTCATTACGAGCGTAAAGCTTGGAAATATCGTAGGTGTCTGCCCCGATTGCGGGGGTGCGCTGAGGCATGAAGAAGGTTGCTCAGTCTGCAGGGCATGTGGTTATTCAAAGTGCGGCTAAGCAAAATAGGGTGACACATACCGATTTAGAGACAATTTGAAATCAAGGTGTGTGTCGCCGGTTTTTTTAAGGAGGATATTAAAGGTGAAGAAAAAGTTGCTCTATATTGTGCTGGATGGTTTGGGAGACCTGCCCATAAAGGAATTGGGCGATAAGACCCCGCTCGAGGCAGCCGCGATACCCAACATGGATAAGTTGGCAAAGACGGCCAAGATGGGGGTTGTCCATACGGTAGGTAAGGGCATAGCTCCGGAATCGGATGTCGCGGTAATAAGCATACTCGGTTACGATGCCCATAAATCATACACCGGGCGCGGGCCGCTCGAATCATTCGCGGAAAACCTCGACATAGAAGACGGCGACCTGGCATACAGGGTCAACTTTGCGACCAAAGACCCAAACTCTGACAGGATAATCGATAGGCGTGTCGGACGCAATCTTTCGACGGAAGAAGCGACGGCGCTTGCCAAAGAGATCAATGAGAAGGTAAAACTCGAAAGCGTGCCGGCCTCATTCGTATTTAAGAATACGATAGGCCACCGAGGTATCCTGCTGATAAAGAAGAAGGGCGGCAGGCTCTCCGCAGAGGTTACGAATACAGACCCTGCCTATGATAGGGAGGGGGTCTTCGGAGTGGCGAAAGAGCGGTTCGAACCCATAGCGCTGAAATGTAAACCGACCGAAGGGCACGAGGATTCCCAGGAAGCCCGCGAGGCGGCAGCCCTAACGAATGAATTTGTTGAGAAGAGCCACAAGGTCCTCCAGGCTTCCGTTGTGAATAATAAGCGTGCGGCAGAGGGGAAACAGATAGGCAACCTCATCCTTGCCAGGGACGGTGGCGATGGATTGCCAAAATTCGAACCGATGTCAAAGAAGTATTCAATGAAATTCGGATGTTTTGTCGAGATGCCGGTAGAGAAGGGGATAGCGCTATTGACCGGAATGGAGATCGTCTCCATACCGCTTCCCACCGGAGTAGCTGAAAAAGATTATCCCTTACGCGCAGATAAGGTAATCGAAGCCATGAAGGCCTACGATGCGTTATATATACATCTAAAAGGTCCCGATGAGCCCGCGCATGACGGAGATTACCAGAAAAAACGCCGGTCCATTGAGGAGATAGACAAATATTTCTTTGGCAACCTGCTCGATAAAGTCGATCTGGATAATACATTGATCGCTGTTACGGCAGACCATTCGACGCCATGCAAGATGAAGGCCCATTCCGGAGATCCCGTGCCGCTATTTGTAGCCGGTTGTGGAATTGCCTCCGATGGTTTAGATTCATTCGGCGAATCCAATGCAAAGAAGGGGAGCCTTGGCGAATTGATGGGTTTGGAACTGATGGGCCTCTTTGTCAAGCTGATGAAGTGAGGCTCATAAGGAGCAGGTTGCGCCTTGCAGAGTTTTGTGTTAGAATATGCTAAAATAGATAAAAGGCGGTTTCAATCCTTAATATTTATATGAAAAGATCGGCTAAATACCCCACCTCGATAGTTCTCTTAAGCTTGCTTCTAATGGCTGGCTCCGGCTGCGGACGTGTCAGCGAAGACCAGCGTAAAGAAGTCCTTGAGAATGACCCTACCTTCAGGATTGTCATAGAAGAGATGGAGAAGAACGATTCGGAGATAGCCGATAAGAAGGCCAGGTTAAAAGGGTTAAAGGACGAACATAGAGCAAAGGTAGCAGAATTGCGCGCACATTTTACATCAGAGCGCAAGAGGATCAACGCGGATATTATAGAGCTACGCAGGCGGCTTGAACCGGATCGAAATAAGATACGCTTTAAATTGGTCCAGATGAAGTCAGAGCTGCGCATAAAGCGTTCAAATATGCGCAGCCTCCAGAAGATGCAATCCGACGTAAGCAAACTACTCAAACGGAATGAGAAGTTGAATCTTTCGGGCAGTGAAGTTGCTGACTGGAAGGAGAGATACGATTCTTTAAACGTGCAGGTAGAGTTTCTTAAGGGTGAATTGGCAGAACTTGAGTACGTAGTACGTCTTTTGGGATTGAAGTCGCGCATTATAAAACAATAAGAAAGGAGCACAAGGTGTTAAAGATACGGAGGGCATTGATAAGCGTTTCTGATAAGGCGGGTCTTGAGGATTTGGTTAAATGCCTGCATCAGTTCGGGGTAGAGATATTGTCGACGGGCGGCACGGCCAAGCTGATCTCCGGGTTGGGGATACCCGTACGTTCTGTCTCAGACTATACGGGATTCCCTGAGATGCTCGATGGCCGCGTCAAGACGCTCCACCCAAAGATACACGGCGGGCTCCTATCCCTCAGGGGAAACGCTTCCCATATGAAGCAGGTGAAAGACCATGATATAGAGTTGATAGACATGGTGGTCGTAAACCTTTATCCATTTGAGAAGACGGTCGCTAAAGAATCTGTCGAATTGGAGGAGGCGATCGAGAAGATAGATATAGGCGGTCCATCAATGCTGCGGAGTGCCGCAAAAAATTATAGGTCGGTAGCCGTCGTTACCAAGGCAGAGCGATACCAGTCGCTGGTAGAGGAGATGAGGGCTAACGAAGGTGGTATCGGCGAGGCAACACTCGCAAGCTTAGCCGTCGATGTATTTGAAATTACGGCCCATTATGACAGCGCCATATACAGCTTTTTGGCAGGTCGCCTGCGCGCGGCAGGTGAGACAGCAGGAGATATAAGCCTGAAGTTAAGGAAGAAACAACAGCTGCGTTATGGCGAAAATCCGCACCAGAAGGCAGCCTTCTATGTAGATGAGAAGGTGGATGAGCCTTCGGCCTCTTTGGCAAAACAGCTCCACGGCAAGGAGCTCTCCTTCAATAATATAATAGACCTAAATGCCGCCCTTGAGATAGTAAAGGAATTCGAAGGGCCTGCCGCATCAGTGATGAAGCATACCAATCCATGCGGCGCTGCCACAGCCGATACCCTGGCCAAGGCCTATCTTGACGCGCTTGAATGCGACAGGCTTTCGGCATTCGGTTCTATAGTTGGATTTAACAAGGAGGTTGACGAGGATACGGCCAAGGCAATACTTGAGAATGCCGATTTCGTGGAATGTATCATCGCGCCCGGCTACAACCCGCAAGCCCTCAAGGCGCTTAGGACTAAAAAGAATCTCCGTATAATGGAAGTGCCCGGTTATGGTAAAAAGAGAGGATTTTTCGAGCCTGACATGAAGAAGGTGGTAGGCGGCCTTTTGGTCCAGGACAGGGACGTGCGAATGGTCCAAAAGAGCGACCTTAAAGTTGCGACTAAGAAGAAGCCGTCTGAAGCTGAACTGAGATCACTCCTCTTTGGCTGGCGTATATGCAAACACGTAAAATCTAATGCCATTGTATTGTGCCAGGGCACCAGGACGGTCGGTATAGGCGCGGGTCAGATGTCACGCGTCGATTCTGTAATAATATCCGCGCGTAAAGCCGGTGAAAAGGCGAAGGGTTCTACCTTAGCCAGTGATGCCTTCTTTCCCAAGGCCGATGGCATAGAGCAAGCCGCAGCGTGCGGCGCTACATCCATAATACAACCGGGCGGTTCAATGCGCGACGAAGAAGTGATCGCCGCGGCAGATAAGTTGGGCTTATCGATGGTATTTACCGGGATGAGGCATTTTAAACACTAATAGATACCTTGATGTCCTATCAAGAGAGCCTAAAATACTTAGATTCTTTCATAGACTACGAGAGGTTTGATACATACCAGTATCAAACCTCCTTCCGTCTGAGCAGGGTGGAAGGTCTCCTGTCCCGCATGGGTGATCCGCACAAGAAGTTCAAGGGTATCCACGTTGCCGGCACCAAAGGCAAGGGTTCCACATGCGCGATGGTCGCCTCCATATTGCATGGATCCGGATATAGTGTAGGACTCTACACCTCACCGCACCTGAACTCTGTCAGAGAGCGCATAAATATAGATGGAACTGACATTACAGAGGAGGAATTTTCACATCTTGTAAGTAAGTGGCGCAAGCTTCTCGATGATTTTAAAACTAAGGAACGCGATTTAAGCTACTTTGAAGTCCTGACGGCCCTGGCATTCTCATATTTTGACGAGCGTCGGGTAGATTTCGCAGTTCTCGAGACAGGGATGGGGGGCAGGCTGGATGCGACGAATGTAACAGAGCCCCTTGTCTGCGGCATCACTCCTATAAGTTACGAGCATACCGAGAAGCTGGGCAGCACACTTACAGCCATAGCGCGTGAAAAGGCCGCAATAATAAAGCCGGGCGCCCATGTAGTAAGCGCGCCTCAGGATCAAGAGGCGAGGGATGTTATTCGCGCCAGATGTGATGAGACAGGAGCCTCTTTATATGAGGTGGGCCGGGATATCACATTTCGCAGGGAGTCATACGATTCCGATGGCCAGACCTTTACCATAAAAGGGATATCGAAGATCTATCCGATCTTGAAGATCCCTTTTTTAGGGGATCACCAGCTTATCAATGGGGCAGTTGCCGTCGGCATCGTCGAATCACTTACACTGTCCTTATTTGCCGTTACCGAGGGAGCCATTAGGACAGGGTTGGCCTCAACGCGCTGGCCGGGTAGGCTTGAAGTCGTAGAGAGACAACCAACGATAGTATTGGATGGAGCCCAGAATCGCCGAAGCGCGGCAGCGCTAAGAACGGCGATTGAGAAATTTTTTGACTACGATAGGCTCATATTGGTTATCGGGGTGTCGAAGGATAAAGATATAGGTGGAATTTTGGATGAACTCTTGCCTATAGCTGATGAGCTCGTTATTACTAAAGCCCGATGGCCTCGCGCCAAGGATCCGGAAAGGATAAAGGAAGCCATACCTGATGGTTTCAATGGACGTATCTCTTTGACACTTTCCGCCGGCGAGGCGTTGAGCCTTGCTAAAGGATCTGCTAAAAAGCGCGACCTTATCCTTGTCACAGGGTCATTGTATATAGTTGGTGAAGCAAGGGAGATTTTAACTAAGGAATTATGCGAAATATCGGTATAGATGATACTATTGTAGCGATCTCGACTCCTGTAGGTGAAGGCGGAATAGGCATAGTGCGCTTAAGCGGGCCGGACGCGCTTGTGATAGCCGGGAAGGTCTTTCGTCCAAAGGGCCCTGTAGGCCCAGCGCAATTTCCTACCTATACGACCCATTACGGCCACATATGTGACAATGATGAGGTTATAGACGAGGTTATACTGACCGTTATGCGCGCGCCCAAAAGCTACACAAAAGAGGATGTGGTAGAGATAAATTGCCATGGCGGCCTCGTTGCGCTAAAGAAGGTTCTTGCGCTTCTTTTGCAAGAAGGCGCGTGTATGGCAGAACCGGGCGAATTTACTAAACGGGCATTTCTAAACGGCAGAATAGATCTCGCGCAGGCAGAGGCGGTCCTCGACGTCATAAAGGCCAAGACCGACGCGTCATTGCGCGTGGCCGTGAATCAGCTTGAGGGCAGACTGTCTTCCGAGGTCGCCGGACTTTGGGATAGGCTCATATCCTTGCAGGGCCATATCGAGGCCTCGGTCGATTTTCCCGAAGACGACTGCGAAATCCTGGTAACTGCGGAGATAGAGATTAAACTCAAAGAGATCACGGGCGAGATAGATAGGCTTTTATCTACTGCCGAAGATGGCATAATACTACGCGACGGCCTGCTGGCGGTGATCTGCGGCAAGCCTAATGTCGGCAAGTCATCGATCATGAATAGATTATTGCGGCAGGATAGGTCTATAGTAACAGACCTTCCGGGCACGACGAGAGACGTGATAGAGGAGTATCTAAATGTCGACGGACTTCCCTTACGTATCGCGGATACAGCCGGCCTTGCCGAGGCGCGGGACTTAATTGAAGAAGAGGGCATAAGACGCTCGCATATCTATACGCGCCGGGCAGATCTGGTACTCCTCGTCTTAGACGGCAGTGCTGATATCACTCCAGAGGATGAATCTATCATGGGGCTGGTAAAGAAAAGGCCATCCTTAATAGTAATTAATAAAAGAGACCTTCCAAAAAAGTTAAAGATAGAGAAGATAAATCAAATCATCGGTAAGAATGGCTCATTGTGTGAAGTTTCTGCTCAGACAGGGGAGGGCATAGAAGGGCTGCGCCGGGCTATAAGAGAGAAGGTTTGGTCGGGCGAGGTCGTCTCCTCGGACAATATTATGGTCGACAATATCCGTCACCAAAATTGTTTAAAAATAGCGCGGGATCGCCTTATCTCCGCTGTCTCGTCTATTAAAGGCGGCGTTTCACCGGAATTGATTGCCGCGGACATAAAATCAGGGCTCGATTCTTTGGGTGAGATAATAGGCAGGAAAGTGACAGACGAGGTTTTAGACAATATATTCTCAAATTTTTGCATAGGAAAATGAGATTGCTTCGCCCCGACCTTCGGTCGGGGCTCGCAATGACAAGGGGGAGTTATGAATAAGAAGGTGATAGTGAAAGCGGTTAGGGATATACTAAAGGCGGTGGGTGAAAATCCTGACCGCGCCGATTTAAAAGAGACACCGCGGCGCGTAGCCGACATGTACGAGGAGATACTCTCCGGGATAAAGGAGGATCCAAAGAAGGTCCTCGAGATACTCCTGTCAGAAGACCACGACGAGATAGTACTGCTTAAAGGTATACCGCTCTACTCAGTCTGCGAGCATCACCTCTTACCGTTTGTGGGCAAGGCGCACGTAGCCTATATACCGCGCGGCAATAGAGTCACAGGATTGTCAAAGCTGGCGAGAGTCGTTGATATATTATCCAAAAGGTTGCAGGTGCAAGAGCGGCTTACAACCCAGCTAGCAGATGTTATAATGAAGAAGCTGCGGCCTAAAGGTGTTTTGGTGATCATAGAGGCAGAACATCTCTGTATGTCGATGAGGGGTGTCAAGAAGCCCGGTGTTGTGACTGTCACCAGCGCGGTACGCGGTATCTTCCGCAAGGATGCCAAGACCCGCACAGAGACCCTTGCGCTGATAAAAGGATGACCCTTATGGTAAGAAATAAGTGGGACAGGGGAAGCCTATTTATAATAGCTACATTCCTTGTCATATTAATATTGAGGTGGACGAAGTTCCCGATATTTCTTGATATGTACTACCACTTAAGTTGTGCGTTAGGTTTTGATAGGGCAGGAGGTATTGTTACACATGATTTTTGGGAGTTTGCGCCGCTTGGCAGGCCCCACATGTATCCACCGTTTTTACACATTTTGATGCTCGGTTTCTATAAGATTGGTTTCTCACCTCTCTCTATAGCACGACTGATAAGCGTTCTGCTCTATCCGACGCTACTGGCCTCCGCCTGGTATGTTATGAGATGGTTTAGCAGTTCCCCGCGCACCGCCTTCTTTGCCCTTCTTTTGAGTACTATTCCCTACGGCATATTTCTTGTAACGACAAATACGATAGCGGCCAGCCTGGTCGTTATAATGGCCCTATTTTCATTCATCCTTATAGAACGAAATCGCCTGGTAGCCGCCACCATACTGCTTGGCCTGGCTTTCTACACGCATGTTATGTTAGCCTTCTTTATGGCGATGGGGCTACTGATCTACGGCAGCATTAAGAGAGAAAAACTTTATTCTACATTAATGGTTATAGGCATTGGCTCAATATTGGCCCTTCCGTGGCTTACCCATCTTTGGAATAATAGGGCATATTTTACGGCTGTAAGCGCGTATGAAAACAGGTATCTTGAGCTATATCCGCTCAACTTTCTGCTCGGCGGTATAGGTATCGCCCTTATTCTGAAAAAGAGGAGAGAGGGTTACTTTTTGATCGCGCTCCTTTTGGCCATCCTGCCCATGGCGATCAAACATCGCTACCGTTTTCTATGCGGACAAGGGCTTTTCATATTGTCACTCATGGGAGGGTTTTCTCTTGAGGCCGGATATGCGGCGATGCGCCGCTACATCGTCGATAATAAAAATAGGGCTATATATCTTGTCATGCTTCCTGTCGTTTTAGTCTTGGCGCTTACCTTTATCACCCCTTCTATAATAGTCGATAGCGAAAAAGGGAGCGCGGGTTTTAATCCGAGAAATTCGACTTTTACTAATCTCGTGCCGGGATACAGGGAGGCGGATGAATTTCGCGCCAACGAGGTCTCTATATACCACTCCCGCTTTACAAGTGAACTTGTTGGTATAATAGAATCTAACACAAAAGCTGATGACATTATCCTGTGCAATTACAGTTATGTCGGAGGCTTGCTTTCGGTTTTGACAGGACGCGCCATCTCAACCGGCATGTTATATGAGGTTATGCCGATACAGGCAAAGTTTGGGTTAGATCCGGTCAAGGTCTCTAGCCTGGTCGTCTGGATAAAAGACCCTGAAAAAGAAGGCGACAAGATCTTTTTTAGCCTCGTCAAAAAATTCAAACTAAAGAGAATTGCAGAGACAGATATAGCATATATATACAGAAATCCGAAAGCAGATACAAAGTCAGAGGTCAGCGACCCCATAATATCCCTTAAATTAGTATATCTTCTGCTTCTGGCCTCCTTTGTTGCGATATTATGGGATATAATGCGCAAAAAATAGTACTTGCTTTTAGGGTATAATTATAATATAATACGCACCCTAATAATTTTTACCCCAAGATAGAGAGTTCTATGGAAAATATCTTTGTTCAAGCAGCTAAAAACGATGTCTTGGCAAGCGCATTCTTTGGATGGTTTATCGCGCAGACATTGAAAGTTATTTTAGGTGTCTTGAATGAGAAGCGATTCAATTTTAAGTGGTTTGTAGGTACAGGCGGCATGCCGAGTTCACACGCTGCGCTGGTCGCTGCTTTAACTACAGCCATAGCTTTTCGAAGCGGTATAGGGTCTCCATTATTTGCCGCGACCCTCGTCTTTGCCGTTATAGTCGTCTTTGACGCGCAAGGTGTAAGGCGAGCCAGCGGTCAACAGGCAGAGACCCTGAATAAGATATTGGATGACATATACTGGAAAAAGAAGATACCAGAGGATAGGCTGAAGGAGTTTTTGGGGCATACGCCTGTGGAGGTCATAGTTGGAACCACGCTGGGTATTGTAATCGCCTATCTCTATTACGCATATTTTTAAAAGATAAAAGGGGTGCCGATATGTTTACAAAAAAAGGTCTGATAGTTTTAATATCTGTATTGACAGTAGCCATCTTGATTGGCTCCTCACTTTTATTTAGGAGCAGAAGTAGATCGACGTCCGTGACAGTAACTTCAATGGATAAGAGGCCAAGCTTATCCGTAGATAATAAGGCAAAAGAAGAAAGAGGTAAAAAGGCGATACGATTATACGAAAAGACGATAAGTGAACTCCCCGACAATCCCCAGACAGCAAAAGAGTGGATCGCCCTGGCAAAGAGATACAAGGAAGAAGGAAAATTGATCGAGGCGGAACGCGCTTATAAAGAGATTATTCAGAGACACCCCGATTCGCCGTCAATAAAAGAGATTGAGACGGAATTGGGCAACCTGAATATAGAGATGTTATTTTCACAAGCGCCTACCGACAAAGGCATCGTATATGTGGTGGAAGAGGGGGATACCTTAGGACGTATAGCTAATAAATTCGGCACGACAACGCAATTGATTATAAGGTCTAATGGCCTCAAGTCGGACATGATCAGGATAGGTGACCATCTTAAGGTGGTCACGGCCAAATTCAGCGTGGTTGTGGATAAGTCACAGAATATCCTTACCTTAAAAGCCAACGAAGATATTATAAAGACATATCCCGTCTCTACCGGGTATGCGAATTCGACGCCTACAGGCACATTTACAATAATCAACAAATTAATAGATCCCACCTGGTACTCAGCCAATGCTATAGTGCCTTCCGGCAGCCCAAAAAATATCCTTGGGTCTAGATGGATGGGCATATCAGAGCCCAGATACGGGATTCACGGTACAACCAAACCGGATTCCATAGGAAAACAGATGACGGCCGGTTGCGTGAGGATGTATAACAGGGATGTCGAGGAGCTTTACGATATCCTTCCCACGGGCACAGAGGTCGTTATCGCAGATTAAGAGGAGCCCCATTCATCATGTTGCCATGATGGACGCGGTTTATTTTTATGGCCAATCTCGATTTTGAAAAACATATAGATGAACTCGAGCGCAAGATAACGGATCTGAAGAAGTTTGCTGCTTCCGAGAATATAGACCTATCCGCCGAAATACGCCGCCTCGAGGAGAAGCTGGAGAAGGAGAAGCGCTCTACATATAAGAGCCTTACTGCCTGGCAGAGGGTCCAGCTTGCCCGTCACCCCCAAAGGCCCTACACACTCGATTACATAGGGATGATAATGACCGATTTCATGGAGATCCACGGGGATCGCCATTTTGGTGATGATCAGGCCCTCATCTGCGGGTTTGCGCGCATCGAGAAACAGAAGATCCTCATTATGGGCCATCAAAAAGGTCGTGATACCAACGAGAACTTGATAAGAAATTTTGGAAGCGCCCACCCAGAGGGTTACAGGAAAGCCATGAGGGTGATGAAGCTGGCAGAGAAATTCTCTATACCTATAGTTACCTTTATCGATACACCGGGTGCCTATCCGGGCATAGGAGCTGAGGAGCGCGGACAGGCCGAGGCGATCGCATATAACCTGCGCGAGATGGCGCAGCTGAAGGTCCCTATAATAGTCTTTGTAATAGGTGAGGGTGGTTCCGGAGGCGCACTGGGGATTGGTGTAGGTGATAAGATACTCGTCCTTGAGAATGCCTACTATTCGGTTATCTCCCCTGAAGGATGCGCTGCTATTCTCTGGAAAGAACGTAAGCGCGCGCCAGAGGCATCCGAGACGCTCAAGCTTACCGCAGAAGCGCTCCTTGAATTTGGAATAATAGACGAGGTGGTCAAAGAGCCCCTTGGAGGCGCACACCGTGACGCAGAGGCGACAGCGCTCAACATAAAGCGGGCTATCTTAAAATACCTGCCTGAATTGCGAGGGATGTCAACCACCAAACTCTTAGATACGCGATATGATAAGTTCAGAAATATTGGAGTCTTTACAGAGGAAACGACGAAAAAAGGAAAAGAGAAGACCTAACGTCTAACCATAATATCGTATATAGCAAAACCGAGGTTTGAACCTCGGTTTTTTTATGGTGCCAGAGGTGGGATTCGAACCCACACGTCCTCGCGGACAACGGTTTTTGAGACCGTCATGTATGCCAGTTCCATCACTCTGGCTTGATATATTGTAGTTTAATTTTATGTGTATATTTTACGATTATTTTCAGGTATTTTGGTGGAGCAGGCGGGGATCGAACCCGCGACCTTCTGCATGCCATGCAGACGCGCTCCCAGCTGCGCTACTGCCCCAGTTTTTGCAATATCGAATTAATACCGTGTTCAAAATGATAACATCAGGGGCGATTTTTGTCAATATTTTTATATTGCCCCTATAGTATAATTATGTTAATATAAAATCCTAATAATATACTATACTATGAAATTAGGTATCCACACATCCATAGCGGGCAAGATATACGAGTCTGTAGATAGAGCTGCAGGGCTTGGTTGCAATACTATGCAGATCTTTAGCCGGAATCCCAGGGGGTGGCAGGTTTCCGGGCTCATAAAGGCGGATGTTGAAGAGTTTAAGAGGCGCAGAAAGAAAGAGGGCATTTCGCCGTTACTCGTTCATATACCTTATCTTATAAACCTGGCTACGCCTGATGATTTGTTATATAAGAAGTCGATAGCTGCTTATATAGAGGACATAAAGAGGGCCGATCAATTAGGTTCCGAGTATTTCGTAACACACTTAGGCAGCCATATGGGCTCCGGAATAGATAATGGTATAAAGAGGTTCTCCGCTGCTATAAATACAATAATAGCAAAAGCCAATCCTAAGGTTATGATATTGCTTGAGAATACAGCTGGTTCCGGTTCATCTTTAGGTAACCAGTTTGAGCATATAAGGGATATCATAAAGAGAATTACGAAGAAGAAACAGATAGGAGTCTGTTTTGATACGGCACACGCATATGCGGCAGGGTTTGATATAAAGACCGCGAAGGGGTTAGATAAGACGCTGAAGGTTTTTAATAGATTGATAGGGTTAAAGAGGTTGAAGGCCGTCCACTTGAACGATTCGAAGGCAGATTTAGGCTCACATGTGGACAGGCATGAAAACATAGGAAAAGGGAAGCTGGGGGTTACCGGAATAAAAAGTATAATAAACCATCCCAGCTTGCGCGACCTTCCATTTATTCTGGAGACGCCTCAAAAGAGACCCGAAGACGATAGGGTAGATCTAAGAAGAACGCGGAAGTTATACAAATAAAAGAGGGATAGGCGATTGCTATGAAGAGGAGTTATCCATTCGATAAGATAGAGCCAAAGTGGCAGAAACGGTGGGCCAAGTCCAAGCTTTTTGAGGCCGACACGAAGTCCGCAAAGAATAAGTACTATTGCCTTATGATGTTTCCGTATCCGTCGGCGGCGCTCCATGTGGGTCACGGGAGGAACTATATCATCGGTGATGTGATAGCGCGCTATAAGATGATGCGCGGATTAAATGTCCTTACGCCCATGGGCTGGGATGCGTTCGGGTTGCCTGCCGAAAACGCCGCTATAAAGAATGGCCTGCATCCCCGCACCTCAGTACTCGCGAATATAGAGACGATGAAGAAGCAATTATATCGGTGGGGTGTAGGGTATGATTGGCCGCGCGAAGTGACTTCTTGCGAACCTGATTATTACAAGTGGACACAATGGTTATTCCTGAAGCTTTACGAAAAGGGCTTGGCATACAAGAAGAAGGCGGCTGTTAATTGGTGCCCATCTTGCAGCACGGTTTTAGCAAATGAACAGGTTGTCGGAGGGTTATGCGAGCGGTGTGATGCGCAAGTTACCCAAAAAGAGCTGGAGCAATGGTTCTTCAAGATAACAGACTATGCACAGCGCCTTTTGGATGATAGCGACAAATTAAACGATTGGCCACAGCGCGTCAAGATCATGCAGCGCAACTGGATAGGCCGCAGCGAGGGCGTTAAGATAGATTTCCCGATAGGCGGAAGCGATAAAGTCCTTAGGTGTTTTACGACGAGGACCGATACAGTATGCGGTGCTACGTTTATGGCCCTGGCACCGGAATATTCCGATCTGGAGGATCTGATAAAGGATGTTAAGGATAAAGAGAAGATACTTAAGGCTGCCCAGAAGATGCGCGATATAAGTTCACAGAAGAGGGCTGAAATCGACGTAGAGAAGCAGGGCATATTCATTGGCAAATATGTTATAAACCCCATGAATGGTGAAAAGGTGCCTATCTGGGTAGCCAATTATGTCCTTATGGAATATGGTACAGGAGCTATAATGGCCGTGCCCGCTCATGACCAGAGGGATTTCGAATTTGCCAGGAAGTATTCGATCCCCATCAGGGTGGTGATAGATGATCCAAAGAAGCACCTAACATCGGATCAAATGCCCGAGGCCTATACAGAAGAAGGTGTCATGATAAATTCCGGGCAATTTAATGGGATGCCCAGCCAGGAAGCAATATCGCGGATCGCTGATTATATGGAAAAAAAGAGAATAGGAAAAAGGGCCGTCCATTATCGCTTGAGAGATTGGCTTATATCACGCCAGAGGTATTGGGGCGCGCCAATACCTATAATATATTGTGATAGATGTGGCACGGTTCCTGTGCCGGAGAAAAAGTTACCGGTTTTACTCCCCAAAGATGTGGAATTTAAACCACGCGGCGAGTCACCACTGAAAGGATCCAAGGCGTTTATAGAAACAAAATGTCCTAAATGTAAAAAGAGGGCAACACGCGAAGCCGATACGATGGATACATTCGTCGATTCAAGTTGGTATTACCTGAGATATATCTCACCGAAGGAGAAGAGAGTCCCATTCGATAAAAAAATAGTAAACAGATGGTTGCCGGTAGATCAGTATATAGGTGGTGTAGAACACGCAATACTTCATCTCTTATATTCACGATTTATAACTAAGGTTTTGAAGGACGCAGGATGGATTGATTTCGATGAGCCGTTTGCGCGGCTCTTTACACAGGGTATGATCATAAAAGATGGCGCGAAGATGTCCAAGTCAAAGGGCAACGTAGTAAGCCCTGAAAAGCTGATATCGGAATACGGTACAGATACAGTTAGGCTCTACACCCTCTTTATAGGCCCACCGGAGAAGGATGCCGAATGGTCTGACAGGGGGGTCGAAGGGGCATATCGTTTTTTAAGCAGGCTCTGGCGATTAGCCGAATCCTATATAGATAAAAAGAATATAGATATCCAGGCAGGTGCTGCCTCTAAGAAGATCGATGCCAAGGTGATAAGACGAAGGATCCATCAGACGATAAAGAAGGTTACAGATGACCTGGAGAAAGGTTTCCATTTTAATACGGCGATCAGCGCCACGATGGAACTGGTAAATGACCTCTATATATTTGCGGGTTCGGCTGACAATAGGGATTTGGAACCTGACAAAGGTAAGAGTGTTATCAAAGAAGCCATAGAGGCACTCTTACTCCTCTTGGCGCCTTTTGTCCCACACATGGTTGAGGAGTTGTGGGAGAGGATGGGGCATAAGCGGTCCATATTTAAAGAGACCTGGCCGAATTATGATTTAGACCTTTTGCAGGCAGATGAGATCACGATAGTCATCCAGATCAATGGGAAGGTACGTGGAAAAGTAGAAGTCCCCATCGATATAAGCGATGAGGAATTAAGATCGAAGGCCCTTGAAGAGAAGGCAATAGCCAAATGGATTTCCCAAAGCCAGATCAGGAAGGTTATAATTATACCAAAGAGACTGGTAAATATAGTGGTATAAAAAGGAGAGGTTGATGAAGACAAATTCCATATCAGTAATTATCGCTTTATGTAATGAAGAGGGTAATATAAGATCTTTATACGAGGAGCTCACCTCGTCCCTTAAGGAATTATCTATATCTTACCAGACGATCTTTATCGATGATGGTTCAACGGACGGTTCATTCGGAATATTGGAGGATCTTGCACGTTCTGATGAGCATGTAGAGGTTGTAAAGTTCAAACGCAACTTTGGCCAGACGGCTGCAACGGCCGCAGGTTTTAACCATGCGACCGGAGAGGTTATAGTAACTATGGATGGAGATCTGCAGAATGACCCCAAGGATATCAGATCTCTTCTGGAGAAGCTCGATGAAGGTTATGACCTTGTTTGCGGTTGGAGAAAAAAGCGTAAAGACCGTTTTTTTACGAGAATAGTACCGTCCTATTGTGCAAATAAGCTCATATCGACGATGACTGGCGTCAGGCTCCACGACTGCGGATGTACACTTAAGGCATACAGGAGTTCGATCGTCAAAGGTATAAAGCTTTATGGGGAGATGCACCGTTTTCTTCCGGTCCTGGCCAGCTGGGAAGGGGCGCGCATAGCAGAATTGGAGGTCGGTCACAGGGCAAGGAGATCCGGCAAGACCAAATACGGACTTATGCGTACCGCAAAGGTCTTGCTCGATATAATAACGATAAAGTTTTTGAGCCGTTATTCGACGAAACCAATGTATTTCTTCGGCGCCATAGGTTTTGCCTGTCTTTTTGGGGCCATGTTATCAGGAATAGCGCTTATGATAAGGAAGATATTCTTCGGGTTCTACCTCATCGAGAGCCCACTTCTACTGCTGACAATACTCTTGACGATATTGAGTGCAATATTCATAATGATGGGCCTTTTGGCTGAGATGTTCTCCAGACTATATCACGAGTCTCAGAATAAGCCCACCTATGCGATAGATAAGATCCTCTCATTACGAAAGGAGTAAGGCCAAAGCGGCATATGTGTGGTATATGTGGTTATATAAACCGCGAGAAGAATAATTTTGTAGAAGAGCGCGTGCTCCGCGCTATGATGGAGACACTGAAATACCGTGGTCCTGACGATCACGGTCTTTTTATAGATAAGAACGTAGGATTGGGTTTTAGGCGTTTAGCTATAATAGACCTCGTGAGCGGTAATCAGCCTATCTTTAATGAGGATGGCACGGTTGCCGTTGTATTTAATGGCGAAATATATAATTTCCCCGAAATCCGACGTGAATTATCCTCCCGACACAACTTCAAGACGAATACAGATACAGAGGTGATAGTCCATCTGTATGAGGAGATGGGTGACCAACTCCTTCACAGGCTCAACGGTATGTTCGCCTTCGCCATATGGGATTCGAAGGAGGGAAGATTTTTCTGTGCACGTGATAGAATGGGCCAGAAGCCATTTTATTATATTTTGAAAAACGGTACCTTCGCGTTTGCTTCTGAGCCGAAAGCCTTGCTGCTCCATCCGGCTGTCTCAAAGGAGATAGACCCTGTTTCACTACGCAAGTATCTTGCATATGAATATGTGCCAAGCCCGCACACGATATTCAAGGATATCAAAAAGCTTCCCGCCGGTTTTAAATTAAATCTGGGGTCAGATTTTTCACTTAAAGTAGAGCGCTATTGGAAACCCGATCTAAAGCCGTTCAAGGAGTCTTTTAAAGATAACTCAGAACGGGAGGAATTCTATTGTCAGCGCATAAGGGAGCTCCTTAAGTCTTCTGTAGAAAGGCGCTTGATAAGCGATGTCCCCTTGGGCGCATTTTTAAGCGGGGGGATCGACTCAAGCTCCATAGTCTCATTTATGAGCGAGCTGATGGACCCGAAAGATATAAAGACATTCTCAATAGGTTTTCAGGAGAGCTCATTTGACGAGTCTTCTTATGCTAAGAGGGTGGCGAACCATTTTGGTACCGACCACAAAGAGAAGATACTCGATAAAAAAGAGATGTTCAATATTCTGATCGAAATAATCGAGAAACTGGATGAACCGTTTGCTGACGCCTCAATAGTTCCTACACACCTCTTATCTAAATTTACTCGCGAACATGTTACCGTAGCTTTAAGCGGTGATGGGGGAGATGAGCTATTTTGCGGATATCCCACGTTCCAGGCACACAAATTGGCCGCTTACTACCGGCGATTACCGCGCTTTCTTCACGAAAACGTTATAAAAAGAATCGTTGAAAGATTACCGGTCTCAACCTCGAACATGAGCTTCGATTTCAGGGCCAAGCAGTTTCTTTCAGGCGTCGATTATGCCCCCCATATACGCCAACAGGCCTGGCTAGGTTCTTTTAGCCCCCCATCACAGAGAGAGCTTCTGCGGCAGGGGAGAGAGCCCGAGATAGAAGATCGATATATTTACGAGGATATAGAGCAGAATATGAATGATTTCGAAGAGCTGGGTGATATGGATAAGATAATTTATCTATATACGCGGTTTTATCTGCAAGAAGATATATTGATGAAGACTGACAGGGCATCGATGTTTTGCTCGCTTGAGGCACGGGCTCCTTTTTTGGATGTCGAACTGGTTGAATTTGTCAATTCGATCCCGGAAGAATTTAAGATCAGAGGGTTTACTACAAAATATATATTAAAGAAGGCCATGAGGCAGAATTTACCACAGGGTATAGCAGATCGCCCCAAGAAAGGTTTTGGCATGCCTGTGGCTGATTGGTTTAAGGGAGATCTTAATGACAAGCTGCGCCAGGTGTTATCAAAAGAGGAATTGAACCACCACAACTTTTTCAATTATCCTTATATCAAAAATCTTATCGAAGACCATCTATCCGGAAGGCGTGATAACAGAAAACAGTTATGGACGCTCTTTGTCTTTCAGGTATGGTATGAGAAGTGGATAAGGCAGGCATGAAGAAAAAGAGGGTTTTGATAATCAACCATGAGTTTCCTCCTATAGGTGGTGGAGCTGCAACTGCCTCGGATAGAATAGCAAAAGGCCTCTCCTCTTCAGGAGCGGAAGTCCTCGTCATGACATCTTCTTTTAAAAATCTAAAGGGTAAAAGCGATTGGCATGATATCACGTTATGGCGTATACCATCTTGGCGAAGATCCAAAGCAACAGGTTCTTTTTTTGAGGCTATTTTATTTACCTTAAGTGCCTTATTTTATTCTCTTATTGCTGCTGTACGCTTTAAACCAGATGTGATAATATCATTTTTCGGGGTGCCGGCCGGCATCATAGCATTATGGCTCAAAAAGGTTTTTCGCAAACCTTATATAATATCCATGCGAGGAATAGATGTTCCAGGTTCTCAGTCAAATGAGCCCCTGATACGCTATATCCACCTATTAATTAAACCGCTGCTTATGGCTATATGGAAGAATGCCTCAGCTCTAGTGGCTAATAGCGAAAGTTTAAAAAAACTCGCGCTTGACTCAGCACCATCTATGGCCATAAAGGTTATAAATAACGGCGTAGATGTGAAGACCTATCAACCGCCGCGGGATAAGATAAGAAAGAGCCCTATAAGTATATTATTTGTAGGAAGGCTGCGGATTGAAAAGGGCATACAGACATTTATAGAAGCAATAAATATTCTTAGACAGAAAAAATGCGCTTCGTTCAAAGTTGATATAGTGGGGGATGGTAAGATGCGAAATTCGCTACAGCGGTATGCTGAGGCATGTGGCATGACAGATGTTGTCTTATTCCATGGATGGAAAGCATCGGATGTGTTGCCAGAGATGTATTGCCGCTCAGATATATTTGTGATCCCATCTTTTTATGAGGGGATGTCTAATGCATTATTTGAAGCGATGGCTTCAGGATTACCCATTATTGCTTCCGACATACCGAGTAACAGTGAATTTGTAAAAGATCAAGATAATGGCTTGCTTTTTCCGGCAGGCGATAGTAATAAACTGGCTTCCTCGCTTCAGCGTCTTATAGAAGATGAATCTTTGTGCAAGCATATGGGTATCAATTCAAGGCATATCGCTGAATACTTTGGATGGCACAAGACAGTGCAACATTACGCAGAGACGATTGATGAAATCATTTCTTAAATGGGCAATGGTGGTTATTGTCTCACTTTCTGTGGCAGGTTTTTTATCTATAACGCTGCATGAAGAAGAGGGGTATGGTGATGATCAAATTGGATATAATCTTACAGCATCGATAATCCAAAATCCGGAACTGCTGAAGAATGATATCATTTTTTCTCGACCAGGGCGCAGGACAATAAGCACCGGGTTTATCGATTCATTTCCATTCGCCTTAGTTTTTTTAAATGAATTACATGCAAAAGGTTTTCTGGTTTCATATAAAATTATTATGTTTTTTTGCGCGTTTTGGTATATTATCTTCTTCTTTATCCTGGCCGATAGCCTGTTAAAGGCACCGGCAGTCTCTTTGTTAACGGCAATAGCCTCCATTACCCCGCGGTATCTATTTGGAACATTCTGGGGAATGGGAGGGTTACATACGGTTTTGCCACGCATATTTACAACGGTCTTTACCCCGCTTATCCTTTTTCTATTTATTAAGGGGTTCAGGGATAAGAAGTGGTTTTTTGGTTCGTTTATCCTGGCCGCCCTTTGTGTATTACTCCATCCGTCAACAGTATATCTCATAGGAATACTCTTTTTGACATATCTTTTATACAAAAAATTCATAGCCGGTTTTATCACTTCGTTTTTTGTAGCTGGTTGTATATTCATGGTTTTCTTTAATTCTTTGCCGGAGATAGCAAATCCATATGTAACCGGTGATCTCATTAAAGAGACAATCGACTATGCCGCTATCACGGAAGCGGTAAGATACGGTTTTGGTTGGGCTATGTTTCCGATATCACCGGCTTCCATGGCCTTTGTCTTATATAATGCATTCTTTATCTTATTGTTTGCATCGGCGGGATATATGACTAAGAAAAGGGCTTTATGCAAAGATGAAATCAATAATTTAGCAGCCCCATTCTTTATCTCTATTTTGGCAATAGCTTTTACATCACCCCTGATCCAATATATAATTTGGCCTATCATTAAGATGCAGCCGATAATTAACGAAGAATTTCGTGCAGTTAGATTTGTTTATCCTATCCTGTATATATACGTTGGCTACTTCTTTAAGGGTATCATACACAGCAAGGTAGGGCTTAGGCGGGTATCAGTTCTTTTGCTCTCATTTTCATTACTGGTGGTGCCACCATTATCCATCATAAAAAATTCACCCGATTCTTTAAAAACAGTAATGCGCAAATTTGTGCTGGGTACAGGTATCTTTAGTGCAGAGGAGAGGGGCCAAAACGATTTTGCCGGCGAACTCCTTATGACCGAAGACGAATCGCAGGAAGGCTGCATGAGAGATCGGGGGTATTTAGAAATGTGCAGATGGGTCAGCGAAAATACCCATGTAGATGCTATATTTCTTACAACGAGACATGATTTTAAGTTTTATGCCCGGAGGGCGACACGCATAAGCTGGAGTGATCGCATATATTGGGTACAGAAGAACAGGGGAGAGCTTATAGTGAGCTGGTATCGACAGTATAGGAGCATCTCGGATGCCTTTGGGGCAAATGATCCCAAAAGATTATCTTTTATTGCAAAAAAATATGGCGCAGACTATATAGTTGCCGATGCAGGTTTTCCGGCGTTACGACTTCCCGCTGTATATAATAATGAATGGTACACCGTATATGAGGTAGACTGATGTTTGAGGCGATCCTGAAGAAGCGGATAAAGATAGAAGGTAAGTTTTTAACCGTTATTATGGCGGTTGCGCTCTGTCTTATTGCCGGAATTATTCGGTCACACACATTTTATCTCCCCCATAATAATGGCGACCAGATCTTCTATGTAGCAGCAGCGATGAAGCTGGACCAGAATGGATTTGCTGAATATAACCTCAGAGGAATCAAAGTTCATGAAGAACCTTTTTATCTTACCATGTTCGATATGGGAGGGGAGCATAAGGGCGATATCTTAATAGGGCAGGAGCAAAACGGCGTATTCTATTATGATATACCGCTTCTTCACATGCCGCCCGGTTTCCCGCTCGCCTTAATGTTTTCCCATAAAATCTTTTCACCATCCACCCCGTATACAACGGTAAGCGTGGATACCAGAAATCTGTCTAAAATACCCGGCAAGATATTAGAAGAGTTTTTCTATTCACAATTCTATCTGGCCATTGTACCATTCGTCTTCAGCATACTTTTTATTGCTGCAACCTTTATTTTGGGGCGCATGCTTTTTGGTGAAAAGGTAGCTTTTTATGCTGCCGCTCTCTTGGCCATAAGCCCCATAGAGATACTTGCTTCTCAGAAGGTATGGGCAGATACGATGGTATCATTCTTTGTGGTTTTGGCCGCCGTACTCTTCATCGCCAGCATAAGGAGAGACAGCCTATTTTTCGCCTTTTTTGCAGGGGTCTCCTGCGGCATTGCGACACTGGCAAAGATGAGCGGCATCTTCTTTCTGATAGCCGTCGCGATATTCCATATATGGATGCACCGCGAGAAAAGATTGAGTTGGATGGCCTTTTTTGAATTTTTATTTGATAAGAGGGTACTTCTATTTTGCGCGGGCCTGATCTTGACGACCCTTCCGTGGTTTAATATGGTGCAAGCTGTCTATAAGAGCCCGCTCTATATGCCGCACCAGCTCGGTCTTAAGGATACGAACTATTGGTTTAAGGTTATATCAAACCGCCCATTGTATACATACTTGGTCGGCATACCGGCTATGGTACCGATATATATTTTAGTGTATCCTGCTCTGGCAAGGGGGCTTTTTAAGGAAAGGCAGAATATCGGGGAGATCTTTCTGGCCATATGGATACTAGTATATATGGGGCTACTGATGACCAGATTCGGCAGTAATATCGAACACAGGTATGTCTTACCCGCATACCCGGCAATAGCCATACTCTCCTCCAAGATCTTATTCGGCCTAGAGTCTTATCTGAATAGGAGGTTTAGGCCGCCCGCAGGCGGATTGTGCGCTATTCTTCTGATAACCATCTGCGGTATTTGGTCGGTCTGGCTGGGGCTAATCCATCTCTTTAGTAATGCGGCGTTAATACGCATCCCGTTTTGATATCTATAGAAAGAAGATAGGAAAGAGATATATGGTACAATTCGATTTTGGAAAAAATTGGAAGGAATTTTCCGAAAAGGCTTTATCAGACGAAAAGATTCAAGAAGCCAAAAGGGGGTTGCAGGATCTCTTTTCCGGAATGGAGATAAAAGATAAGACCTTTCTTGATATAGGGTTTGGTCAAGGCTTGACGCTGCTTATCGCCACAGAGATGGGCGCGAAGACGGTAGGGTGTGAAATCAACCCACTATCAACGGAGGTATTAGAATATAATAAGAGCAAATTTCCCAGGATAAGGGAGCATCGCATACCAACAATTATCGGCTCAATCCTCGATAATAAGACTATAGAAGCTCTTAGTGCGATAAGTTTTTCGAGCGATGGTACCTTCGATATAGTCCATTCATGGGGCGTTCTTCATCATACAGGAAGGATGTGGGATGCGATCGAAGTGGCGGCGGGCTTGGTTAAATCGGAAGGTCATCTTGTAATCTCCATTTATAATAGACATTGGACAAGTGGTATTTGGTCAGCCATTAAATGGTTGTACAACAAATCTCCCAGGTTTTTGCAAAGACTATTTATATATTTGTTTATACCCATAATATATATAGCTAAATTTATTGTGACCAAAGACGATCCGAGGAAGACAGTCAGGGGTATGGATTTTTATTTCGATGTCATAGACTGGGTTGGCGGGTATCCTTATGAATATGCCGGGTTGGAGGAGGTTGTGCAATACGTAAATGGGCTTGGATTTAAGTGTATAAATACTTTCCCCGCGCAGGTTCCTACCGGCTGCAATGAATTTATTTTTCAAAAAGCAGATTAGATCAACAGATAATGCGATAGACTCATATATCATGGAAAAGATCGATAGAGTTGAAAAGAGAGTATTAACGGTCTTAGTTCTCTTTGCCCTAATTGGTGTAGGGGTAAAGTATTGCCTGAGGATGGGCACCGCACCCAGATTGATAACGGTATCGAGCGACGAAGCGCTGAAGTTAGAAAGTATATCAGATGATTTGGCCGAATCAAAACAGGTCAATATTAATACAGCAGGTGTTAAAGAGCTCGCTCGGCTTAAAGGGATAGGGCCTTCGTTGGCCGGCCGCATCATAGAATATCGTAATAAGTTTGGCCCTTTCACCAAAGAAGAGGATCTCTTGGCTGTAAAGGGAATAGGCGCAAAAAAACTCGAGGGGATAAGGGATGTCGTCGTTATAGAGTAAGAGAGTCCGGACTCGATATATGCATAGACCGTTTATATTCATTTGTGGTCTCTTTATTGCAGGGATATGTATGGGTAACTTCATACATATCCCGTTTTTTTATATTTGGATCGCGGCAGTTATCTTTCTCATCTTCGCTGCAAGGACGGAAAAGACGAGGCGGTTCCTATTTCTTTTCGGGATCGCGGTCATCCTGACAGGCGCGGCCTATATAACGGATGCAGCGAAGATCGCGCCGGGAGATATAGCCAGCATCTCCACCGGCAGGCCCGAGAAGATATTGCTTAAAGGGTTTGTCGCAAGCGATCCCGCAGAAGATACTACTCATTATGGGCAGGGGGTGCTCAAATTCATATCCGATGCGCAGAATGTCAAGAGGGGCGATGAATGGTATGAGGTGGGCGGTCTCGTCGAGGTGACCATATACGAGCCTCGGGAGGCGATCCATTACGGGGATACGATCGCGCTGGAAGGCGAAATCGATCGGCCTTCTTCGGCGAGAAACCCGGGAGGGTTCGATAGGGCAGACTACCTTGCAGGTAAGGGTGTATATTCTATATTTCGATCCGGTGAGCAGGATGCGGCTATTATACTAAAGAGGGGAGCGGGTAACCCGTTTATACGATTCGCGTATTGCATTAAGAAGAAGATCAAGAAAAGCATTGTGAATTTTTGTAAAGGAGATGACGCCAGCCTGCTTTCGGCAATGCTGCTCGGTGAAAGGGATACCCTCTCGTGGAGGCTGAAAGATCTCTTTATCAAGACAGGCTCTATGCATATACTTGCGATAAGCGGATTGCACGTAGGTTTTATAGCAGCGCTATTTTTGTTTTTATTTCGGGCAATACACATCCCGCGTAAAATCGCGCTTATAATTACGATAATTACCTTATGGTTCTATGTTCCCATTGCAGGTGGCCGCGTCAGCGTATTGCGGGCCGTTATCATGTTTACTATACTGATTGTCGGTTATCTCTTAGAGAGGGATAGGGATATCTATAATACACTTGGAATAGCCGCAACCTTGATATTGATCTGTTGGCCAAGACAAGCTTTTGCTGCCGGGTTTCAACTCTCATTTTTGGCCGTCTTATCGATTGTTTATCTCGGGCCGCGCATAAAAGGGTCGATATATAGCCTGCTTGGAATTAAGGCAGATCCTCGGCCAAAGAGGCGGTCAGGGCATACCAAAAAAACTATAGATATAGCGGCGAAGTCGATATCCGCGTCGATTGCCGTATGGTTTGGCCTGGCCCCTTTGGTAGCGTTCCATTTTAACATAGTGACCCCTGTTGCCATATGGTCCAACTTATTTGTCATACCCATGGCATTTGGGATAGTCTCATCGGGTTTTTTTATGGTACTCTTTGGCCCGTTATCGAATATTGCCGGGTCTCTTTTTGGCAGTTTGGCGCATTATTTAATAGCTGCGCTTACGTCAGGAATAGGAATATTATCAAAGATGCCAGTTGCCTATATGAGGGGTATAAAGATAGATATAGTTGTCTTATCTGTATATTATTTGATGCTCTTTGTTATTTTAAACAGAAATCGTTTAAAGCTTTCCCTGAGCAGAGCTCTTTTGATGGGCCTTGTCATTGTAAATATCTTCATATATAAAGGCATCTTCTTCCCGCAGGTGACCGATGAGATGGTTATAACCCTTCTCGATGTCGGACATGGTGACAGCATATTTATCGAATTCCCAGGCGGAGGAAATATGCTGATAGACGGAGGGTTTGGTTCCGCTGATGGTGATGGCAGGGGTCGCTATGACCTATTGCCATTTCTCTGGAGCAGGGGAGTCAGCCGCGTGGATGCCATACTGATGACGCATCCTGACAGGGATCACATGGGAGGGCTCTTGCCTGTTATTGAGAATTTTGATGTTGGCACTATCTTCGATAATGGACTTAAGGGGAGAGGTAAAACATTTGAAAGCTACCTCCGGCTTATAGACTCCAGGTCTATAGAACACAGGGTGGTCAAGAGGGGAGATCGGATAGAGGGGTTTGATGATGTACAAATAGAAATACTCCATCCTTCAAAATCATCCCTTGCGAATAGGGAATTGAGTAATAACGACAATTCTGTTATAATGAGATTCGAGTTTGGGGAGTTCGAGATGCTCTTCTGCGCGGATATAGGAAAGCACGGCCTCGGATACCTCTTTGCGCGCAAGGAGACGATTCAGGCAGACCTGATAAAGATGTCGCACCACGGTTCTTATTTAGACGGTGCAGTGGGGGTTTTGATCGATGTTGCCCGGCCCGAGATAGCCGTGATATCTGGACCATCTGTTGGCAGGGGGAGGCTTCCGTCAAGAGAGACATTGGCTATCTTAGACCTGAAGGGTATAAGATACTATAATACCGGTGATGCGGGCGCAGTTACAATTAAGACGGATGGCAAAAGATGCTCGATAAATGGCATGATACAAACGGAAAGAAAAGAGGTTTCGATCGATGGCTTATCTGGGTAAGATAACATTTGTCTGGTTGGTTATATTCGGCTCGCTCCTTGCAGGATACGCATTGAAGCGTTCAGGCAGGGTGAGCGATCCGGGCAAAGCATCGGGTTCCATAGTGCGGTTTGCGATCAGATGCCTTATCCCGATGGTGGTTGGGTTTGCCTTCTGGCGGATGGACTTATCGAATCGTCGCATATGGACTCTACCGCTCTTTGCAGCCGCCCTTTCGACCATACAGCTGTTTTTAGGCATATGGATGGCAGATCTGCAGGGCCTCGACCGCCAAAAGAAAGGAAGCTTCGTTACATGCAGCATGGTCTCCAATGTAGGGTACCCCCTGGCAGGATTTTTGTGTTTTGTCCTTTTCGGGGAAATCGGTTTCAGCCTGACAGTACTATACTGTTTATACTTCGGTCCATATCTTTATACAGTCACCTTCTATGCGGCCGAGCATTACAGCAGTGAGGGGCGCGTTCGCATAAGAGATAGTCTGAAGAAGTTCTTTACAGACGGCATACGGCTCTTTCCTTTTTTGGGGATAGTATGCGGCCTGAGCCTTAACCTTCTGGGAATTGAGAGACCAGAGCCGATCACGGCCTTTAACAAATTTTTAGTGCCGATGACAACCGCCGTCTATCTTTTTGGTATAGGCCTTACCGTAAGATTTTCGCAGATGAGGCACTACAGGCGGGAATGCGCCCTCATCTCAGTAATAAAGTTTGTCATATCACCGATAATAGGCCTGGGGATGGGGTATCTTTTAGGATATCACAATATCATGAATGGGCTTGTGCTTAAAGTTGTATTTTTGGAATCGGCCATGCCTGTCGGGATATCGGTGCTCATGCTCCCGGCCCTCTTCAAATTAGACCAGGATCTCTCAAATTCATGCTGGATAGTTACGACGGTCTTGCTGATACCGATTCTGCCTATTCTTTTATTCATTCTGACGTTTTTGTAGGGATTTTTTATAAGATTTGCATCCTTGACAGCATAGTCTCTTTGTGATAATATAAATACAAAATAAGGGGCCTAAAATTATGACAAGCGGAGAAGATAAGAGACGGTTTCCACGCATAGAATTCAGGATGCCTGTGCAGTACCATAACCTGAAGAATCCGCGTGAGGGATCGATCGGCTCGCTGACGAAGAATATATCGGAAGGCGGGGTTAAGTTTGTGGCAAATGAGTTCTTACCTCTTGCATCACGGCTAGTTATGGAAATTTCATTACCGACAGTACCTCGGCCTATTAAGGCGATCGCCAAGGTTGCGTGGGTAAGGAAGACGGCCGTAGCTGAGCAGTATGAGGTTGGAAACCAATTCCTGGAGATATCCAGGGATGACAAAAACCACCTTACCGATTATATAAACAGGGTATTCGATTCTTCGTCGAACTAAAGAAGCTCCATATCTAAGTAATTATTACGAAGAATAGGGCATGAGGGATAATGTCCTATTCTTTTTGTTTTTTATATAGTAGATAGCCATGGCTGAAGGTAGTATTTATGCGTGATACATGTTGCTTGACAATCTGTTCTGACTGTGCTAATAATATTAGCTCATATGATTATTAAACGCAAATTATATACAATATATATTATAGCGCTGGTCCTTTCCTCGCTTCTGCTGGCAGAGGGAGCGGCGGCTTATTGGATATGGACGCCGTCTATCGGCAGGTGGATAAACCCCAAAGACGCGCCCAAAGAGACGCCGAAAGAACAGTTTGAATATGGGTACTCATCCTACCAGGAGAAGGAGTACAAGAAGGCCATATCCGAATTCCTTAAGGTTATAAGGAGTTATCCTGATTCAGAGTATGCGCCTGAGGCGCAATTTCATATAGGACGCGCCTATGAGGACCTTGAAGATTATTATAAGGCATATTTAGAATTCCAGAAGGTGATAGATTTATACCCGTATTCGAAGAGGGCCGAGGAGGTAATAGAACACGAATATACAATAGCAAATCTATTCTTTACCGGACAGAAACGCAAGCTGCTCGGCATTGAGATCCTGTCTTCGCTAGATAAGGCTGCGGAGATCTTTCTGAAGATCGTAGAGAACGCTCCATACGGCAAGATGGTCGATGTGGCGCAATACAAAGCGGGCGAATGCTACAAAAAGCTTGAAAGGTATCCGGAAGCGATCGAGGCATTTCACAAGGTTATAGAGAATTATCCCGGGACTCCGTTGGTCGATGATGCCAAATATCAGATAGCGCTCTGCTCGTACGAGGTTTCACCGGAGTCGGCATATGACCAGCAGATGACCGAGCAGGCCTTAAAAGGGCTTGAGCAATTTGCATCCGAGGAGGTCTCTTCTCCCGAATCAGAGCGCATGGACGAGGCCATACTGAAGCTTAAGGAGAAGAACGCGAACCATTTGTATGACATAGGATATTTTTATCAGAGCCGCAAAAAACCGGATAGCGCTAAGGCCTACTATCAGGAGACGATAGACAAATTTCCCGGCACCATGGCAGCAAAAGAAGCACAGAAGCGTATAGACGCGCTTGAGGGAAGGGCATCAAAAGCTTTAGAGGATTCCGATGAGAAGACTAAGAAAAGCTGGTGGAAGATATGGTAGTCTTAATGGAGGCGCCCAGATGAGACATGTCTTAAGCGGCAGGATGGTATTAGCAGCAACCGTAGTGTTACTTGCAGGTTATATTTGCGGATGTGGTTACACCACAACCTCGATTGTTCCGGAAGGGGTAAGGTCTATCTATGTGGATAATTTCAGAAACGACATAAACTTTACATCCGAATCTATTTACGGGGAGAGACTTAACCTCTATCGCCATCGTCTTGAGTCAGATCTTACGCGTCAGATAACCGAGAGATTCCTTTTTGACGGGGCACTGGCGGTGGCATCCGAGGCCAGCTCTGACGCGATATTGAGCGGCGGGTTGACAGATTTTATCGAAGAACCCCTCAGGTACGATTCTGATGATAATGTAATAGAATATCGCCTTAGGCTGATATCCGATGTGAGTTTCAGGAAACAGGGGGCTGATGAGGTCCTCTGGTCCGAACGCATACTTGCCGAAGTGACTTACAGGACGACCGGCGCTTTTGCCAAGACCGAGGACGAGGCAATAGATGCGTTGACAGAGGAGTTGGCAAGGCGCATAGTCGAGAGGACTATAGAGGCGTGGTAATTAAAGGATCGACAAAAGGGCTTGCCGGAAGATACACGCCCGGCGTATACCTCTTTTCGGGCGAGGAAGATTTTTTAAAGGAAGAGGAGATTGCGAACCTCAAGAGGTCGCTGGCTGCCAAAAACGAAAGCTCGGACTATCAACTCTTCCGTGCCGGCGAAAGGCCTCTTGGCGATATACTCGATACAGCGCGTACCATACCTTTTATGGGGTCGGTGCGCCTTATAATATTAAAAGGGGTTGAACGTCTCTCTCCCGCAGAGAAGGAATCGACCCTTTCCTATATCAAAAAACCATCCCCGCACACATACCTGATTTTGGATGCGCAAACCATCAAGCCATCAGAGGCCATATATAAGACATTACGCACGGCATCTCGTTCTATTTCGTTTAAACGTCTCGTGGGGTGGGAGCTGGAGAAGTGGATCAAGGAATCTGTATCCGGGCGTCATAAAAGGATAGATGCGGTGGCCATCGTTCTTCTCAAAGAGAATGTAGGCAATGACCTGCGCGCCCTTTCATCAGCTGTGGATAAGCTCGTCACTTTTGTCGGAGATAGAGGTGTGATAACCCACTCTGACGTAGAATCATTGATTGGCCTGTCTGTGGAGAGTTCGGTCTTCGGTCTTACTGATAGGATAGGCAGAAGGGATCTCGCAGCAGCCCTTGCTCTATGCAGAAAACTGACCGCTGACAAAAAGAGGTTGCCGGAATTACTGGGTGTGTTAGGATGGCAGATGAAGCGTTTATGGAGGGCGAAGGAATACGAGAAGGCAGAGAATAGCGGTCAGGCGATAGTCGAAAAACTTGCCATCCGGACTTTTCGCCAGGAAAAGTTTTTAAAGCAGTTGCCGCTTTTTACTATAGAGGGGATAAAGAGAAGCCTTGAGCTTATTCTCGCAGCCGATGTAAAGGCAAAGAGGGGTGGCGATCCAGCTCTTTTATTGGATAGGTTGGTTGTAGATCTATGTAAGGGGTGAGCCAGGTCTTATTCTGGGATTAGATGGGGTGCAGGGGTTGGAGTATTTATCGCAATATAGCCTATATACTTGAGTTAGGAAACTGAAAGTTTATTAACCCTGCGCATAAGACGGCTGACTTTACGGGCAGCCGCATTCCTGTGTATATTCCCTCTGGCCGAGGTCTTATCCAGGTGTGATACGAGGTGTTGTAAGGCGGATTTTAACTCATCGATCTTCTTCTCCTCAATAAGTTTTTCCACTTTTTTGATCTCGGACCTCAGCTTGGATATAGCGCGCTTGTTATATACGGCCTTCTTGGCATCCGAACGTAATTTTTTAACAGCTGCTTTTCTGCTTGGCATGGTTTCTCCTCTTTCTGTTTAAGGTGCATAATATAACAGAGAGGTGGTGATTTGTCAACCTTTTTGTACCGGGCAAAAGATACCCCTAATATGAGCATTAAAAGGTCATTACTAAAATCGACAGGCGTAATAAGCATAGCGACCCTGGCAAGCCGCATACTAGGATTTGCCAGGGATATGATGATTGCCTCCTTCTTTGGCACCGGCATGAGCGCCCAGGCATTTGTCGTTGCCTTTCGACTCCCTAACCTGCTCAGGGATCTTGTCGGTGAGGGTGCCACCAATGCCGCCGTAGTGCCTATCCTTTCAGAATACCGGAGGAAACATTCCGGCGCGGACTACTGGCACCTGGTCAGCGTGATCTTCAATATACTAATGTTAATTCTTTTTGTCTTTGTAGCCTGCGGCATCTTCTTCTCGCCTGCTATAATAAGATTGATAGCCCCGGGTTTTGTCGATACGCCCCAACAGTTTGAATTGACGGTGCGGCTGGCACGCCGCCTCTTTCCATATATATTGTTGGTTGGATTTTCCGCTTATTTTATGGGCGTTTTAAATTCTCTCAAGAATTTCGCTGTTTCATCATGGGGCCAATCGCTTCTTAATGTCTCTATGCTGGCAGCAGGGTTTCTTCTGATACCCCGCTTTGGCGTAATGGGCCTGGTAGTGGGTATTCTTGTCGGAGGATTATTACAGGTAGGAATACAGATACCGGTATTGCTTAAGAAGGGGATGCGCCTTAAGATAAGCGCGGGTTTTAAGCACGCGGCTGCTGTGCGGATGGGCAGATTGCTCCTGCCGCGAATATTCGGCACTGCGGTCTACCAGATAAATATATTTGTCGATACGATGCTTGCCTCGCTTGCATGGGTGGTGGGTGCCGGCGGCGTTGCCGCGCTCTATTATTCTAACAGGCTTATCCAATTTCCATTGGCGATATTTGCATTGGCCATGGCGCAGGCAGCATTGCCGAGCATGTCGTATCACGTAGCAGACAATGATACGGATAAGCTGAGAGAGACCGTAGCGTTCTCACTCAATTCTGTATTTACCGTTATGCTGCCGGCATCGATAGGGTTGGCGATATTAGGCGGTCCTATAATCGAGATGCTTTTTCAAAGAGGGGAATTTACACAGTATTCAGTCTCCATAACCCGTTCGGCGCTCTTCTTCTATTCATTCGGGCTCTTTGCCTATAGCGGGATAAAGATACTCGTTACCTGTTTCTATTCGATGAGGGATACGATAACACCCGTTAAAGTAGCGGGGTTTTCAGTAGCCCTGAATATTATATTAAACCTTATCCTGATGTGGCCTCTTAAGATCGGCGGCCTCGCCCTCGCCACATCGATAAGCGCAACCGTTAACTTCTTTATACTCTTTATGCTGCTGAGTAGGAGGCTAAAAGGCCTGCATGAGGCACATCTCTTGCGCTCCTTTGCCAAGATCCTAATAGCAACACTTATACTCGGGATATTCTTAAGTATCTTAAAGATATTCTTGGGGCAGCTTGGCGATATATCTTTTCTTTTTAAGGTGAGTTTTATATTGGGGTCGATCATACTGGGAATCTTTGTATATTTCATCGCAGCATTTTCACTTAAGATTGAAGCAGCAAGAGGGGCCGCGAGATGGATCTTAAAGAAAAAATAGGCGGATTTCCGAATTCACCCGGCGTATATATCATGAAGGATAAAGAAGCCCGGGTCCTTTATGTAGGCAAGGCGGCCTCATTGCGCAAGCGTGTCAGGTCATATTTTCAGTCCGGATATAAGGGCCCAAAGCAAAAAGCGTTGATGTCAAAGGTTGCCGATATAGAATGCATACTTACCAATAGCGAGGCAGCTGCTTTATTGCAGGAAGCCGCTTTAATAAAACGTCTGCAGCCTCGATATAATGTTGATCTTAAGGACGATAAGAGCTACCCATATCTTAGGCTGGGTATCGGGGAAGAGTTTCCACGCCTCACGATCGCGCGCCGCTGTAAGGGCGATCCCGCCGGGGATATTGATGCGCGTTACTTTGGCCCTTACACAGACGTAACGCTCTTGCGTGAAGCGCTTAAGATGATACGGAGGATATTTCCGCTCAGGACCTGCGCGCATATGCCTTCGAAGGAATGCCTCAATTATCACATAGGCCAGTGCGTAGCGCCCTGTACGGATAAGGCGGATATGATCACATATGAAAGAATAGTAAAGAGGGTGGCATTATTCCTTGAGGCCAAGAACGAAGAGCTTCTCAAAGACCTATTGGGGTCGATGAAAGAAGCGTCTGATAAGCGGGATTTTGAAGAGGCGGCGCGATTAAGGAATCAGATAGATGTTATAACCAGGGTAGGGGAGGCCACGAGGCCATACAGAAAAGATAAGGCCTTGCTCGAACTTAAGGAGTTTCTAAGGATTTCTGCTGCGCCCCGCAGGATAGAGGCATTCGATGTGTCGAATATAAGCGGTACCGGTGCGGTGGGCTCGATGGTAACCTTTATAGATGGGGCGCCCGATAAGAATGGTTACAAGCGTTTCCGCATAAAGGATGTAAAGGGACCGGATGATTATACGATGATGAGGGAGATAGTAAGGCGTAGATATGGGAATCTCAAGGAAGAGAGAGCAGAGTCTCCGGACCTGATAATAGTAGATGGCGGTAAGGGCCACCTGAATTGTGTCCTTGATGAATTGAAGGCGCTGGGGTTTTCAAGGATACCGGCTGTCGGCATAGCCAAGGAGTTTGAGCTTATATATCTGCCGGGCCAGAACCGCCCCCTTGAATTAGCGCGCGACTCCCAGGCGCTCTATCTGGTCCAGCGCATAAGGGATGAGGCGCATAGGTTTGCCATATCATATCATAGGCTGCTTAGATCCAAGACTGCCCTGCATTCAGGCCTTGAAGATATAAAAGGTTTAGGTGATGCAAAGATTAAGATGTTGCTGAACCATTTTGGATCTTTAAGGGATTTATCCCATGCGTCAGTGGTTCAGATTGCGGAGGTGAGAGGTATAGGTGAGAAGACGGCGACGCTTATTAAGAAGGCTCTTAGAGAAAGAAGGCCTGACTGAGTTTCAGATAAAGGTTCTCGAGGAGACATGCGGGATACCGTTTGGCCAGACCAGGTCGTATAAATGGGTGGCGCGTATGGCAGGCAAGCCCCGCGCTGTGAGGGCAGCCGGCCAGGCGCTTAAACGCAACCCTTTTCCATTGCTGATACCCTGCCACCGCGTGATACGCTCAGATGGATCTCCGGGTGGTTTCGCGTGGGGCGAGAGACCAAAAAATAATTTACTGGATCTTGAGAATCCCTGATATAATAACACCGCTGAAAGGGCGATAATATGATAGAGGAATTAAAGTCAGAACTTAAAGCTATACACCAAAAGCTCGATGAGCTAAGGGGGTATCTTTGACCTCGTTTCCAGAAAGAAGAGGGTCAAGGAGCTCGAGGAGAAGATGGCCCAGGCCGCATTCTGGCAGGATAAGGCAGAAGCCAATAAGGTCATAGCAGAATTGAAATTGAATAAATCGTTTATCGATGGGCCTTCTCAGATAGAGAAGGAAGCATCCGATATCGAAGAGCTCCTTGAGGCGGTCGAGGCAGAAGATGAAGGGTCGCTTAAGGAGATAAGAGTTGATCTTAAGGCGCTTAAGAAGCGGATTGACGCGCTGGAGTTTAAAACTCTCCTTAAGGATGATGATGACCCCCGAGGCGCTATATTGTCTATTAATGCCGGAGCGGGCGGCACGGAATCATGCGACTGGGCTGCCATGCTCTCACGGATGTATTCGAAATGGGCGCAGGTGAAAGGTTTTCAGATTGAGAGGATAGATTTCCTGCCGGGTGAGGAAGCGGGAATAAAGAATATTACGAGCATCGTACGGGGCGAATACGCATACGGTTATCTTAAAGCAGAAGAAGGGGTACACCGGTTAGTCAGGATATCTCCTTTCGATTCGAATAAGCGCCGCCACACATCTTTTGCTTCTGTTGATGTAATCCCGCAAATAGATGATTCCATCCAGATCAATGTAAACCCCGCGGATTTGCGCATAGATACGTTTCGCGCAGGCGGCTGCGGCGGCCAGCATGTCAACGTGACCGATTCCGCGGTAAGGATAACACACGTGCCGAGCGGTATAGTTGTACAGTGCCAGAATGAACGCTCACAGCATAAGAATAAGTCTATGGCGATGAAGGTATTGCGCGCGCGGCTCTATGAACACGAGCGGAAGAAGAAAGAGAAGAGCATAGGGGAGCGCTACGAGCAGAAAGGGGATATCGCCTGGGGCAATCAGATCCGCTCATATGTGCTCCATCCCTACCAGATGGTCAAAGACCACCGTACTGATTTGGAGACATCAGGCACTACGGCTGTTCTCGACGGTGACATAGACGGTTTTATCGAGGCATATCTAAAAAAGGCGGCAAGAGGCTAAGAGGTATAAAGATGCTAAACTTTATTTTAAAAAAGATAATGGGAACGCAGAACGAGAGGCGGCTCAAGAAGGTCGCACCAATCGTTGAGGCGGTAAACGGGTTTGAGCCAACCGTCTCCAGGATGACCGAGGGAGAACTTCGCTCAAAGACGGACGAGTTCCGCTTACGGATTACTGAGGCGACAGGCACTCAGCGCGCCCATATGGATGCGATGCTGAAGAAACTGAGAGGCGCTGTGACATCCGATGAGAGGGAGCAAGATCAGGTCGAGTATGACGAGGCGAAAAAGGAGTATAGAAAGGTTCTCGATGAGATACTCTTAAACATAATGCCCGAAGTATTTGCCATCGTGCGTGAGGTTGCCAAGAGAACAGTCAAAATGCGCCACTTTGATGTGCAGATAATGGGAGGAGCCGTCTTGCACCAGGGCACGATCGCCGAGATGGCGACGGGTGAAGGTAAGACGCTCGTTGCCACACTATCGGTCTATCTCAACGCCCTTACCGGCGATGGTGTCCATGTCATTACAGTCAATGATTACCTCGCGCGCCGTGACAGGGAATGGATGGGGCCCATATATGAATTCTTGGGGCTCTCTATAGGCGCGATACAACACGATATGGCTCCGAGCGACCGCAAGGCGGCTTACGCGTGTGACGTGACATACGGCACGAATAATGAATTTGGATTTGACTACCTGCGTGACAATATGGTGATCCGGGCAGAGGACATGGTCCAGAGGGGTTTAAATTATGCGATAGTCGACGAGGTCGATTCGATACTCGTGGATGAGGCCCGCACGCCTCTCATAATATCAGGTCCGGCAGGAGAGTCGACAGACAAGTACTATAGGATAGATAAGATTATCCCCCGGCTTAAGAAGGACGAGGATTATAAGGTCGATGAGAAAGCACATACCGTCACACTTACCGAGGATGGCATGAAGAAGGCCGAGGAGCTCCTTGGTGTTGTTAACCTCTATGAAGATGCCAATAATATGGAATGGGTACACCACCTGAATCAGGCATTGAGGGCGCACGAGCTCTATAAGAGGGATACCGACTATCTTGTCAAAGACGGCAAGGTCGTCATAGTAGATGAATTTACCGGACGCATGATGCCGGGGCGGCGTTTCTCAGAAGGGCTCCATCAGGCGCTGGAGGCCAAGGAGAATGTGAAGATAGAGCGCGAGAACCAGACCCTGGCCACGGTGACCTTCCAGAACTATTTCAGGATGTATAATAAATTGGCCGGTATGACCGGAACGGCCGAAACCGAGGCACACGAGTTTATAAAGATATATAACCTCGACGTAATAGTGATGCCGACGAATAAGCCCTTGCACAGGACGAACCATCCCGACGTAATATACAGGACAGAGAAAGAGAAATTTAAGGCGGTGATCGACGAGATAGAGTCTCTCCACAGGGAGGGGAGGCCTGTTCTGGTAGGCACCATATCGATAGATAAATCGGAACGCTTGGGCCAGATGTTGAAGAGGCGAAATATACAGCACCATGTCCTCAATGCCAAGTATCACGAGAAGGAGGCAGAGATAATATCGCGCGCCGGCGAGCCTTATGCAGTGACTATTGCGACCAACATGGCAGGCCGCGGTACAGACATAGTCTTAGGTGAGGGCATTGCCGATAAGGGCGGATTACATGTGTTAGGGACCGAGCGCCATGAGGCAAGACGCATAGATAATCAATTACGCGGCCGCTCAGGGAGACAGGGCGATCCCGGCTCAAGCCGTTTTTATATGACGCTGGAAGATGACCTGATGCGTATATTCGGTTCGGATCGCATCTCAACCATAATGAATAAGCTCGGTATGGAAGAAGGGCAGGATATCCAGCACCCATTTATTACAAGGGCTATAGAGACCGCGCAGAAGAGGGTAGAGTCGCACAATTTCGAGATCCGGAAACACCTTCTCGAGTATGATAACGTAATGAATCGCCAGCGCCAAATACTTTATGATGAGAGGCGCAAGATACTCGAGGGAGATAACCTCAAAGAGCATATCCAGGAGATGATAAAGGAGGTCATAGAAGATACGGTGCCGGTCTATGTGCCGAAGGAAGTTTCAGCTGAAGAATGGGATATCAAGGGTATCTGCGAATGGGCAAAGGCGCGATTCGGTATCGACGTAAGCGAAGAGATATTGAGGTCCCGGAAGGATGAGGAGGCGATCAGCGAATTTGTATTCTCCAGCGCCGGGGAGGCCTATGATGAAAAAGAGCGGGCGATGACACCCGGTATGATGAGACAGATGGAGCGGGTCATAATGCTCCAGGTCATAGACTCAAAGTGGAAAGACCATCTCTATAATATGGACAGCCTGCGCGAAGGGATAGGGTTAAGGGCTTACGGCCAGCGCGACCCGCTTATAGAATACCAGCATGAAGGGTACGATATGTTCCGGGCAATGATTGAGCGCGTAAAAGAGGAGACGATCGAGTTTATATTCAAGACACGCGTAGTCCATGACCAGGCCAAGTCCGTATTCAATATAAGGCAGCAGAACCTGATGCATGAAGAGGTGTCAGGTTTTGATAAGAGCCGGATGCCGAAAGAACCCTCCGGCGGCCTCGAGGGTATTCCGCCTGAGGCATTGGGAGAGACGCGTGGTGGGCCGGCGGCCAGAAGGCCGGCAACGGTCAAGCGGGAATCTCCAAAAGTGGGCCGCAATGATCCCTGTCCCTGCGGCAGCGGCAAGAAATATAAGAAGTGTTGCGGGGCGTAAGCAGATAAGAGCAGAATATCCTTGAATAAAATGGCTATACTCGACTATATTAAAACCAACAGGATGCGCATAGCATTGTGTGTGGGCTCTGCGCTCCTTTTGATCCTGTCATTCCCCGGATTCGATTTAGGGTTTTTGGCCTGGTTTGCTCTCGTGCCATTTCTTATAGCAATCCATGATACCACCCCAAAGGAAGGATTCAAGTTAGCGTATCTTACCGGGTTCATATTCTTTCTCGGATCGATCTACTGGCTGCATTATGTGAGTATCATAGGGTTGATCATACTTGTATGCTGCCTATCTTTCTACTTCGGACTCTTCGGTCTATTTGCTGCCCGCGCAATGAAGGAAGAGAGGTTCTTTATCATACTTCTTCCGGCCGCGTGGGCCGCTATAGAATATCTTCGCGCGACACTCCTTACAGGATTTGGATGGAACCTCCTCGGATATTCCCAGTATAAATTTTTGTCCCTGATCCAGATTGCCGATACGACCGGCGCGTATGGCGTCTCCTTTTTGGTAGTCATGATCAATTGCGCCGTATTCTCTATCTTGCTCCAAAACCGGCGCAAGATGCTCCATAGTTCTATTGCCACGTTTATTTGTCTGGCAGCAGTTTTATCATATGGGCATATAAGACTGAATGAGGAAAAGAGAGATCTCAATCAGCTGCGCGTCTCCGTCGTGCAGGGTAATATACCACAGCATAGGAAATGGGATTTGAACTTTCGCGATGAGATAATGGACCGCTATGAGATGCTTTCGCGCGAGGCCGCAAAAGATAACCCGGACCTTATCATATGGCCGGAGACATCGGCTCCGGGATATCTGCCGGACGAAGAGGATATATTCCGGCGCATAAGAGGCCTTGTGAGAGATCTTAAAGTCCCGATACTACTTGGCGCGCCGACATTGGACGATGAAGGGATACGTTTTTATAATAGCGCCATTCTCATGCCAAAGGAAGGGGAAGCAATTCAGCAGCATGATAAGCTCCATCGCGTCCCGTTCGGGGAATACATACCTTTCGAAAAATATCTTAATTGGCTGAGGGATTTGATACCGATCGAAATAGGAGATTTTTCAGCAGGAAGTGAATTTACGATCTTTTCTTTGCAAGAGAAACCGGTTAAATTCGGTGTCCTCATCTGTTTCGAGGATATCTTCCCCGGCCTTGTGAGGAGATTTGTAAAGAAGGGGTCCGTGATCATAGTGAATATAACGAATGATGCATGGTTTATGAAGACATCCGCGCCATACCAGCACGCCCAGGCATCTGTATTCAGGGCAGTCGAAAATAGGGTAAATGTAATCCGATCTGCCAATACAGGACTCTCCTGTTTTATAACACCCGAAGGCGAGATAACGAAACGTGTAGAGCGTCGTGGTGAGCCGATCTTCATTGCCGGATTCGAAACGGAGAGTATCTTTACGCCTAACCGGCACAGAGAAACCCCATACACGCGGTTTGGGGATATCTTTGCATTCCTATCTATTTTTGTATCAATAGGTTACCTCTCTAAACTCCTACGCACCTTTTCTCATTGACACGCCATATCCCTTTATACTATAATAAGACTTTCAAATAGGAGATAATTATGTGCCAGAAGGAGAGTCCTATCCAGAAGGACCAGAATGAGCTAGTGCGCCAGAGGCTGGAGAACTTAAAGGCCCTTAAGGAGACAGGTATATATCCATATGGGGGCCGATACGATACCTCAGTCAGAATAAAAGATTTGGTCGATGATTTCAAGGAAGGCATAGATACTAAAGTGGCCGGCAGGATAATGGCTATGCGCTCCCATGGTAAATCGGCATTTTGTGATTTGCGCGATTCCGAAGGAAAGATACAAATTTATCTAAAGGCAGATAAGCTGCCCGAGGGACAATTCGCGGCATTTAAGTCGATTGACATAGGTGACATAATCGGCGCGGAGGGGAAGACCTTCAAGACGCGGACGGGTGAGCCGACCATAGAGGCAGCGAGTTTTACGTTCCTCTCAAAAGGCTTGCGGCCGCTGCCTGAGAAGTGGCATGGCCTTAAAGATGTCGAGACGAGATATAGGCAGCGTTATGTCGATCTGATAGTTAATGAGCCCGCGCGCCGGATCTTTCGGATGCGTTCACAGTTGACAAAGAATATCAGGGATTTTCTCGATAGTCGCGGCTATCTGGAAGTAGAGACGCCGATGATGCATCCGATACCCGGAGGCGCTGCCGGAAAGCCGTTTCGCACGCATCACGAAACGCTCGATATGGATCTCTATCTCAGGATAGCGCCGGAACTCTATCTTAAGAAGCTCCTGGTGGGCGGCCTCGAGAGGGTCTATGAGATAAACCGCTCCTTCAGGAACGAAGGCATATCGACGCGGCATAACCCCGAGTTTACGATGCTCGAGGTATATACCGCGTATGGCGATTGCGCTACCACAATGGAGTTGACGCAGGAGTTGATTACGCAGGCGGCCAAGGAGGTATTGGGCAAGACGCAATTTGAGTATCAGGGTAAAGGTATAGACTTAGACCATTGGGATAAGATCTCATTTGCAGGGCTCATGGAGAAAGAGTATGGAATCTTACCGGATGATGATGAGAAGGTCTGGGTCAAGAAGCTGAAGAAGAAGGGCCTCGAGATAGAAGGGAAGACCTTGAGCAGGACACAACTGATAAATATAATAGGCGATCTTGTTACACCCGAATCAAAAGGCCACCCGGTCTTTGTGGTCGACCTATTTTCTGAACTCTGTCCTCTTGCCAAGAAAAAGCGCGACAACCCATTGCTCGCTGACCGATTTGAGCTATATATCGGCGGCATGGAGATCGCGAATGCATACTCGGAGCTGAATGACCCGATAGAGCAGCGCCTCCGTTTTGAAGCGCAGGCAAAGGATACGAAAGAAGATATAGACGAGGATTTTATTAGGGCCTTAGAATATGGCATGCCGCCCGCCGGCGGACTGGGCATAGGCATCGATAGGCTGACGATGATATTGACCGATTCGGCTTCTATACGGGATGTAATACTATTTCCGCAGATGAGGCCCGAGAAGGGATAAGAGAACACAAATGCGCTATGAATTTTTAGTCGCGCTTCGCTATTTGAAAGCAAGGAGGAGGGAGCGATTTATCTCCGTCATCAGCTTTATCTCTATCCTCGGGATAACCGTTGGAGTAGCTGCACTGATAATAGTCATAGCGGTTATGAGCGGGTTTGATAGAGACCTGAAGGCAAAGATAATAGGTACGAATGCCCACATACTGGTGCAGTGTGAGGATGGTGTGGGCAATCCGGGGGAGTTGATAGAGGAGATCGCGCGCATTGAAGGTGTTGTCGGCGCATCAAGTTTCATACACGGACAGGCGATGGTGCGCGATGATAAGATGGTTATGGGCGTTCTCCTGCGCGGAATCGACCCGGCCGGCGAGAGGAACGTAACGGAGCTGGCAAATTATCTAAAGAAGGGCAAGTTCGAACTTTCAGAAGACGAGATGCTGGTAGGCAGTGAACTGGCGGAAAAGTTCAATCTCAAAATCGGCAGTACGCTATCTCTCATATCTCCGGCAACGCGCAAGACAGATGATTTCACTATTGCCGGCATATTCTCATCCGGCATGTACGAATATGATCTGAACCTGGTCTTTGTCAATTTAGAGAGCGCGCAAAATATATTTCGGATGGATGGAGTTGTCAGCGGCATAGAAGTGAAGATTGCCGATGAGATGAAGGCGAATGAGGTTAAGAGACGGATAGTCAAGCGGCTCGGCTTCCCGTATTATACCTTAAGTTGGATAGATTTGAATAAGAGCCTCTTCGCGGCGCTGAGACTGGAGAAGGTCACGATGTTTGTGATATTGGCGCTCATCGTCGTGGTTGCCGCGCTCAATATCGCCAGTTCTCTCATAATGATAGTTATGGAGAAGACGAAGGATATAGGGATCCTTAAGGCAATAGGCGCAACGAGGGCTTCGATCCTGCGCATATTTACACTCGAGGGTTTATTGATCGGTATCCTGGGGACGGGCTTCGGTTCACTCCTCGGTTTTGGGTTGTGTCATCTTTTGGATAAGTACCAATTCATAAAATTGCCCAAAGATATATACTATATCGACAGGTTGCCGGTACTCATTCGATGGGGTGATTCAGTGATTATAATTGCGGCGGCAATTTTGATAAGCCTTTTAGCTACGATATATCCGGCGTTTCAAGCCGCGCGCCTTAACCCGGTAGATGCACTTAGGTATGAATAAGAGATATTATGCTGGAAGCCAGGGATCTCTACAAGACATATAAGAGTGGCGCAAAACCACTCCATGTCCTAAAAGGTATAAATTTAAGCCTTGAACGGGGAAAGACGACCGCGATAGTAGGGCCGTCAGGTGCGGGAAAATCTACATTGATGCACCTATTGGGAGGCCTGGATCGGCCAACAAAGGGTAAGGTATTTCTTGACGGGGAAGACCTGTATAGCTTAAAGGATTCGAAGCGCGCTGAGATTCGCAATAGAAGGATAGGCTTTGTATTCCAATTCTATCACCTTCTGCCGGAGTTCACGGTTTTGGAGAATGTCGCGTTTCCGGCTTTTGTGGGAGGCATCAAGAGGAGGATAGCCATAAACAGCGCGCGTGCTTTGGTAAATGCAGTGGGATTGAGCAATCGCGCAGGCCACAGGCCCGGTGAGCTTTCAGGCGGTGAGATGCAGAGGGCGGCGATCGCTAGAGCGCTTATAAATGATCCCGAGGTTATATTGTGCGATGAACCTACAGGGAATCTCGATTCACGCACAGGGCAGTCGGTAATAGACCTGCTTCTTGACTTAAACAAAAAAAAGAATAAGACAATAGTCATAGTGACCCACGAAGAAAAAATAGCCAGCGTCGCGCACAGGAAGTGCCATATTCAAGATGGGCAGCTGGTGTAGTTGGGAGGCTAAAATATGAAGAAGTCATTTACCCTTATTGAACTTTTAATTGTCGTTCTCATCGTAGGTATCCTGGCTACGGTGGCTTTGCCGCAATATACAAAGGTGGTAGAGAAGGCAAAGTGGGCTGAAGCGGTGAGCATGTTGGGATCGATAAGGCAGATGTGTTTATTGTATTACGCCGAACATAGTTTTTATCCAAACGCATCCGCATATACAACTATCAACGTTGATCTGGAACCGACATACTCGCCCGTAGGGGATTGGCTGCTTTTAGATGTGCCCGCGCCTGATGCTGGTAGGTATTGCTATGCAATACACAACCAAAATGATGTGGCAACTTGGGGTCGATGCGCATTTGCTTATTACGAAAAGGATGGAGTTCCCGGATGGGTGGGTGATCCGGGCGATCCGTATCTTGAAATAGATTATAATGGTGATTTTCATGACCAGCGCGGCGCACCGGCATTTTAATACAGTATTTTAGAAGATAACACTTTCATTTTGGAGGGAAATATGGGTTCAAAAGTCTATATCGATGGAAAGTTGGTAGCGAGAGAAGATGCCAAGATCTCGGTCTTTGACCACGGGCTTCTTTACGGGGATGGTGTTTTTGAGGGTATCCGCTCATATGGCGGGCTCATCTTTAAACTGAGCGAGCACTTAGACCGCCTCTTTGAGTCGGCGCAGACGATTATGCTTAAAGTTCCGATGTCCAAGAAGGAGCTTGAGAAGGCGACCGTCGAGACGCTGAAGGCGAATGGTTTGAAGGATGCCTATATCAGACTGATCATTACAAGGGGTGTTGGGGATCTTGGCCTTGATCCACGTAAGTGCAAAAAGGCATCGATTATTATCATCGCTGACAAGATCGCCTTATATCCGAAGAAGTTTTATGAGAAGGGGCTCGACCTTATCACTGTGCCTACACGACGCAATCTCTCTGAGGCGATAAATCCGCAGGTCAAGTCACTCAACTACCTGAATAATATCATGGCGAAGATGGAAGCGATCAACTCCGGATACGAAGAGGCCCTCATGTTGAGCTCGGAAGGTTATGTCCTTGAGTGTACGGGCGACAACATCTTCATCTATACGGGCGGCAGGCTCTATACACCGCCATTCTGCCTGGGTGTCCTGAAGGGGATTACCAGGGGGGCAGTGATAGAGATCTCACAGAAACTCAAAATCCCGGTCTCAGAGCACGTGATGACGCGCCACGAGCTTTACAATGCCGAAGAGGCGTTCCTTACAGGGACTGCAGCTGAGATCATCCCGGTTGTCAAGATCGACGGCAGGGTGATCGGTGATGGCAAGCCGGGAAAGGTTACGCTTAAGTTGCTTTCCCAGTTCAGGAAATTGACGAAGACAGATGGCGTGAAGTATTAATCTAGGGCACACTTCAGTGTGCCAAAAGGAGATCCCTCATGTTATGTGACATATGTGGCAACGTTGAAGCGACGGTCCATCTGACCGAGATAATAAATGACAAGATGACGAAGCTCCATCTCTGTGAAGGTTGTGCCCGTAAAAAGGGCGGGGAGATGGAAGAACATTTTGGCCTTAACGATCTTCTGGCAGGATTGGCCGACTTTGGTACTCAGCTTGAAACTGACGTATCTACCAAGGCAACATGCCCAAACTGTGGATTGAGTTACACGGATTTTAAAAGGACCGGCCGTCTCGGATGCGGCGACTGCTATGAGACATTCCGGAAGAACCTCGCGCCGCTCCTTAAGAGGATACACGGCTCGGACAGGCACATAGGAAAGACGCCCAAGATGGTTTCGAAGAAACTGAAGAAGGTCGTCAGCGAAGAGGACCGGGCCCTGGAACTCCGCAAGAAGCTGCAAGAGGCGATAAGGATGGAGGAATTTGAAGAGGCTGCCAGATTAAGGGACAAGATAAGGACCCTGGAGACCAGGCCTAAGAGATAAACCCGACGGCATTATCAAGGGAGGCTAAAAGGTGAAATTAGACGATCTATTGAAGCATACGAGCGAGTGGCTTAGGGGTACGGGGCCGAAGTCTAATATAGTTATCTCCAGCAGGGTACGCCTTGCGCGCAATCTCGATAAGAAACCCTTTTCGAATTGGGCAAACGCAAAGAGGCAGAAGGAAGCGCTCACTATCATAAAGGCAGCTGTGGAGAATACGAGTTATTTGAAAGGCGCGCTTTTTGTAAATATGAAGAATACCGATGAGCTTGACAGGCATTTTCTCATGGAACGCAACCTGATAAGCAAAGAACATATGGCGAATGTGGAGAATAAAGCCGTTGTTATCTCAGATAATGAGATAGTAGCAATCATGATAAATGAGGAAGACCACCTCCGTCTGCAGGTTATACAATCCGGTTTTAAATTGATGGAAGTCTGGCGGATGATCGATAGCATAGATCAGGAGCTGAGTAAGTACCTGTCGTTTGCTTATTCGCCGAGATGGGGGTACCTAACGTCATGTCCGACGAATACGGGCACGGGGTTGCGGGCTTCATGCATGCTGCATTTGCCGGCGCTGATGCTGGCCAATCAGATGGATAAGGTGCTCGATGCGGTCGGTAAGCTTGGGCTCACTGTCAGGGGCCTCTATGGAGAAGGGACACAGGCGAGCGGGAATTTTTTCCAGGTCTCGAACCAGGTTACCCTGGGGCGCAGCGAAGAAGATATAATAGATAATATCGAGAGGGTTATAAACCAGATCGTTGTGCGTGAGGAGAATATGAGAAACTCCTTCCTCAAGCGCAATAGGGAGATGTTGAGTGATCGGGTCTTCAGGGCGTACGGAACACTCAAGAGCGCGCGCATCATAACGAGCTCCGAGACTATAAAGCTGCTCTCTGCGATACGGCTCGGTGTAGATATGGGCTTTATAAAGGATATAGACCAGCGCATGGTGAATGAGTTGTTCATACTGACTCAACCCGCGCACTTGCAGAAGATAGACGGAAAGGTCCTCTCGCCTTCCGAGAGGGATGCCAGGCGCGCAGATCTTATCAGGGAAAAGTTGATAGAACGCAAGGGAAAGAAACGATAATATAAATTTTAATTTATGAAGGGGGTACCAAGAGATGTTCAACAGATTTACAGAGAGGGCAAGAAAGGTTATCCTCTTAGCCAAAGAGGAGGCAAAGCGGTTCAATCACGATTATATAGGTACAGAACATATTCTTCTCGGCCTTATACGTGAGGGTGAGGGTGTAGCTGCCGCGGTCTTAGCGAGCCTGGGCCTCAATTCGGATAAGATACGGCTTGAGGTAGACAAGCTCGTCCAGCCGGGGCCGCCTACAGTTGTATCCGGCGATATACCATTCACACCAAAGGCCAAGAAGGTGATAGAGCTTGCAATGGATGAGGCGCGCTCATTGAATCATAATTACATCGGGACAGAGCACCTTCTTTTGGGTTTGATCAGGGAAGGGGAGGGCGTTGCATCACAGGTATTGATGAATCTGGGCCTCGATCTTGAGAAAGTTCGTGAAGAGGTAATGAATCTTCTCGGTTCTAATATCCCGGGTTATGCGATGGGTGCGAAGAAGAAACCAACCGGCAAGACGCCTGCCATAGAGGCATTTGGCAGGGATCTTACTCAATTGGCCAAGCAGCAGAAACTCGATCCCGTTATCGGCAGGGAGAAAGAGATAGAGCGCGTTATTCAGATATTGTCCAGGCGCACAAAGAACAACCCTGTGTTGCTCGGTGAGGCCGGGGTTGGCAAGACAGCAATAGTTGAAGGGTTGGCGCAGCAGATAATATCGAATGATGTGCCGGAGTCGTTACTTAATAAGAGATTGGTTGTCCTGGACTTGGCGCTCATGGTGGCCGGTACAAAATATAGGGGCCAGTTTGAGGAGAGGATAAAGACGGTTATTGATGAGATAAAACGTTCAGAGAATATAATCATCTTTATCGATGAGCTCCACACGCTTGTAGGCGCAGGCGGCGCAGAAGGCGCCATAGATGCTTCCAATATACTTAAACCATCACTCTCAAGAGGGGAGATACAGTGCATAGGCGCGACAACCCTTGATGAATACCGCAAGCATATAGAAAAAGATGCAGCGCTTGAGAGGAGGTTCCAGACGATAATGGTAGACCCTCCGAGTGTCGAAAATACGGTAGAGATCTTAAAAGGTTTGCGGGATAAGTACGAAGCTCACCACACGGTCCGTTTTACAGACGGTGCCCTTGAGGCAGCCGCTAAATTCTCCGATCGATATATAAGCGGGCGATTCTTGCCTGACAAGGCGATCGATCTTATCGATGAGGCCGGTTCTAAGGCGAGACTTTCGATGCTCAGGATGCCTCCTGATATAAAGAAGCTCGATGAAAAAATAGAGGAGCTTGGCAAGGAAAAAAGGGCTGCCGTAGAGAGCCAGGATTTTGAGAAGGCCGCGCATTTCCGCGATGAAGAACGGAAGGCAAAAGAAGAGATGCTTAAGGCGCGCAAAGAATGGAAAGAGTCGAAGGGTAAGAAGCAGATAGAGGTGACGGATGAGGATATAGCTTCTATAGTATCGAGCTGGACGGGTATACCGCTTATGCGGCTTGAGGAGAAAGAGAGCGAGAAGTTCCTTAAGATGGAAGAGGGGCTGCGGAACCGAGTCATAGGCCAGGATGAGGCCATATCGGCCATCGCCCGCGCGGTACGCCGTTCCAGGGCAGGCATAAAAGATCCGAGACGCCCCATAGGGTCATTTATCTTCCTTGGGCCTACAGGTGTCGGAAAGACTTTATTAGGCAGGACGCTGGCGGAATTTATGTTTGGTGACGAAAATGCAATAATCCAGCTCGATATGTCAGAATATATGGAGAAATTTAACGTATCGCGTTTAGTCGGCGCGCCGCCGGGCTATGTCGGATACGAAGAAGGGGGCCAGCTTAGCGAGAAGGTCAGGCGCAGGCCATATTCCGTGGTACTTCTCGATGAGATAGAGAAGGCCCACCCGGATGTCTTTAACCTGCTCCTTCAGGTATTGGAAGAAGGTCGCCTTACAGATTCATATGGCAGAAAGGTCGACTTCAGGAATACTATCGTTATAATGACCTCGAATGTAGGCGCACTGCTTCTGAGGAAGAAAGGCGCGCTCGGGTTTAAGAACGACAACAAAGAAGAAGAGGGTTACCAGGATATGAAAGAGCGTCTTCTCGAGGAGGTTAAGAAGACCTTTAAGCCGGAATTTTTAAACAGGGTCGATGACATAATCGTCTTCAGGTCTCTCACAAGAGAACATCTCGAGAAGATAGTGATCATAGAGGTCAATGAAGTCATGGAGCGGCTCAAGGATCAGAATATAATCATAGAGCTCGACAAGAAGGCAAAAAATTTCCTTATCGAAAAAGGGTTCGACCATGCATTCGGTGCCCGGCCTTTGAAGAGGACGATACAGAGATTTCTCGAGGACCCGCTTGCGCAGGAGATAATAAGCGGCAAGTTCAAAAAGGGCGGTGCCGTAAAGATAAGCGCGAAGGTGGATTGCCTGATATTCAAATAGAGGTACTCAAAGCATGAGGCGTTCGTTTAATAAAAGGCTGGCGCTTAAGATTTCTATCCCGATACTTATCGCGTTCTTAGCGATTACGGTCTGGGCAGACGTACGGGCCGATTTTATAATCGGAAAGCTGAACCAATGTCTCACAGCCTATATAAACCAGCGTACCGGGTTTGACGTATCGATTGACGAAATTGAGGGTGGGGTATATCGTGACCTGCAGTTGATGGGGGTTAAGTTGGTCGGGTCTGATAAGAAGAGTATTGCGACGGCAAAGGGATTGACACTGCGCTGCAGGTTGTGGGATGTGCTATTTAAGAAGTCCAGATTCGGCACTGAGCCTGTTGAGTTCGATTTTCAGGATGGCCAAGTCTTCTATATAGAGTGGAGTGACCGGCCGTTATTTAAAAAGTTAAAGGGGTTTCTTAAGTTGACAGGAGACAGCCTGAAGTGCGAGGGATTAAAGGGTGAGGCGGGCGAGGTCGATTTCGAGCTGACAGGAAACCTGAATGAACTCTATAAAGAACCTTTTATTGACGCGGATTTAGGTTTGAGCTGGAGGGATATAAAGGTGTCATCGCACTTTGAGGGTTCAAAAGACGATCTCTCTCTTAATGGAAAACTCAGCTTATCACAAGGGGAGGCAATAGATTTTAGCGGCAAGTGTACCGTGGTCGGGAAGGTCCTTAATATAGAAGAGCTCGATTTTAATAGAGACGGGGTTTCCTGGAAGATAGAGGGTGGGATCGATTTAGAAAGAAGGGTTTGTGATGTGCGTATCCATCCAACAAAGGGAGTCGTAGGTATCCGTGCCGAATTTTCTCCGCTCGGTAATTATACCATCACAACCAAAGTGCGCCACTGCGAGGTGGGAGGGGTTGATATACTGGGGGATTTAGAGGTGGAAGGAGATATCCATATTGAGAAAGGTTCGCTAAAAGAGTTCAGTGCCACCTGCTCTGTAGTGAACCCTATCGTAGACTATAAGCCCATAAAAGAGACGACCTTCGATATATCTGCCTCAGGCGGCACCCTCTATTTGGATAAGTTGCAATTTGGGGATGACATAAGCGCTGCAGGCAGCGCCTCGCTTTCTGAGCCATATGATATTATTCTGCAGGTGGATCTTCATAGCAGGGATTTAAATAGCCTATTTTCATTTGTCAAAAAAGATTTAAATAATTCCGGTGGCGACTTGATCTCAGGTTCGATGGAAGGAAAGCTTATATTAAAAGGGCCGGCCGTTAGCCCACAACTTACCGGCGCGCTCGTTTTGCGTGAAGGCAATATCGGCGAGATGGATTTTGATTCCATGAATGTGGAGCTCAAGGGAAAGGGCCCGCTTATCGAGATAGCCGATTCACGCATAAACAGGCAAAATGGATGCCTTTTTATGGACGGTGAATTTGATTTACGCAAACTCAGGCAGGGTGATGCATTCGATGATATTAAGATCACAGCTGACCAGAATGCGATTATCTGGAAGGGATGGGATATAAGCAAGGACCGTTCCGAGAAGAAGCTGAGCCTTAAAAAAGATATAGACAAGGAGTTTGAGGTATCTTTTAAGACATCGATGAGCGACAAAGAGGCTATCTACGATTCAGAGGGCGAGCCTGAGGACGGCGACGATAGCAGATTTGAGTTGATGTATGAAATTAAAAAGGGTGACAAGTTCAAGGTACAGCTTGAAGAAGATGACGAGTTTGTGGGATTAGAACATAAGATGCAATTCTAATTTTGTAAATCTCGAAGCGGATCAGAACGACGAGGGGATCCTTCATGAAAGACCAGCTTAAAGGGTTGGGTACTAAGATCATCTCATTCATAGAGTATATGGGCGGTACTACCGTCCTATTTGCAAAGACTCTATTCTGGATGTTCATTCCACCTATCAAAAAGAAGAAGATCTTTGCCCAGATGTATAGTATAGGGGTCCTGAGCCTGCCGATAGTGTCGCTTATCAGCCTCTTTACCGGCATGGTCCTGGCCCTGCAGAGCGCCTATCAGATGCAGCAGATTTCAGCAGAGATGTACATAGCCTCGCTCGTCGCGCTCTCTGTGACGCGTGAGCTCGGACCGGTCCTGACCGCCCTTATCGTTGCCGGCAGGGTAGGCGCCTCAATCACAGCAGAATTGGGCACGATGAAGGTTACAGAACAGGTAGATGCGCTGGAGACATTAGCCACTAATCCCATACAATACCTTGTAGTACCGCGTTTCGTTGCTATAGTTGTCATGCTGCCGATACTGACCATATACGCGGATTTTATAGGTATATTAGGCGGATACATCATAGGGACGCATAAATTACACATTGCGCATGACATGTACATGCAGATGACATATGACCCTCTCGTTATGAAAGATTTCTTTACAGGGCTTCTTAAATCGCTCGTATTCGCCATGATTATATGTAATATCGCTTGTTATGAAGGATTAAGGGCAGAGGGTGGCGCCGAAGGAGTCGGTAAGGCGACGACGCTCTCTGTCGTAACATCTTTTATATTAATAATTGCAGCCGACTGTCTCTTTACGGCCTTGTTCTATTTTGCTTTTTAACGTGCCAACGACAATGTCGCGCAGGCTTAAGCCTGCGCGAAAGAGGATCTACTATGATCGAAATAATTAATCTATGCAAAAAATTTAACAGCCATATAGTGCTCGATAACCTTAGCCTGAATATACCCGAGGGCCAGACGACCGTCATTATAGGTAGAAGCGGTGTAGGCAAGTCGGTACTCTTGAAGCATATCATCGGTATAATGGAACCCGATTCAGGACAGGTATTTGTCGATAACCAGGACATATCAAAACTGACAGGCAAGGCCCTGGTTAAGTTCAGGATGAAATTTGGCATGCTCTTCCAGGGCGCCGCGCTCTTCGATTCGCTGACCATAGGTGAGAATGTAGGGTTTGCGCTATTGCAGCATACGAATATGCCGAGGTCTCAAATATTTGAGAGGGTCAAAGAATGCCTTGAGATGGTAGGCCTAAAAGGGGTAGAGGGCCTTAAACCCGCGGAGCTCTCAGGCGGTATGAAAAAACGCGTGGGCCTGGCAAGGGCCATATGTACGAAGCCGCAGATAATACTATATGACGAACCGACGACAGGAGTCGACCCGATAATGGGCGATGCCGTAAATGAGCTTATAATGGAGCTCCATGATAAATTGAAGGTGACCTCCATAGCCGTTACGCACGACATGATAAGCGCGTATAAGATAGCCACCAATATAGCGATGCTCTATGAAGGTAAGATCATAGCGGAAGGCGCGCCGGGCGAAATAAAGAACGCGAAGGACCCGATAGTCCACCAATTCGTAACCGGTACGGCTGTGGGCCCTATTACCCAGAAGGATGGCACGGTATTCAGGAAACTCTGATAGTGAGAAGATTTTTAATAAGATGGTTAAAAAGAGGCGGTTATCAAGGGAGGGTTATATGAAAGATGTCAATTTTGAACTTAAGGTAGGTATATTTGTATTCATCGGCCTCGTCATATTATTCATCATAGTATTCTCAATAGGAGATTTTAACTTCTTCAATGAGAGCTATACCATCAGGGCGATCTTCGGTTATGCAAATGGTATCGGCATGGATGCCCCTGTGCGTTATGCGGGTGTCGATGTGGGTGAAGTTGATAATATAAAGGTTTTTTATGACGACAAAGACAATAAGACCAAGGTGGAGATCCTGGCAAAGATATATGGTGATGTGAAGATGACCGAAGATGTCGAGGCGCGCATCAATACGCTCGGGTTGTTGGGAGAGAAGTATCTTGAGATATATCCGGGGGAAGGCAAAGGAAAGGTCCTCAAAGACGGAGATGCCATAATAGGGCATGACCCCGTGCCTGTCGAGAGGGTGACCGAACAGATGAAAGAACTTGCCGATTCGGCCGGTAAGGTCTTAAAGCGCCTAGAAGAGGGCGAAGGTACGGTCGGTAGGCTGCTTACGGATGATACCGTTTATGAAAATCTGGAGGCCTTCACGGCTGATATAAGGGCGCATCCCTGGAAACTCCTGAACAAAGGAAAGACGAAGGACAAAGTGAAAAAAGATACAGAAGATGATGGAGAAACCAGCGGTTCCGAGTTTAAAGGCGGAGTTCTCTATAAGAAGTAATATTATAAATAATTTATACATTTTTTCTTGAAAGGCGGTGATCGGTTGTGACGATTATATTTATACGGTTATTTTTCATTTTTATCAGTGGTGTAGTGGGGTATTATGTAGGGTCGCTGGTCAGTAATTTTTCGATACTCTGGTCTTGGGTAGGTGTCGGCTGCGGAATCTTCGGCGCCCTGGTTGTCATTACCATCGAGTATACCACAAGGAATGTTTCTACCAGGAATCTATCGGCGGCTGTCTTTGGCCTTATGTTCGGGTTATTTATGTCGTGGCTTCTGACGAGCGCGATGAGCCTCATGCCCATGGATGAGAAGATATACATCTCTTTAAAGATAATCACGACACTCGTCTTCTGTTACCTGGGGATGGTCATCGCGATGCACGGCAAAGACGAATTTAATCTTATCATCCCTTACGTCAAGTTCGAAAGGCAGGATCAGGGTACAGAGATAATTCTGCTCGATACCAGCGTTATCATTGACGGGAGAGTGGCCGATATATGCACAACAAAGTTCATGAACGGGAGATTGATCATACCGCGCTTCGTTCTTAAAGAATTGCAGCAGATAGCGGATTCGAGCGATGGCTTAAAGCGTAACCGGGGCCGGCGGGGTCTCGATATACTCAACAGGATCCAGAAGAATACGCATATAGATGTCAAGATACATGATGAGGATTTTCCCGACATAACGGATGTTGATGCCAAGCTTGTGAAGCTTGCCAAGGTTTTAGGAGGTAAGATATTTACTAATGACTATAACCTCAATAAGATATCCGAATTGCAGGGTGTCTCGGTACTTAACATAAATGACCTGGCAAATGCGCTGCGTCCCGTAGTATTGCCTGGGGAGGCGATGGAGGTCAGGATCATGAAAGAGGGCAAGGAACATAGCCAGGGCATCGCGTATCTTGATGACGGGACGATGGTAGTCGTTGATAACGCAAGACATCTTATAGGCCAGACGATAAGGGCATTAGTTACGAGCGTGCTTCAAACATCGGCAGGCAGGATGATCTTTGCCAAACACGAAGGTGATAATAATAGCCGACGCACGACGCGGCGTAGATGATTATGGGTAAGCGCACAGCAGCGGTTGTAGTGGCAGGGGGCGCGGGACGCCGCTTGCGACCGAAGAGAGGGGCTTTAAGAAAGCCCTATCTTATTCTGGGCACCAGGCCGATACTCATTCATACCCTGAAGAAGCTATCCGGTTCTATATTGGTGGATGAGATAGTCGTTGTTTGTCATCGTCAGGATATAGGGCGCTGCCGAAGCCTCATCAAAAGATTTAAGATACCCAAGATAAAGGGTATTGTAGCCGGTGGCCGGGAAAGATTCGATTCGGTCTTTAATGGCTTAAAGGCCATAGGTGAGAATATTGATATTGTTTTGATCCACGATGGTGTAAGGCCTTTTCTTTCCCATGATCTTATAAAGCGTTCTATTGAGGTTGCGCTCCGTCATGGCGCATCTTTGGCAGCAGTACCTGTTAAGCCGACAGTTAAATTTGTAGATAAAAAGGGTTTTGTTGTACGGACATTAAAGCGCGATCTATTGTGGGAGGCGCAGACACCGCAGGCCTTCAAAAGAGAGCTGATCACAAAGGCCTATAAAAGGGCCGGGGCTAAAGGGGTTAGGGCTACAGATGATACAGCTCTTGTGGAGCGGATGGGGCACAAGGTCAGATTGGTTACGGGTTCATACGATAATATAAAGATTACTACAAGAGAAGATCTTAAACTGGCCAAGGTTTTATTAAAGGATGGTCGATAGAGATGATAAAGGTTGGCATAGGATATGACGTACACCGCCTAGTCGAAGGGCGCAGACTGATGCTGGGCGGAATCGAGATACCATTTGAGAAGGGGCTTGACGGCCACTCTGACGCGGATGTCTTAATACATGCGATCTGCGATAGTGTGCTTGGCGCGGCAGGTGAAGGGGATATAGGAGTTCACTTTCCGCCGACAGACCCTAAATATAAGGACATCTCGAGCATAGAACTTCTTAAGATGACAAAAGAGATAATATCGAAAAAAGGTTTTGTAGTAAATAATATAGATGTTACCCTCATAGCCCAGAGGCCGCGAATAGGGGATTTTAGGCTCGAGATGCGCAAACTGATTGCAGGGGCCTCAGGCGCTCTTCCGGATTCGGTTAATATAAAGGCGACCACGACGGAAGGTTTGGGGTCGATAGGAAGAGAAGAGGGCATGGCGGCTTTTGCAGTCGCAACGATTAAAAAAAGATAATTAAAGAGGTGACGCAATGTTGTGCATATTACACGGTCTGTTAATATTATTGGGGTTGGCGGCGGCAGTCTTTGTTATTGTGAGCATAGCCTTCAAGGGTGAAATAAAGGCGTGTTTCGACAGGGATCCGGCCGCTACCAGTTTTATAGAGGTCCTGCTTACATACGCGGGCCTTCATGCCATGATCTCCTACAGGATGGCGCATATAATATTTAAGGCGCGGATACCGCTTCTACCCAGGATTATGTCCCAAGTCGCAAAATGGCTGACGGGTATTGAGATACACCCCGGGGCTGCTATAGGGGAAGGCCTATTTATTGACCATGGTATGGGTGTAGTTATAGGTGAAACCTCTGTTATAGGAAATAATGTTACGATCTTCCAGGGAGTCACCCTTGGCGGCACCGGAAAAGAGAGAGGTAAGCGCCACCCCAATATAGGAGATAACGTCGTCATAGGTACGGGTGCCAAGATATTGGGGAATATCACTGTGGGAGACAATTCTTACATAGGAGCAAACGCGGTAGTTATAAAGGATGTACCGCACAACTCAACGGTAGTAGGCGTACCTGGCAGGATTACAAAACAGGATGGCAGAAAGATCGATATAGCGCTCGACCATATCCACGTCCTCGATCCTATCCTGCAGGAGCTGGAAGAACTTAAGAGAAGAATAAGAGAGCTGGAAAAATAACGGTATCAGTGCGAAATGTCCCTATCCATATATAATACCCTCACAAGGAAGAAAGAGGAATTTACGCCCCGAAAGAAGGGGCGGGTCAGCATCTATGTCTGCGGCCCTACCGTCTATGACGAGCCTCATATAGGCCACGCCAGGGCGGCATTTACATTTGACATAATAAGGCGGTACCTGAAATTTAAAGGGTACAAGATAAAGTTCGTTAGGAACGTCACAGATGTCGATGACAAGATCATAGATAGGGCCGTAAAGGAGCGCGGGATAGGCGATATCAAATCTGCGGTAAGGGAGATCTCTCAAAAGTACCTCGATAGTTATCACAAGGCAATGGATAAGCTAGGCATATTGAAGCCTGATATAGAGCCCAGGGCCACCGGCGAGATAAAGGGCATGATAAAGATGGTGCAGGCCCTTATCCGTAAGGGGTTTGCTTATGAGAGCGGCGGCGATGTCTACTTTTCGGTAAGGAAGTTCGACGGATACGGCAAGCTCTCATCGCAGAGTTTAGAGATGCTCGAGTCCGGCTCGCGCGTAGCCCAGGGCGAAAAGAAACAGGATGCCTTGGATTTTGCTTTATGGAAGAGATCGAAGGAGGGAGAGCCGTCATGGAAGAGCCCGTGGGGTGAAGGCAGGCCAGGCTGGCATATTGAATGTTCGGTCATGTCCTCCAAATACCTTGGGGATGAGTTTGATATACACGGCGGAGGGTTAGACCTGATATTTCCTCATCATGAAAACGAGATCGCGCAGTCAGAGGCCTCATCGGGCAAGGGTTTTGCAAAATACTGGCTGCACAATGGCCTTTTGACGATAAATAATCAGAAGATGTCAAAGTCGGTCGGCAATTTTATATCAACGGATGATTTCTTCAAGCGGCACAATCCAGATGTTCTCAAGACCTTCTTCCTATCGGCGCATTATAGGGGACCTATAGATTTCAGCTGGGAGAAGATGGATGAGACTTCTCGCGCGCTCGAGAGGTTCGACATACTCTTTGGTAAGATACAAAAGATCGGTGTGAGTCGAGGAAAGAACCGCAAAGCGGCTTGCAAAGAAGTAGAAGAGTTGAAGAAGCGTTTCATAGAAGCGATGGACGATGACTTTAATACCGCGGTTGCCATAGGTGTGCTCCACGATGGAGTGAGTACGGCTAACAAAATCCTCGATGATGCGAAGATACCGGATGAAGAGAAGGCCGATAGATTAATACAGCTTGAGAAAATTATCCGTCAGATGGGAGGCCTCTTCGGCCTATTTGAGAGAGGGGCTATAGTTGACAGGGGAGGAGAAGTTGAATTAGTAGAGAGGCTAAAAGAGGTGGCCACGGAGTTGAAATCAAAGGGCTATATCGAACAAGATGACCTATCCCGCGGACTGAAATCGAAGACCGCCGAGGATCTTATAAGATGGTTTATAGATTTACGGTCCAGATCGAGAAGAGATAAGAAATTTGAACTTTCGGACAGGATAAGAGAGGACCTGCATAATTGCGAAGTCGTCTTAGAAGACAATAAGGACGGCTCGACCGGCTGGAGGAGAAGGTGAAGGGCATATTCATTACGTTCGAGGGGCCTGAGGGGAGCGGCAAATCTACACACGCGCTGCGGCTTATCCGCCATCTCAAGGCAAAAGGATACGACCCCCTCCTTGTGAGAGAGCCGGGCACGACCAGGCTGGGTGAGATGATAAGGAAGATACTCCTTAAATCCGCCAGTGTCAAGATAGGCCCATTTGGTGAAATGATGCTCTTTGAGGCAGCTCGGTGCCAGCTTACCGATGAGATAATCAGGCCTGCCCTGAAATCGGGCAAGGTAGTGATAAGTGATAGATACTATGATGCCACGACCGCATACCAGGGCGGCGGCAGCGGGGTAAAGATCTCTTTCATAAATAAACTGAATCTGGAAGCCACGCGTGGGCTCAAACCTGACCTCACACTCTTATTGGATATAGATACGAATACGGGACTCAGGCGGGCAAAAGGTGTTAAAGGGTTTGATAGGATGGAGGAGAAGTCGCGCTCCTATCACAGAAGGGTCAGGAGGGCGTATCTGGATCTGGCAAAGAGGGAGCCCAAGCGGATAAAGGTTATCAAGGTAAGGGGTACGATCAACGAGACGCAAGGCTTGGTAAGAAGAGCGGTAGAGGAGTTCATAAAATAAGATGTCATTCAGCAATATCGTAGGCCAGGATATAGCCATATCGATCCTTAAGAAGGTATTAAAGGGCGGCAGGGTAGCGCATGCATATCTATTCGCAGGCCCTGATGGGGTCGGAAAATCTTTGGCAACAAAGGCTTTTGCCAAGGCCTTGATATGTGAAGTGCAAAAGGAAGAAGATTCTTGCGACAGTTGTACCTCGTGTAAAAAGGTCGATAGCGCATCCCATCCGGACGTATACTGGGTATCTCCTTCCGGGCCAAAGGGCCTTATCAAGATAAAAGAGATAAAGGAATTGCGGCGAAGGGCGACCTTTAAGCCTTATGAGGCGCGCCACAATATCTTTGTGATCGAGGGGGCAGATGCGCTGACTGAGGAAGCGGGGAATTCTTTGCTGAAGGTATTGGAAGAGCCGCCCCCGGAGTGTATATTGATATTAATTGCCTCTAATCTCACAAGAGTTTTACCCACGATACTTTCAAGGTGCCAAACAATAAGATTCACCCAAATAAGTCCGAGGCGTCTTAAGGGGTATCTTATTGAAAGTTTTGGATTGAGCGAGACAGACGCGCATCTCTTGACTTCCATGGCCGGCGGTTCTCTTGGGCGGGCGGTCAGATTCATGGAGTCCGGGCTCCTTGAACGCCGGGGAGAGATAGTGAATAGTTTTTTGAAGATAGGTTCAGGAGAGGAGCTGGCAGATTCTCTCGAGGAGACATTCGACAGGTTCTCAGATAAGGAGGAATTGAGAGAAGCCATAGAGCTCTTGGCGCTATTATTTCGTGACATGATATTTTTAAAAGTCGGCGCAGAGAAGGATTTTCTGGCAAATCCGGATATGAAAGAGGTCCTTGAAAAATTCTCTGCCGATTTTTCGACAGAGGATATTGCGGAAGTGCTCCAGAAGTTGAGGGAATTCACCGGATATATGGATCAGAGCGTAAATCCAAAGCTGATCTTGCCGGTATTGCTTAACAGTATAAATAACCCACAGGGGAATAAAACTTATGTATGAAGTCATACAGGTAAGAATGGGAGAGGCCGGTAAGATAGACTATCTCTCTACATCCGGCTTGAAGCCGGCGGTAGGTGAATATATCATAGTTGAAGCCGAGAGGGGCCTCAACTATGGCCAGGTTGTCTCGGAACCGGAGATACTATTAGATGCGGATATATCCGGACCCTTGCGCAAGATAGTCAGGATTGCCACCAAGCATGACCTGCACCAGATAGAGAGAAGCAGGCAGAAGGCGAAAGATGCCTTAGAGGTTGCCTTAAAGAAAGTCCGGTCACATAACCTGCAGATGAAACTGGTAGATGTGGAATACTCTTTCGACAGGTCGAAGATAGTATTCTATTTTACCGCAGAGGGGAGGATCGACTTCAGGGATCTTGTCAAGGATCTGGCGCGCACCTTCAAGGCGCGGATAGAATTGAAACAGATAGGCGTGCGCGACGAGGCAAAGAAGCTCGGTGGCTTCGGGCCATGCGGACGCTCTCTCTGCTGCGCGCAGTTTTTGAGGGATTTCGAACCGGTTACGATAAAGATGGCCAAAGAACAGAACCTGCCTCTTAACCCGACTAAGATATCGGGGTTGTGCGGCAGGCTGATGTGTTGCTTGGGTTACGAGCACCAGACCTATAAGGAGATGAAGAAAGGCCTACCGAAGGAAGGTTCCAAGATCAAGATAAAAGAGGGCCAGGGGAAGGTCATAGGGGTGAATGCTTTAAAGAGGTCTGCAACAGTTGAGCTTGAGAACGGAAAACGCATAGAGGTGTCGTTCAATAAGGATGACGGAAAGAAGGCAAAACGCTGATATGAAGGCCTTTTATATAACCACGCCGCTATATTATGTGAATGCCAAAGCGCACATAGGCCATTCATATACGAATATTGCCTCAGATACGATTGCGCGTTTTCACAGGATTAAAGGAGAAGATGTCTTCTTGATGACCGGCACAGATGAACACGGGCTCAAGGTAGAGGAGGCATCTTTGAAGGCGGGTTTCAAAGAGGGTGAAGAGAAGAAGTTCGTCGACGGCATGGTAAAGAGTTTTAAGGACCTCTGGAAGCGCCTCTTTATAGAATATGATTTCTTCATAAGGACTACAGACGATTTTCATAAGACGGCCGTAAAGAAGGCCCTCGATCTTCTATATAAGAAAGGCGATATATACAAAGATAAATACGATGGGTGGTATTGTACGCCCTGTGAGAATTTTTGGGCAAAGAACCAGCTGACAGAACCGATATGCCCTGACTGTAAGCGTCCCATCGAGATGATCAGCGAATCAAACTATTTCTTCAAACTATCGAAATATCAGAAGTGGCTCATATCATATATAGAATCACACCCCGATTTTATAATGCCAAAGTCTCGGCGTAATGAGGTCCTGGGGTTTCTGAAGAACCCACTGAATGACCTCTGCATATCAAGGCCGAGAAGAAGATTAAAATGGGGTATAGATATGCCCTTCGACAAGGATTATGTAGTCTATGTCTGGTTCGATGCGCTATTAAATTATATATCCGGACCCGGCTACGCGAAGGATGAGAAGAAGTTCAAGCGCACCTGGCCTGCCGATTTTCAGTTGATCGGCAAGGATATATTGCGCCACCATGCTGTCTACTGGCCGATCATGCTCCATGCAATGGGGTTGGAACCGCCCCGGACCGTATTTGCCCATGGATGGTGGACGATCGGCGGGGAGAAGATGTCCAAATCAAAGGGAAATATAGTAGATCCCTTTGAGATGATAGATAAGTACGGTGTCGATGCATACAGATATTTCCTCCTGCGTGAGATGCCTTTTGGCGCCGACGGTACATTTAGCGAGAAGGCGTTTGTTACAAGGTTCAATAGCGACCTGGCAAATGATTTAGGAAACCTATTAAACCGTACGCTGACGATGGTCGATAAATACTTTGGCGGCGAGGTGCCGAACCCTCCAAAGAAGATGAGTGATTCAAAGTTAGAGAACTTAAGCGCTGAGCTAAAAGAGGCGGCAGCCGGGCTATGGGCCAGGATGGATACGAGCATGCAGACACTCGCATTCTGTGGTTGTCTCACTTCCGTGTGGGAGATATTGAACCGCGCCAATAAATATATCGAAGAGGTAAAACCATGGGTCCTATCAAAAGAAGGCAAGAAGGGGGATCTTGAGAACGTAATTTATAACCTCGTTGAGACGCAGCGCATAACGACCGCTTCTCTTTGGCCCTTTATGCCGGGAACCTGCGAGACTATATGGAACCGCCTTGGGCTTAAAGGGAAGCCCTCGGATACGAAGTGTAAAGATATATCCGTCTGGGGCAAGACAAAACCGGGTGCCAAAGTAAATAAGGGTGCCCCGCTATTTCCGAGAATAGTAGATTAGTGACGTTACAGATAGGTGTAAACCAAAAAGAAGAATTTGTGAGCGAATTTGGAAATTTAGCATTTTATGAGTATTTTTTCGGTTTGGTTGCCTCAATTTTTTGTGGCGAAAAGGGCGGTGCATGTTTGAGCCGACACCAAAAAGGGTTCGGTGTCGGCGAGTTCACCGCCCCCGAAAAAAGGCGAAATAAAATGCGTTAAAAATTTCCTCATGAGCGAACAAATCTTCTTTTTGGTTTAAAGGGGATATAATAGTATGTCATCCAACTCTAAAATAATCGACACACACGCCCATCTCGACTTTCCGCAATTCGATTCCGATCGGCCCCAGGTGATAGAGAGGGCGAAGAAAGCGGGTGTGGAGTATATGGTGAATGTCGGCTCAAGCCTTGAGGGGAGCCGTCGTTCAGTAGAATTGGCAGGGATTTCAAAATTCATTTATGCCACCGTTGGCATACATCCACACGATGCCGCCAAGGTCGATGATAAGGTCTTTGCAGAACTTGAGCTATTGGCCAAGGGCGAACGCGTCGTCGGCATAGGCGAGATCGGCCTCGATTATTACAAGAGTAAGGTGCCGAAGGGGCTGCAGCAGGAGGCCTTCAGGAGATTTTTAGATCTCGCGGTGCGTTTAAAGCTGCCGGCTATAATCCATAATCGCGATGCGGATGACGATACGCTCACCATCCTAAAAGAATTTTCAGCCAAGGGGCTTAAGGGGGTCATGCATTGTTTCTCGGGTGATGAGGAGTACCTCAAGGAATGTCTCGGACTCGGGCTTTATGTATCATTTACATGTAACATTACCTTCAAAAATGCCAAGCGATTGAGAGAGGTTTGTTGCAATACGCCTATCGAACGGTTGATGCTTGAGACGGATTGCCCATTCTTAGCGCCCCAGGTAGTACGCGGTTCAAGGAACGAACCGGCAAACCTGAGATATTTAGTTGAACTCCTTGCGGAACTCAAAGGCCTCACAGTCGAGGATGTGGCACGCATAACCACCTATAATGCCAAGTCGTTCTTTTCCATCCCTCTTACCGATGTGGAGGCATTACCGCGGATAGCATACAACATAAGGGATTCGCTCTATCTGAACATAACAAATCGCTGCAGCAACGGATGCAGCTTTTGCACCAGGGGGATTTCAGATTTTGTTAAGGGCCATAACTTAACGCTTGAGCGTGAACCAACGTTTGAGGAGGTTATCGCTGCCATGGGAGATGTCAGCGCCTATAAGGAGATTGTCTTCTGTGGTTTTGGAGAACCGACCCTGAGACTCGACCTTATATGCCAGGTGGCTAAATATCTTAAAGAAAAGAGAGCTAAGGTCAGGCTGGTAACGAACGGCCATGGCAACCTTATCCACAAAAGATCGATCGTCTCAGACTTAAGGGCTATTATCGATAGGGTCTCAATCAGCCTCGATGTCGATTCGAAAGAGAAGTACCTTAAGATATGTAAGCCTCAGTTTGGGCCCGGGACTTACGATAATATAATAGATTTTATAAAGGAGTGTAAGAGTGCCGGGCTGGATGTAGAGGTGACCTGCCTGGACATAGAAGGCGTAAATATTAAAAAGTGTAAAGAACTGGCTAAGGGCCTGGGCGTAGAATTTCGCCAGAGACATTTGAACATGGTTGGATAAATAAACGCGGATCGATTCTTGTTGAAGAGGATGTGGTATGAATAATATGTTGCAAAGAATAAGAAAGTTTATAGCCAGGGAAAGGTTCTATGTGCTCTTGCTTTCTTTTGTTGTCATGGTGCAGGTGGGTGCGTATTTAGCAGAAAGGATAGCGCCGCCTGAGGCAGAAAAGCAAGAGGTTGTAGTCCAGGAAAAAATCGAATCTCAGACTGAGCAGCCCTCAAATGATGAGGATATGAGGAACCAGCTGCAAGAGGCATTTGCCGAGAGGCCCCGTCTTGCAATGGTCTTTGGGCTCTTGATGGGCATAATAGCGCTCGCTTTCCTCATGGGGCTCTGCGTCGATATATTGATGCTCTACAAATCAGAACGGTTCCAGATCATGGGGAATTTTGCAGGCGTGCCTTATGTTGCCTGGTCCATCTGGGACGTAGCTAAGGTTGCGATACTCTTTCTCTTCTTTGGCCATGCGCTCATAATAGCAGAATCAGGCTTCTCCGCCATCTTTCCGTTTCTGGAGGTTGACAATGTCAGGATGATACTCAATTCGACAATCATGGATGGCCTTGCCATCTTTTTCATCATCTATATAATACGAAAAGAATACGGGGAGGATTTGAGCAAACTCGGGATAAGCTTTAAGAACTTCTTTAAGAACATATTTGTGGGCGTACTCAGCTATATAGCGGCTGTCCCCATTCTTATAGGGCTTCTCCTCCTGGTCATATTTGTAGTGAAGCTGACCCATTATGAACCACCGCCCCAGCCTATACTCGAGCTTTTGGTTAAGGAAGAGTCCCAAAAGCTTTTCCTCTATTCAATATTCTTCGTTGCCATGATAGGCCCGATACTGGAGGAGATATTCTTCCGCGGATTTATGTATACGGCAATTAAGAAACGTTTCGGTATGTGGGGGGCGCTGCTCATTACCTCATTTCTCTTCTCTGCATTACACGCGAACTGGGTCGGGTTTCTGCCTATAATGGCGCTCGGTATGTTGCTTGCCTATCTTTATGAGAAGACAGGGTCTTTGAGCGCTTCCATAGCCGTCCATATTATGCATAATTTCGGTATGTCACTCTTTATCCTGTTTATCAGAGAGCTGGGCGTGAGGGGGATATAGTGGAGGAGAGGGCTCAGGTCGCGGCTGTAAAGTGTACGGATTACTCCCAGGAGAATCTTCGTCCGGCAATGGAGAGGGCGCTCGGTTTAATAGGTTTTTTCCAGGGGCGAATCAAGCCCGGCATGAGTGTCTTGGTCAAGCCCAATCTTTTGACCATGCGAAAACCGGAAGACGGGGTTACGACGCACCCGGAGTTTGTCCGGTGCGTGGTCAGGATTCTTAAAGAGAGAGGGCTAATCGTCAGGATAGGGGATAGCCCGTCTGGTGATGGACGCAATATAGAGAAGATCTACCAGACAAGCGGTATCAAAAGAGTGGCCGATGAAGAAGGCGCAGAGCTCCTCAAGTTCGACATGGCAAAAGAGATTAAAGGCATTCCGATAGCAAAGGCGGTATTGGATGCGGACCTCTTTATCTCTTTGCCTAAATTCAAAACACACGGCATTACCATATTGACCGCAGGGATAAAGAATGTCTTTGGCGCGGTATCCGGCCTGTCGAAATCCGAATTGCACGGCCGCTTTCCTAAATCTGAGGAGTTTGTCCATGAACTGGCAAAGATATATGGACATTGCAAGCCGCACCTTACGATACTCGACGGGATAGTCTGCATGGAGGGCGCTGGCCCGGCAAATGGTCAGTTGAGAGAGGCAAATCTTATCCTTGCCTCGGAAGATGGTGTGGCCTTGGATAGTATTCTGGCACAATCGATCGGCATCGATCCGATGAAGCTTCCTATGATAAAGGAAGCAGCCGCTATAGATGCAGGAGTAGCCGATCCTGAAAGAATAGATCTCCTTGGTGAAGAGATGGGAAATATTAAATTAAGGGGTTTTAAGTTGCCTCGTATTCACCTTACGGATATTTTACCCCATTTCTTCTTGAGGTTGCTGCTAAAACTTGTGAAATTCAGGATAGAATTGGTTGACGACAAGTGCTGCCGGTGTAAATTGTGTGAAGGAAATTGCCCTGTTAAGGCAATAGATATAGATGGTGGGCTGAAAGTCAACAAACAAAGATGCACTCTGTGCCTATGTTGTTATGAGATATGCCCGTACGGAGCTGTAAACTTGAAAAAGAGTCTTCTCGCAAAGTTATTGTGGGGATAAGACCGGACTTGAAAACTTAATAATCCAAAAGGGGAGATGAGATGCCTGTTCCGACGATAGAATGGAAGAATAGGAAAGTAAGGATAGTGGACCAGACGTTGCTTCCGGGCAAACTAAAATTTATCTACTGTTCTGATGTGAAGGCCCTTTGGCGAGCCATAAAGATTTTGCAGGTCAGGGGTGCGCCGGCTATTGGAATAGCAGCTGCCATGGGGGTAGTCTTAGGCGTACAAGATTCTAAGGCAAAGAATTTTTCCTCATTTAAAAGAGACCTGAACAAGGTTATCAAATATCTCGCCACATCACGCCCTACTGCCGTCAACCTATTCTGGGGGCTTGAGAGGATGCGAAGGAAGGCTTATAAGAATAAGAGACTCTCTATCACCCGGCTTAAGAAGGCCCTTTTGTCGGAGGCGCTCGATATCCTTAAAGAGGACAAAGTACGGTGTAGGCGAATGGGAGCCTATGGCGCAAGATTAGTAAGGAAGGGCGACAGGATACTTACCCATTGCAATGCAGGCGGCCTTGCGACTGCCGATTATGGTACTGCGCTGGGGGTGCTCTTTCGCGCGCATAAAGAGGGCAAGCGCATAAAGGTATATGCAGATGAGACACGCCCTCTCTTGCAGGGTGCGCGTTTGACAGCATGGGAGCTTAAGAACGCAGGAATAGACGTAACGCTGCTTTGCGATGACATGGCCGCATCCTTGATGAATACCAGAGGGGTAGATAAGGTGATAGTCGGCGCTGACAGGATAGCGGCAAACGGAGATGCGGCAAATAAGATAGGTACATATTCTTTAGCCGTATTGGCCAGATACCACAGGATACCGTTTTATGTAGTTGCCCCTTCCTCGACATTCGATTTTGATCTACGCAGCGGGAAAGAGATACCGATAGAGGAGCGTGGCAGTGAAGAGGTTACGCAATTCGCCGGGGTTCGTACTGCACCCAAAGGCGTCAAGACTTATTGTCCGGCATTCGACGTAACTCCCGCAGAGTTGATCACCGCCATCATAACCGAAGAAGGCATATTCAGAAAACCATTTACGAAAACCTTAAAGAAATTAAAGAAGGTTGTGTCTTGTTGAGCAAGGGTACATCAAAGAGAAGCGGCGAGGAGAAGCTGATCGCCGATATTTCTAAAATTGTCGGTCAACAGGGCCGGGATGTCATCTCGGGCATAGGCGACGATTGCGCTGTTATAAGATATAGGCCCGGAAGGTATCTCCTCCTGGCCCAGGATATGTTAATAGACGGTGTCCACTTCGAGTTGTCTGAGGTGACGCCGCAGGAGATCGGCCACAAGGCCCTCGCGGTAAATTTGAGCGATATAGCTGCCATGGCCGGCACACCTAAATATGCGCTTGTCTCCCTTGGCCTGCCAAAAAGGGTGTCGAGATCTTTTGTGATCAATCTATATAAAGGCATGAGACGCCTTGGCTGCCGTTTCGGTGTAGAGATAGTAGGCGGGGATACTAATAGGTCAAAGGCATTGGTTGTGGACGTGACAATCGTAGGGGAGGTACGCCAAGATAACCTGGTTCTCCGTCGGGGTGCTAAGCCGGGAGATGCTATATATGTTACGGGCACACTTGGTGGTTCCGGCGGGGGTAAGCACTTGAATTTTATTCCCCGCATAAATGAAGCGCAGACCTTAAAGAGGTTCGTGGACCTCCATTCGATGATAGACATATCCGATGGCGTGGCAAAGGATTTAGTCCATCTGATAAGAGGAGAGAACCTCGGCGCAATTATCGAAGAGGATAAGATCCCGATATCCAAAGGATGCAACAGTATCGAGAAAGCCCTTACAGAGGGAGAGGATTTCGAACTCCTCTTTACCGTATCCAAGTCGGATTCAGGCCGATTAGAAAAGAAGAGCAGGCGGCTCTTATCCATACCCGTGACAAGGATAGGGGAGATCGTAAAGCGCCCCGCATCGATAAGGATACGAAGAAAAAACGGGAACATAAGAAGCTTGAAACAAAAAGGATTTTCACATTTTTAAATAGATGAAGATAATCAAGACGAAGAGTCCGGCCGAAACGATCGCGTTGGGCAAGAGGATAGGAAGATTGGCGGGCCCCGGAGATGTTATAGCCCTAATCGGCGATCTTGGAAGCGGCAAGACTACGATAACGAAAGGCCTGGCCTCCGGCGCGGGTGTTGAGAATAAAAATTCCGTATTGAGCCCTTCGTTTGTATTGATCAAGGAGTACCATGGCAGGATGCCCGTATACCACATGGATATCTATAGGCTTGACGAGAGAAGCGCGATAGATTCCCTTGGGTATGAAGAGTATATATACGGGAATGGCCTTGCGATAATCGAATGGGCGGATAAGGTAAAGGATATATTGCCGCCCGCTTTTTTGAAGGTCGAACTCGAGGTAGCCGGTAAAGATAAGCGCATAATAAAATTAGTCCCTCACGGTGAGCGTTTTAAAAAAATAGTAAATCATCTATAAGGTCGATCTGTTATAATATGAGAGTATTAGGTATAGAGACATCGAACCCGATTTTGAGCGCCGCATTGCTCGACGGCAATGAGATCATAGCAGAGCGGGCTGAGGAGACCGGCATGAAGCACTCCTCGCATCTTGTTCCCATGATAGATGAGATCTTAAAGAAGTGCGATCTCAGCTTAAATGAGATAGACGGGATAGCCGTCAGTAATGGCCCGGGTTCTTTCACAGGCCTCAGGGTGGGGGTTACGACCGCAAAGGCACTGGCTATAGCCGTCAATAAACCCCTGGTGGCCGTCTCAAGCTTGATCGTGTTGGCAGAGAGCGTATCCTGTGTCGATGAAAAGATCTGCACGCTCATCGATGCGAAAAGGAATCGTGTATATATAGCCCTATTTGTATGGGAGCGAAATAAACTTAAGAGATTGGTGAAAGACTCTCTTATGTTGATAGACGATATCCATAAAATAAAGGAGCTCTCGGGAAAGGTCTTATTTATCGGGGATGGCGCAGGCCTTTACAAGGACAAGATACAAGATTGCGCTAAGGTAAAAGTTTTATTCCCGGAAAAGTTACTAAACTATCCGCAAGCCGGCTTTGTGGCAAAGCTGGGCCTTGCGGCATTAAAAAAGGGTAAGCATAGTGATCCATATAAACTTACCCCAACCTATCTATATCCTAAAACATGCAGCATAAAGAAGAGACAAAAAAAATAGGCGCGATCCATTCACCGGCTTACCGCAAAAAGGATGTGGGTGACATGGGGATAGGTCTCTTCCGTCCTACCTGGGCCGAAGTCGATCTCGATGCCATAAGGCACAACCTCCGTACCGTCAGGTCGCTTGTGCGTCCCGACACCAAGGTCCTCGTAGTCGTTAAAGCAAATGCATATGGCCACGGGTTGGTCGACATATCACAGACAGCATCAGAAGGTGGGGCTGATTACCTCGGTGTCGCTACGATCGAAGAAGGCCTTACGCTGAGAAGGTCGGGCGTAAAGACCCCCATACTCCTTCTCGGGTCGGCTACTACCAAACAAGGGGCATTAGACGCCGCTTTAGAAAATTCTATAACATTAACGGTATATACCATCGATCTCGCAACCGCGCTTAATCGACGGGCAGAGGCGCTGGGGCTCCATCATGTGCCATTTCACATCAAAGTCGATACAGGGATGGGCAGGATAGGTTTAGCCTGGCGCAATACCATCAAATTTGTAAATACGGTTCGGAATTTCGGGCGCCTCAAGATAGAAGGGATATATACGCATTTTCCTTCAGCGGATAATGACGAGAGCGCAGATTTTACCAATAAGCAGATAGAGATCTTCGATTCGCTCCTTAAAGAATTAGAAGAGATGGGAATAAATATCCCTTATCGGCATGCAGCGAATAGTATCGGATTGGTAGATTTTAAGGAGAGCCACCTCTCCATGGTGAGGCCCGGCATATTAATATATGGCATAGTGCCCAAGAAGGGGCTCCATAAAAGGATATATGTGAAACCCGCAATGAGCCTTAAGACGCGCATAGTCTATCTAAAACATGTTGACGCAGGTACAAGCATTAGCTACGGCCGTACTTATACGACCAAGAAGGCTACGCGCATAGCCACTATACCAATAGGTTACGGCGATGGATATACGAGGTCTTTGTCGAACAAGGCCCATGTATTGATACGCGGACGCCTCTTACCCCTTGTAGGCCGCGTAACCATGGATCAGTGCATGATAGATGTAGGTGGCTTAGATGAAGTCAAGGTAGGAGATGAGGTAGTATTGATCGGCAGCCAAAAGGGAGGAGTAATAACCGCAGAAGAGATTGCAGAGTTGGCAAACACCATACCGTACGAGATAGTATGCTCCTTAAACAATAGAATCCCCCGCATATACAAACATATATCTCCAAAATAATTTTCCTAATTCGCTCACAAGCCCTTCTTTTTGGTTTCGTCTGTTAATTATCCCCTCAAATATAATACGGACTATTTTCAGAAAAGAGTTGACAGAATATTATCAAATAGTATATACTTATATCAAATACTATCAAGTATACGAAAGGCCTATTAAGGAGGGCTTCAGAGTGATACAGGAGAAATATTATACAGCGCGCGGAGCGGCCCAGGCCCTTGGCATATCTAAGCAGACTTTAGTTAGATATGAAGCCAAGGGTTTTTTTCCAAAGGCTAAGCGCAATACTCTGAACAGGTGGAGAGAGTATACGGCCAAGGATATAGAGCGCCTCAGAAAGATGATGGGAAGGGGCTAAGAGAAGGGGAGTAGAAGTCGAAAGAGAGTAGGACTTTTACCCCCGGCTTAAGGACGCGGTCTATGAAGATATTCGGTAAATCGATAGGGTTGTATGTTGGAAAGGAAGCGGTGGCGATGGCCGTTGTCAAAGCCCAATTTGTCAAGAGCCAGCTAACCAGAGTGAAGACAATAGACTTGTCACCCGAGGTTATAGAAAAGGGGACAGCGCCGGCGGATACGGCCGCTATATTTGATAACTTTTTTAAGAAAGAGAAGATCAATGCTCCATCAATCACCCTATCGATCACATCTGATAAGTTGATGGTTCGGTATTTCCAGATACCGAATATCCCAAAAGATGAGAGGCCAAGTGCCATAAGTTTTGAGGCAAAGCGCTATGTACCGTTCGACCCTAAGGAGGTATACAGTACCTTTAAAATTGTTGGAGAGAAGAAGGGTGACAACAAACTGGATGTCCTATTCTGTGCGGCGCAGAAAGAATTTATAGATAGCTACCTTAGCGCTTATAAGGAAAAGAAGCTGCGCATCACATCCATCGAGCCATCCGTCTTTAGCCTCGTGCGCCTCCTCTTATCGTTGAAGGCGATATCGGCTGAGAATGTTGTCGTAATCGTTGAGATAGCGAAGAAAGAAGCCCAGATCCATATAGTAAAGGGAGAGATAGTATATATATCACGCGTCGTTCCATTGGAAGAGGCGCTGCCACCTCAGGAATCTGTCCAGCCTCAAGAAACGGCAGCTACTGACACGCAAGGAGAAGTCCTTCCCGGGCAATTTGATGCGCTTGCAGATGAATTGAACCTTTCGATCAGATATTTGAAGAAAGAATACCCAAGCGTAAATGTAGAGAAGATGCTTATTACAGGGGAGGAGCATCTGGTCGAAATTAAAGAAGCGCTTGCCAAGGTTTTTGAGATTCCCATCGAGATATTAGATATCACAAAGATATCCAAAGATATAAGAGACTCAAGTCACATCTTTGCCTTTGGTGCGGCATCCCGACAGATGGGAAAATGGAAGACCGCTGCAGAGATAAACATGCTCCCCGGCGCAGGTAAACAATCCGCCCTGCCATTTAAGGTTAAGAAGGGTGAAGAGTACAGGATCGTTGCGGCGATAGGCCTTCCGATCGCACTGCTCATCGTTGGGATGGTTCACGCAAAGACAGCCGGTGAATTAAAAACACTTAAGAGGCAGATGCCCACACAAGATCAGATAATCTCAGAGGGGCTTGCCGACATCATGAATATGCCCCTCGAGAGCCTAACCGCAGAGAAGAAGAAGCTGGAGGCCCAGAAAGCAGCATACCAATCGGCCCTGGAGATACTTAAGATCTCCTTTGCCTCTAAGCTTAAAAGTTTCGCGGATAATACGCCGCATGGTATCTGGCTTACCAGCTTTTCATTCAGCATAGACAAAGGCGGTTCTTTGACCATGAATATAAGGGGTGCAGCCTATTCCGAGGACCAGGACGAATTGAGCCTGATAAGCACATTTACTAATGATTTGAAGAAGGACCCGAACTTCATCGCCGGTTTTAAGAGCATGGAGTTGGGTACTATCGATAAAGAGACGATAAGCGATACGACTATAACGCGTTTTAATGTTACATTTAAATGATGACCTAAGGGTTTTTATCTTTAAACAAAGGGTTGCGGATGGGTATGAAATTTGATATAGATACGATCAAGAAGAATCAAAACCTGATAGCGGCCGTGCTCTGTGTAGTCATAGTCCCCATTATTATATGTACAAAGTTTATAATAACGCCGCGCACCGCAGAGATGAAAAAGATTCGGGCGGAAACAGATGAATTTGCCCAGAAGAAGGTTGTAAAGAAGGGTATTGATGCGCTGGAGAAGGAGATAAATACTTATAAGGAATCGGTAATGGTAGGCGCAGACGCACCATGGTTTTTGAGGAGTGTTATCGATGTGGCAGAGGATGCAGGTATTACTCCACTATCCGTAACCCCGCGCGAAACCGATTCAGGGGAGGGGCTTATCAAGCTATCCGCGACTATAAGCCTCGAATGCACCTATGAAGACCTGCTGCGATTTGTAAGTAATTTGGAAGGAACCGGCAACAATTTTATTATCAGCACATTGAATATAACCGGCATTGCCGGCAGGGTACCGATCCCCGGAGCTATTCCCCCTGAAGAGACTATAGAGGTATCGGATGAGGTAGAAGCAGAGAAGGATGAGGAGGAAGGACCGATACTACTAAGATTGAATGTCGAAGTATCGACCTACACGTTCAGGGGATAGAAAAGACAGGACACGTTATGGCAAAAGATCCGGCAAAGGCTAAAAAAGAGATGATGATGGTAGTTGTACTTTTCTTTGTATTCGCATTCCTTCTTTATGGCAAGTATCAGGAGAAGCAGGCACAGGAGGCGAAGAGAGAGATGTGGCGTAAACAGAATATGGCTGCCCTTGGGACCGACCCATCGATGCCCGGAGGCGCCGAGGCAAAAAGGGGAGCTAATGTCGTAACGATTAAACTCTCTGCAACAGACCTCTTCGGCGGTACGCTGAAGCCAAAGCGCGGCAGCGGCGGCAAAGAAGGGGCTGCTGAGGCGGCCGGTGAGACGATTACCTTAGCGGGTGTTGGTGATCCATTCGAGCCGCCCATAAAGATGGATATGACACCTGACATTGGCCCGGAAGTTGCTATGGTCAATCTCGATTTTTTATCATTGGAAGGGTATGTATGGGGTGATGTAGATCCTAAGGCCATCATAAATGGTGAGGTCCTGAAGGTAGGGGATGATATAGAAGGTGCTATGATTATAAAGATAAGCCGAGAAGGTGTTATGCTCCATCACACAGAAGGTGATACACTTTTGACATTAAAGGATGAACTCTACTAGGAAAGTTATTTAAAATAAGAAAGAGGTGACCCATGAAAAGATCTATTACTACCCTTATCTGCCTGCGGATATTTCTTGCGGCATCTTTAGTTCTTGCTCAAGGACCGCCGGCAGCCCCGCTGGCTGCCGAAGGCGTACCGATGGGATTACCATCCGGAGGGGAAGGAAGCTTGCCCCCCGGTGAGATGACCGATGCGGATATGCTGGCTGAACGAATACGCGCCTTAAGGCCGGACGGCGATATCCCCAACATTTCGATGGACTTTAAAGACGCCAGCCTGAGGGCTATACTGAAATTATTATCTCAACAGTCGGGATTGAATTTTGTCTCAGGCAGCGGTGTTGAAGATATGTCCATTACGCTCTATTTGGATGATATCCCTATAAATGAGGCTATCACGACGGTGTTGGGTGCAAATGGACTGGTATACGAATCGGCAGCGGACGGAAAGGTCTTCATAGTGCAGCAGCCAATAGAGGAAGCGGTCGGTGGTGTAGAGACGAAGACGAAGGTCTTTACGTTTGAATATACAAAGATAGGCCAGACGGATGAATCGAGGTCTACGGGGATGATCGAGATCTTTGAAAAGATGCTCTCAGAAGCAGGGAGCCTTACCGTAGATGAGAAGACCAATAGTGTAGTCGTCACGGATACAGAGGAGACTTTCGAAAGAATAGATGATGTGATAAAAGAGCTTGATACGCCTACGCCGCAGGTGCTCATCGAAGCCAGGATAATGAATATATCTTTGACCGAGACGGAGAAGATGGGCATCAACTGGACCGTCGGGGCCACCATTACTGCGGCGGGCCCAGTCTTTCATACATTTCCGTTTCAGAAGAAGAGCTCGATGGGTGAATATGGCGCTACCCTGACCGGCACGGCGGCGGGGGAAGAGCTCCCATCGAAAGACATAAGCAGCGGTTTTACATTTGGTACGCTCGACCCCTCAGCCTTCTCCGCGGTCTTGGAGCTGCTGAAATCGAGGACCGACACCAAGACACTCTCAAACCCGCGTATCGTCGTCTCGAATGACCAGACGGCAAATATACACGTGGGCGACACAAAAGCCATACCGACATATGAAAGGAATGATACGACCGGCACGTTTGAGATAACGGGCTATGATGAAAAGGAGTTTGGCGTTACGCTAGATGTTACGCCTCACGTAAGTAAGAGCGGTATAATAACACTCGAGGTCAAGCCTGAGGTCAGCGCTTTCGATGATTGGGAGACGGTCAGCGGTGATATAAGAGCGCCGAGCTATACGACCACAGAGGCTGAGACGACAGTCGACGTCAAGGATGGTGAGACGCTCGTAATAGGTGGGTTGATCAAAGAGGAGAAGACAAAGACTACCAATAAGGTACCGTTTTTGGGTGATATTCCGGTTCTTGGCAGGCTCTTATTCAAAAAGACAGAAGACCAAACTGAGACTAAAGAGCTGATATTCTTTGTAACAGTACATCTTGTGAGGCCGCGTGAGATAAAGGGTGTTGAGACCTCACCCGTAGGCGTTGGCCAGCTCACCCTACCGCAAAATGCGCCCCTGCCTGCTGATAAACTTATGCCTATGCAGCAGCCTTTACCCATGATGCAGCAGCCTTTTTCAGCAGTGGAGCAGACTTCGCCGATGCAGAAGGTCGCAAAATCGAGGGAGCAGGAGATAGAAGAAGCTATAAGAGATATATATTTAGAGCGTGAGCTGCAAGTGGGTGGTATTGAATAGTAGCAATAATCTGTTGTAGTAGCAACCGTATGATGAGGTGAAGAATTATGCCTAAGATGAGAATAAAATTGGGAGAACTCTTAAAGGGCGAAGGGTTGATAACGGATGAACAGGTCCAGAAGGCCCTAGTTGACCAAAAGACGAAGGGCGGTCAGATGGGGGAGGCCCTGGTGAGGCTGGGGTTTGTAAAGGAAGAGGATATGGTGCGTGTCCTGGGAAAACAGCTTGGCATGCAATATCTGTCAAAGGGCAAGGGCCTTCTCAAACCCGACAGGACGAACAAGGAATTATTGCGGGCCATTCCGGAAGGGTTTGCAAAGGACCATATTGTATTGCCCATATCCTTGACGATGAATTCTCTTACCGTAGCTTTTGCAGATCCTTTGGATATCATGACGATGGATAATCTCAAGCGTGTAACAGGACGGGATATCAACCCTGTAGTCGCGACGAAGACAGACCTGCTCTCTGCGATAGATGAGTTTTACGGCGGAAAGGTTGCGGATTCGAAGGCCGGTCCACCGGTCGCCGAAGGAGGTGTCATCACCGAGGAGGGATTGGATCTAGATAAGGTATTAAGTGAGGCCGGGGAACCTTCGGTGATCAAGACGGTAGATGCTATCATAACCCAGGGTGTCGAGAAGGGAGCCAGCGATATACACATAGAACCGTTTGAGGGCAAGATAAATTTGAGATACAGGATCGACGGTGTGCTGCACAACATGCCGCCGCCTTCGAAAAAGATGCTGCTGCCGATCGTATCGAGGGTCAAGATAATGTCGAAGATGGACATTGCGGAGAAACGCCTCCCGCAAGACGGTGCCATTGGCATGCAGGTCGGAGGGAAGTCCATAGAGATGAGAGTCTCTACCGTACCTACGGTTTATGGTGAGAAGATCGTTATCAGGATAATGGACGCGTCGCGTGTTGCCCTCGACCTTGAGGGGCTCGGGTTTGATGATGCCCAGCTTAAATTATTTAAAGAAGCTTCAGAGAAACCATTCGGACTTATCTTTTTGACCGGCCCAACAGGTAGTGGGAAATCTACAACCCTTTATGCTACCCTAAGTCAACTTAGATCACCGCGCCGCAATATCATCACCATAGAAGACCCGGTCGAATTTAAGGTCGATGGCATCAACCAGGTGCAGGCGAGGTCCGATATAGGGTTGACATTCTCTGCGGGCCTACGCGCCTTTTTGAGGCAGGACCCTGACGTGATGATGGTCGGTGAGGTAAGGGATCTTGATACCGCGCAGATATGCGTACGCGCGGCACTGACAGGTCATCTCGTGCTTTCAACCCTCCATACCAACACTGCCCCGGGTGCTGTTACGCGCCTGGTCAATATAGGCGTAGAACCTTATCTTATAGCCTCAAGCCTTATTATGGTAGTAGCGCAGAGATTGGTACGCCGCCTGTGTGCTAAGTGTAAGGCGGAATGCAAACCGGATAAGGATAAACTCGACGGTATAAAACTTTCTGCAGAAGATAAATTTTTCAGAGCGGTAGGGTGCCCGGAATGCGCCCAGACCGGATACAGGGGCAGAGTCGCGATTCACGAAATAATGGTTATCAATAATAAGCTCAAAGAGCTGATAACGAAGAATGCATCCACACACATACTGACGCAGGTTGCTCGGGAGTCAGGCATGATGTCTCTCAGGGAGTCAGGCATGACAAAGGTGAAGCAGGGCATGACGAGTCTTGAAGAGATCTTGAGTATCACATACGAAGATGAAGGATAAGGGGTTCTGAATAGAGGGAGGCAAAGAATGCCTAATTATACATACAGGGCAAGAGACAGGGAAGGGAAGTCGGCGGAAGGCGAGCTTGAGGCCGCAAGCCAGGAAGCAGCGGTTGCAGCGCTTCAGGAAAAGGGGTTCTTTGTAACCTTTGTAGCCGAGAAGAAAGCAGCCGTTAAATCGCCTACCACTACAACCGCGCGACGCGGGCCCGGCAAAAGGAGGATGCATCGTAAGGTTAAACTGGATGACCTGATCCTCTTTGCGCGCCAACTTGCCACTATGCTCGAATCCGGCGTTAATCTCTTAAGAAGCATAACGATACTGATCGGCCAGGTTGAATCACGGCAGCTTATGGAAGCGGTCACTGACATAAAAGAGAATGTAGAGAAAGGTACCAGCCTGAGGGACTCTCTGGCAAAATATCCGCGCATCTTCTCAAGCATGTGGGTAAATCTCGTCGAGGTCGGTGAAGCGACGGGAGAGTTGCCGGCCATATTAAACCAGCTGTCCGCATATTTAGAGTCTACATCAGCATTACAGAGAAAGATAAAGGGCGCGCTCGTCTATCCTATCATATTGGTCGTAGCTTCTGTAGGTGCCATCACGGTATTTATGGTCAAGATTATCCCCATGTTTGTAGATATATTTAAGGGTTTTGACATGAAGCTTCCGGCATTGACAGAAGCGGTCTTTACCGCAAGCGTATATTGCAGGCAGTATTTTCCTCACGGCGTAGGCATTCTCATAGGCCTGGCCGTAATAATGAGGTTTGTGATAAGGACAGAGAAGGGCAGGTATGCTGTAGATAGGATGCTCCTTGGGATACCTGTATTGGGCCTACTTATTTTACAGGGGGCGGTAGTTAGGTTTGCCCGGTCCTTGGCGATGCTGGTCCGAAGCGGCAGCCCGCTTCTTTACTCCCTCGATATTATATCAAGAATCGTCAACAATAAGTTTCTTGAGAGAGCGCTATTAAGGACTAAGGATGGCATACAGGAAGGCCGTGGCATGGCAGAGGTCCTTGAGGAAGAGGCGGTCTTTCCGCCCATAGTCCATGAGATGGTCAGGGTGGGTGAGGAGACCGGTAAACTGACTGATATGCTCGACAGGTTGGGTGACTTCTTCGACGAGCGTGTCTCAGCATCCGTACAGAGGATGGCCAGCATGTTTGAGCCGATCCTCCTGATATTTATGGGGGGTGTGATAGGAACGCTCGTCATGGCCATGTTCTTACCTATCTTCAATATGTCTCAGATAGGAGGGGGATAGCTTTATAACAGCAAAGAATAAGAAGGCATATTCTGTGCAACTTGTCAATTTGCATATGTTACCATATTAGATCTTATTTTTAAGGGCATTCTCTTATAAAAATAAGGGGTAAAAAGGGTTAAGGTTAGCAAAGCAGAAACTTTGTATTGACAACCCAGGGCATCTATGATATACTTTGGTGTCTATTATTTATAATACCTTTAATAAACGGCAGATAGTAAAAATGGGGGGGGTGAGGTAAGATGAAACGCGGTTTTACGTTAATAGAACTCCTAATTGTAGTTATAATCGTAGGCATATTAGCTACAGTAGCACTACCTCAGTACACGAAGGTGGTTCAGAAGACGCGCGGAGCAGAGGCTGTCAGCATGCTTGGTTCGATACGGACCGGGCAGACGCTCTATTATGCAGAGAAGGGCGTATTTACTATCACTATGAGCGATTTGCTTGTAGAACCTCCATCAAGCGGTAAGTGGGATTATTACCTTGATCAGGATACAGCGGAGGGAGGAGATCTTACAGGGTATGTATGGGCATTAGCAGAAATGGAAGATCTCTATATAACCCTCAAGATCAATTATGACGGTTCGACGCTATGGGGTCCGCCAGGTCCAACCGGGAAAGTGCTTGCTGACAAACACCCGGGAACACCGTCGAATTAAGGGATATATTTTATACCTTCCCTCAATTCGTGCATATAGTAGTGGGTAGAGGGGTTGTTTTAGGTGCGAGAGATTTGTTTGTGGAATATTTATACTGCTATTGACTTAAGCTATTCTCGCCAAAGAAAAACAAACCCCAAAGCTAAGCTAAAGACAGGTAGCGTTCGACCCGTAGTGGAAATCATCTATTTCGACGAAAGGGTCGCGGTCTGTAAGGGTATATTGAAGGTTTTTAAAAGTACGTTCCCCAAGGCTGTTGCGAAGGCATAAGCGCTAAGTGGCGCACGGCACAGAAAGGAGAGTGAGGAAAAAAGAAAGATGGGGGCTTAGGTTGTTTTATATAAAGAGGTGGAAGCAATTTTTATATATAAGATATTAAGTCGGCTTGGAGCCGACAGCATAAAAAGGGAAAGGGGGTAGAGGATCATGAAGAAAGGTTTTACACTTATAGAATTGCTGATCGTTGTTATCATAGTCGGTATCTTGGCGACAGCGGCGCTTCCTCGCTACAATAAGGTTATCGAGAGGGCCCGTTCTGCCGAGGCATTGGTATTGCTCGCCGGTGTACGTACAGGCCAGCTGCTTTATTACCAGGATAAGGGTGGTACAACATTCACAGATGATTTTGATGATATGATTGTAGAGTTGCCGGATAACACGGTTGGTGGAGATCCTGATTCAAAGTACTGGGAGTTCACCCTCTCTAATGCCGGTGTAAACGGTTATACTGCGATTGCGCAGAGAAAGACCATAGCTGGAGCAGCAGGCCAGATAACGATCGATTACAATGGTACATGGGGCGGAGATCACCCTGGAAAGCCATCGCTCTAAGTTAGGTCGAGTATAGTAAAGATTCCGAGAATAGCCCGAGCATATGATAGCATGCAGCTATGCGCGGGTTGTTCTCTGGTTTAAGAAGGTAGCGTTACACTATTGAGGTGAGATTGGAGACAGCCGCAGCGACGTTACATACATCCGCGGCCCAGCCCAAAGAGAATACCCTTTTGAGGCAGGCCACTGATGACCTCTCAAAGAGACAAGCAACGCCCATAGGAAATATGATGGTCCAGAAGGGGCTTGTGACAGAAGACGAGTTACAAGCCGTTCTTAAGAAACAGAAAGAAGTCTATCAGGATTTTTTATTAGGGGAGCTCTTCCTGCACTTAAGGTGCATACACGAAGATGATCTCTACCCATTTTTATCGGACTACTTTAATATACCCTGGCGTGGAATAGACGAAATGAACGATATGGACCCTGACCACGTAGAGCTTATCCCGGAATCGATGGCGCGCGCGCAGAATATAGCGGTTGTGGCTAAAGAAGACGGGACCATAACGCTCGCCATGTCATATCCGCAGGACGTCCTTTCGGTCGATGCCATAAGGGCCAAGACGCGCTGCAGGGTAATACGGCTGCTCAGCCCTCCACGGGCCATTAAATTCATTATAGATAAATATTACGAAAGGAGTTGATCCTTGAATATAGAAGAACTCCTAAGGATGATGGTTGCCAAGAATGCTTCCGACCTCCACCTTACCGTAGGCCAGCCTCCGCAGCTGCGCATAGACGGCGAATTGACGCCGATAGATTTCCCGAAGCTTAAGCCGGATATGGTAGAGGATCTCGTGCGCGAGATGTTAAGTAGGGAGCATTTTGAGCGTTTCCAGAAGTTAAAGGAGTATGACGGTTCATTCGGTATACCGGGTTTAAGCAGGTTCAGGATCAACATCTTCAGGCAGCGCGGTTCCATAGGAGCTGCCATCAGGGCAATACCGCATGATATACCATCGATGAAGGCGCTGGGCTTGCCGGATGCGGTGAGGGAGTTTGCCGAGGAACCTGTCGGTTTAGTGCTCGTGACGGGTGCAACAGGCAGCGGCAAATCTACCACATTGGCCTCGATGATAGATTATATCAACCAGACGAGAAAGTGCCACATAGTCTCTATAGAAGACCCGATAGAGTATCTCCATAAGCACAATAAATCTACGATAAACCAGAGAGAGCTTGGCCAGGATACGGTCTCTTTTGCCGAGGCCCTCAAACACGTCTTCAGGCAGGACCCCGACGTAGTCCTTATAGGCGAGATGCGGGACCTTGAGACGATACATATGGCCCTTACACTTGCTGAGACAGGACACCTTGTTCTTGCGACACTCCATACGAGCGATGCGATACATACTATAAGCAGGATAATAGACGTATTCCCGTCACACCAGCAAGACCAGATAAGGATACAGCTCTCAATGGTCTTGATAGGTGTGCTTGCCCAACAGCTCCTGCCAAAAAAAGGCGGCGGCAGAAATCTGGCGCTAGAGGTGATGCGTGTTACGCCGGCCATCCAGAATCTCATAAGGGAGAACGCGATACACCAGATATATTCCGTCATACAGACGGGGAAGAAGCGGGGCATGGTGACGATGAACCAGTCACTCTGCCAGCTTTACGAAGACGGCATTGTTTCATGGGAGGATGCGAGCAAGAAGTCACCATCGATGGATGAACTGATTTCGATCACCAAGAAGAAGCCTGAAGGGGCCGGTGCAAAGAGACGATGAAAGAAGAGAGAGAATACGTACGGCTCGATACAGCCAAGGATGTTAGATATAAGGTCCTTAGTGAAAAAGGGCACCTTGATTCAAAGTCTAAGAATATAAGCGCAGGCGGCATTCGGTTCTTTGCGAAAGAGTCACTAGAACCAAGGGGCATCCTTGATCTGGTGATTTACCTGGGCGAGGAGTACAAGCCGGTCATGGCTATGGGGGAGGTCGTCTGGTCTCGCAAGCTCGATAAGCCAATAGATTCTAAAGAGTACGAGATAGGGGTAAAATTTACGGCTATAGATAAGAGCGACTCGACCAAGATAAACGAATTCGTCCATCGCGAGACGATAAAGAGGCGTAAAGGCAGCAGTTAGAAGTTTCTGGTTAGTCGTTGGCTAAAAAAGAAACATTTTAAAGGTCGTTAGTCTTAGAGAGAGCCACATTTTCGGTGTGGCTCATTTTATTTGACATTATATTAAATTATGCTATAATTACCACCTATAGTATATATATCATATAAATAACAAAAGGGGAATATTATGCGAAGCGACAAGATAAAGAGGGGTGTTGAGCGCGCCCCGCACAGGTCACTCCTATATGCGACAGGTTTATCCAAGAGCCAGATGGCCAAGCCCTTCATAGCCGTTGCAACCAGTACGACCGATATAATACCGGGCCATGCCGGCATGAGGCGTCTGGAGCGGTTTATCGAGAGGGGCATATGCGCCGGAGGCGGGGTGCCATTCTTCTTTGGCGTTCCCGGCATATGCGATGGGATAGCCATGGGCCATCCCGGTATGAGATATTCTCTGCCTTCCCGTGAGCTCATAGCAGATATGGTTGAGACGATAGTCGGCGCACACTCCTTCGATGGCCTGATCTGTCTGACCAATTGTGACAAGATAACGCCGGGCATGATGATGGCGATTGCGCGATGCAACATACCATCGATCGTCGTTACGGCAGGTCCGATGCTTTCCGGAAGATATAAGGGTGAAAAACTCTCGCTTGTGCGTAATACGTTTGAGGCGATGGGTCGTTTCAAAAAAGGTGATATAGACCAGGCCGAACTCGCTGAATATGAGATCCGTTCATGCCCGGGCTGTGGATCCTGCCAGGGCCTCTATACAGCCAATACCATGAGTTGTCTCGTTGAGACTATGGGTATGAGTCTGCCCGGTTGCGCTACGGCGCTCGCTGTCTCTGCCCAAAAGGAGAGGATTACATATGATAGCGGTGAGAGGATAGTTGCATTGGCAAGGCAGAATGTCCTGCCGCACACCATCATGACCAGGGAATCGATTGAGAATGCGATATGCATGGATATGGCGCTTGGCGGCTCGACCAATACAGTTCTCCATCTTACGGCTATAGCAAATGAGCTGGGTATTAAGCTGGATCTCGATACATTTGATAAGATAAGCAGGGAGACCCCCAACCTGACCAGTCTGCGTCCGGCCGGGGAACATTGCATGGAAGACCTCGATGAGGCCGGCGGCATACCCGCAATGCTTAAAGTCCTTCAGCCAAAGATTAAGGATACCCCCACTGTTTGCGGGAAGAGGGTGGTTCAGATAGGCCGCGAAGCCGATACTTACGGCGACGTTATAAAGCCGCTTAATAAGCCGCACTATCCCGAAGGCGGTATAGCCGTCCTATGGGGCAACCTTGCGCCGGATGGGGCAGTTGTCAAACAGACGGCAGTCAATGAGAAGATGCGCAAATTCGCCGGCAAGGCGATTGTCTTCGATTCCGAAGAGAAGGCAATGAAGTCGATAATGGCAGGCGATATCAAGAAAGGGAGCGTCATCGTCATACGCTATGAGGGGCCGAAGGGCGGACCGGGTATGCGCGAGATGTTATCACCCACTGCCAGTATCGTCGGCATGGGCCTTGAGAACGAGGTTGCCCTGATAACGGATGGTAGATTTTCAGGTGGGACAAAAGGCCCTTGTATTGGCCACATATCTCCTGAGGCGGCCGAAGGCGGGACATTGGCCATTGTCCGCAATGGCGATACTATTACGATAGATATTGACAAGAGGAAGCTTGAGCTCCAATTGACTAAAGAAGAGATCTCAAAGCGCATGGCAAAGTGGGAACCGCCTAAGCCAAAGGTCACAAAGGGGTATCTCGCCCGATATATGACTATGGTTACCTCTGCAAGCGAAGGGGCAGTCTTTAAGAAGGCTGAGGGGGCCTCAAAGAAGACATCCAAGGAAAAAGAGAAGACATTATTCTAAGGTGACGATCTTAAAAAGGGTAAGGTGATTAAAGATGAAGATGACCGGTGCTAAGATTTTAATCGAATCATTACGCAAAGAGAAGGTAGAGGTGATGTTCGGATATCCGGGTGGCGTGCTCTTGCCGCTATTTGATGTCTTGTACGATTCGCCTATCAAGTTTATACTTACGCGGCACGAGCAGGGTGCGGCGCACGCAGCCGATGGATATGCGCGCGCAACCGGTAAGGTCGGAGTCTGTATAGCCACATCCGGCCCCGGCGCTACTAACCTCGTTACAGGTATAGCTACCGCCTATATGGATTCAGTCCCTATGGTGGCCATAACAGGCCAGGTCAAGACGCATTTAATAGGCAATGATGCCTTCCAGGAGGCTGATGTCACCGGGATAACACGCCCGATCACAAAACATAATTATCTTGTCAAGGATGTCAAGGACCTGGCAAAAATAATCAAGGAAGCGTTTCACATAGCCGCGACAGGACGGCCCGGGCCGGTCTTGATAGACCTCCCCGTCGATGTCCAGATGCAGGAGACGAAGTACCAATATCCTAAAGAGGTGTCTATACGTAGTTACAAGCCTACCTATAGGGGCCATCCGGGGCAGATCAAGCGAGCCGCTAAGCTTATAGAGACGAGCAAGCGCCCTGTCCTGTATACCGGAGGTGGTATAATAATATCCGGCGCCCATAAGGAGCTTAAAATCCTGGCCGAGAAGTGCAAGATACCCGTTACTACGACGCTGCTGGGCTTGGGCGGCTTCCCTGAGACAAATAAGTTATCACTGGGCATGCTTGGCATGCACGGGACCGTCTATGCCAATCACTCTATTATGGAATCGGACCTGATAATAGCAGTGGGTGCCAGGTTTGACGATAGGGTGACGGGCAGGATAGATGCCTTTGCGCCGGAAGCCAAGGTTATACATATTGACATAGACCCTACAAGTCTTTCAAAGAATATAAGGGTCGATATACCCATAGTCGGTGATGCAAGGATGATTCTAAGTGAACTTGTGCAACGCATCAGAAAGGCGCCTGAAACCGCAGCGTGGCTTAAGCGCATTGGTGAATGGAAGAAGAGATCACCACTATTTTACAAAAGAGATAATAAGTTGAGGCCGCAATATGTGGTGGAGATGATCCATGAGGTCACGAAGGGCAAAGCGATAATAGCTACAGAGGTGGGCCAAAACCAGATGTGGGCAGCACAACATTATATTTATACAACGCCCCGTACATTTATCTCAAGCGGTGGCCTGGGTACCATGGGGTATGGTTTTCCCGCGGCCATAGGTGTGCAATTAGGCAAGCCTAAGGCAATAGTCTTTGATGTCGCCGGTGATGGTAGTATTCAGATGAATATACAGGAACTGACTACAGCGGTTGTCAATAAACTACCGGTAAAGATAGCCATATTGAATAATGGTTATCTTGGCATGGTCAGGCAGTGGCAGGAGCTCTTCTACAAGAAGAGATATGCCCATACCACGCTTGAAGGAAATCCCGATTTTGTTAAGGTGGCAGAGGCATATGGCGCAGTCGGCATCAGGGTCAAAAAGAAAGCCGATGTGAAGTCTGCCCTCAAGAAGGCCCTTAAGATAAAAGGCCCGGTCGTGCTCGACTTTATAGTTGAAGGTGAGGAGAATGTCTTTCCGATGGTCCCGGCCGGTGAGGCAATAAACCGGATGATAGGCGGGATGGCGTAGAGGCAGTGAATAGTTGATAGTGAAAGAAAAAGTAAAAGCAAAAAGTAAAAATAAAAACAAGGGCGGAAGATTATGAAATATACATTATCTGTATTGGTTGAGAATAAGTCCGGCGTCTTAGCGCACGTGGCAGGGTTATTTTCTGCCAGGGGATTCAATATAGATTCTCTGGCGGTGGGCGAGACAGAAGACCCGTCCATATCGCGTATGACGATAGTGGGTGAGGGCGATGAGCGTACGATGGACCAGGTAAAGAAGCAGCTCAACAAACTCATAGATGTGATAAAGATCTATGATCTGTCAAGAATACAGTTTATTGACAGGGAGCTTATGCTCATCAGGGTTGTCATTACGCCCAAAGACCGCGAAAGGGTAATAGATATAGTCGATTCGGTCAGGGGGGCATCTGTAGCTGATGTGGGAGACCAGACGCTCACGGTTGAGGCGACAGGTGACCAGACGATGGTACATGCGCTTATAGAACTCCTTCGCCCGTTTGGGATAAAGGAGATTGTGCGCACAGGCAAGATAGCTATGGCTATAAATAATAAAAAATAGAATGCGCTTTAGTGCGTTTAAAAAGAGGAGATAGGTAATGGCTAAGATGTACTATGACAAAGATGCGGATTTGGGTATTCTAAAAGGAAAAAAGATAGCCATAATCGGGTATGGCATACAGGGCAGGGCGCAGGCGCTCAATTTGCGTGACAGCGGTTTGGATGTCTTAGTCAGTGAACTTCCCGGTACGCCAAATTACGAACAGGCCGTAAAGGATAAGTTCAAACCGGTCTCAGCAGAAGAGGCGGCAAAAGAGGCTGATATTATACAGATACTGACGCAGGACCACGTCCAGGCCCAGGTGTATGACAAATTTATAGCGCCGAACCTGTCGAAAGGGAACGCATTGGTATTCTCACACGGGTTTAATATACATTTTAAGCAGATAGTGCCGCCGGACGATATCGATGTCTTCATGGTCGCGCCAAAAGGGCCGGGGAGCCTTGTTCGGAAGATGTACGAAGAGGGCAAGGGTGTGCCGTGCCTTTTGGCCATATTTCAAGAGTGCACAGGAGATGCGGCCAAGATAGGCCTTGCCTATGCCAAGGGTATCGGCGGGACAAGGGCAGGCGTTATCGAGACGACCTTTAAGGAAGAGACAGAGACAGACCTCTTTGGCGAGCAGACCGTCCTCTGCGGCGGAGTCAGCGAGCTGATAAAGGCGGGATTTGAGACGCTGGTCGACGCAGGTTATCAGCCTGAGATCGCATACTTTGAATGTCTGCACGAATTGAAGTTGATTACGGACATGATCTATCAGGTTGGGATACAGGGGATGCGCAAGCGAGTCTCTGATACGGCAGAATACGGTGATGTGACAAGAGGCGGTCGCATAGTCACTGCCGAGACGCGCAAGGAGATGAAGAAGATCTTAGGTGAGATACAATCAGGTGAGTTTGCGCGTGAATGGATAGAGGAGAATAAGGCAGGACGCCCGAAATTTAAGGTCTTGCGGCAAAAAGACGATAACCATAAAGTAGAGATAATCGGCAAGAAACTGAGAGAGATGATGCCATGGATGAAGAAATAAAGAAAGAAAAAATAATTATATTCGATACGACCTTGAGGGACGGGGAACAGTCTCCCGGCGCATCCTTAACGCAGAAGGCCAAGATCGAGATAGCCCATCAATTGAAGGCGCTGGGCGTAGATATAATAGAGGCCGGTTTCCCCGTATCTTCCAGGGGCGACTTTGAGGCGGTTAAGATGGTAGCCAAAGAGGTAAAGGGCCCTGTAATCTGTGGATTGGCGCGCTCACTAAAGAAGGATATAGACGCTGCCAATCAGGCGCTCTCGCCGGCAAAGAGAAGACGTATACACGTATTTCTGGCTACGTCCAAGATACATATGAAATATAAATTGAAGAAGGCCGAGGAGGAGATACTGAGGCAGGCCGTATGGGCAGTAAAATACGCCAAGAAGAAATGCCCGGATGTCGAATTCTCACCTGAGGATGCAACGCGTACCGATCCTCTGTTTTTGTATAGAGTGATAGAAGCGGTTATAGAGGCAGGGGCTACCACCGTCAATATACCCGATACGGTAGGTTATGCCATGCCGGAGGAATTCGAACGCCTAATCTCAGGCATTGTAAGGTCTGTGCCGAATATAGATAAGACAATACTGAGCGTACATTGCCATAATGATCTTGGCCTGGCAGTCGCTAATTCGATAGCGGCTATAGTGAAAGGCGCAAGGCAAGTGGAGTGTACGGTCAACGGCATTGGTGAGCGCGCGGGAAATGCCTCCATGGAGGAGATAGTCATGGCGCTTGCGACGAGGGCGGACCTCTTCAATATAGAGACATCTGTTCGGACGAAGGAAATCATGAAAGCGAGCAGGCTCGTCTCCACATTGACAGGCATACCTGTGCAGCCAAACAAGGCGATCGTCGGAGGGAATGCCTTCAGCCATGAAGCCGGTATCCATCAAGACGGTATCCTGAAGAAACGTACAACTTATGAGATCATGAAGCCGAGCGACGTCGGAGTCGGTGAGTCTCACCTTGTTTTGGGTAAACACTCAGGAAGGCATGCTTTTAAGGATCGGCTGAAGAAGCTAGGGTTTCATCTTAAGGAGAAGGAGATCGATTCTGCCTTTGAGGAGTTCAAAGCCCTAGCTGACAAGAAGAAGGAGATCTTCGATGAGGATCTCGAGACTATTGTGGAAGGCCAGATAGCCGGCCTTAGGAAGAGATGTTTTAAGCTGGAAGAGGTCTATGTCGAGAGCGGCAATAAAGTAGTGCCAAAGGCGACGATAAAGCTGAAGATCAAAGGAAAGATCATCACGCGATCCTCGACCGGAGACGGCCCTGTCGATGCCTGCTACAAGGCGATAGATAAGATGGTCCGTTTGCGCGGCAAACTTCTCGACTACCAGCTGCGTGCTGTGACGCGCGGTAAGGACGCGCTCGGTGAGGTATCTGTGAAGATGAAGGCCAAGGGTAAGATAGTAACAGGCCGGGGTGCTTCAACCGATATAATAGAGGCGAGCGCCTTAGCTTACATCAACGCACTCAACAGGCTGGCTGCTAAGTAATACAGTAACATATTGTTTGCAAAGAGGTTAGGATAAAGCCGAAGGTAAGGTCGGGGTGATCCCGACCTCGTCTCATAATACCTAGTGAAAGAGGGTAAATTGAAGAAAAGGTCTTCCGGATTTAAATTATTTGGGTTAATAGGATATCCGGTCAAACATACATTTTCACCGGTGATGCAGAACGCTGCTTTTTGTGCTAAGGGCATAGACGGAATCTATCTGCCCATGGAAATTAAGCCGCAGGCGCTTACGAAGACGTTAAAGGAGTTTGTTGCCAAGTATATGGCAGGAGCCAATGTAACGATCCCTCATAAGGTTAGGGCTAAGGAATATATCGCGCGGGTAGGCTCGCTTAGTATCGCGGCTAAGCGCATAGGCGCGGTCAACACCATAACTATAAAGAATGGAAGAATATTGGGCGACAATACAGACGGCTTGGGTTTCTTAAAGTCCTTGAAAGAGGATCTATCTTTCGATCCCCGCAATAAGAGGATTGTCGTATTGGGTTCGGGTGGCGCAGCGCGCGCAATAGTGATGAGCTTAGGCAAGAGACCTAAAAGGGTCACCATCTGTGATATATATCGTGCGCCGTTAAACAGGCTTAAAAAAGATTATATCAAACATTTCGGGTCCTCTCGCATAGAGGGTATTCATAATAGCAGCAAGAAGGGGAGATCCGAGCTTTGTGAAAGGATCATAGAGGCAGATCTGCTCGTCAATGCCACATCTGTGGGCATGAAACGGTCAGATCCCCTGATAGTAGATCCACGTTCTTTGCATAAGGATTTACGCGTCTACGATTGCATATACAATCCAGCGCGGACGAAGCTCTTAAAATGCGCTAGAGCAAAAGGTTTAAAGGCGACGAATGGTTCAGGGATGCTCTTATATCAGGGTGCGGCATCTTTTGGGATATGGACGGGAGTTCGCCCGCCGGTCAAAGTAATGCGCAAGGCTTTGACGCGAGAGATGAGGAGAAGGGCTTGATATGGCAGTCGTTATGAACATTGTGGTCTTTTTGATCGGTTCGATGGTAGGTAGCTTCTTCAATGTTTGTATTAGCCGCCTCCCCCGTGAGGAGTCTGTAGTAAGCCCGCGGTCACATTGCATGAATTGCGGGCATACAATAAACTGGTATGACAATATACCCTTTATAAGCTACATCGCCCTGAGGGCGAGATGCCGTTATTGCGCTGCGCGGATCCCCATCAGGTATTTTATCGTCGAGCTGGTTACTGCACTAACTTTTTTAATACTATATCTTTATTTCGGGTTGAGCGCGCATTTTTTTGCCTTTCTTATTCTTCTCTCTCTTTTGATAGTGGCGACCTTTACCGATTTTGAGCATTTCATGATACCGGATATAGTAAGTTTTCTTGGGATAGGGGTGGGTTTGGCGCTGGCGCTCCTTTATCCATCGCTCCATCATACAGCAGACCGGCTCCCTGCTTTATACCGGTCTTTGCTCGGCGCGCTTACGGGAGGGGGCTCGATATTCCTGATAGGTGTTATAGGTAAGTTGATTTTCAGAAAAGAGGCTATGGGTGGCGGCGATGTAAAGCTGATGGCGATGATAGGCACTTTCCTTGGTTGGCAGATGGTGCTCCTTGCGTTCTTCATAGCCCCATTCTTTGGATCGATCGTTGGCATAGTTGCCAAGTTTAAATATAAGAAAGAGATAATACCGTACGGGCCATACCTATCTATGGCCACCCTTGTAGTAATATTTTGGGGTGAACCTATTTTACGTTTCATTATCTTTCGATATTAGATTTCGGACAAAAGGAAAAGGAGGGTTCTATCATGTTGCGTTACCTGACGGCAGGAGAATCGCATGGGGCGTCTTTAGTTGCTGTGTTGGAAGGCATGCCCGCCGGATTGAAGATTGCCAAGGAGCGGATAGATAGAGAGCTGAAACGTAGGATGCAAGGGTACGGCCGTGGCGATAGGATGAGGATAGAGTCCGATAAGGCCACTATACTCTCAGGCCTGCGCAAAGATGAGACTATCGGCAGCCCGATCACCTTAATTATAGAGAACCGCGATAGTTCAATAGCGAACCTGCAACAAGTCCTTGGGCCGAGGCCCGGCCACGCGGATCTGGCAGGTGGCCAGAAGTATGATCGCGCCGACTTAAGGGATATCCTTGAGCGTTCAAGTGCCCGCGAGACTGCCGCGCGTGTAGGTGTAGGCGCTATATGCAAAACCTTCCTATCAGAATTCGATATAGATATATTAAGCCACGTCGTTGTTCTGGGAGGGATAGAGGCGCATACCCGCAACCTGACATTTTCGCAGATTCGTAAAGATGCATCAGGGTCTGACCTCAATTGCGCTGACAAGGCCGCGGCCAAGCTGATGCGTGCCGGTATAGACAAGGCACGGAAGTCCGGTGATACACTCGGTGGTATCTTCGAGATTATCGCAACCGGCCTGCCGCCGGGGTTGGGCAGCCACGTACAGCATGACCGCAAGCTCGACGCAGGATTGGCAGCTGCTCTCATGTCGATACAGTCGGCCAAAGGAGTTGAGATAGGGGCAGGTTTTAAGGCCGCAATCAGGCATGGTTCAAGGGTGCATGATGAGATATTCTATCTAAAGAGCAAGGGGTTCTTCAGGAAGACTAATAATGCAGGCGGAATAGAGGGCGGCATATCTAACGGCGAGCCTATAACCATCAGAGTTGCTGTTAAGCCCATATCTACTCTGCGCAATCCGCTTAAGAGCGTAAATATAAAGACGAAACAGACGCAGAAAGCCTCGGTAGAGCGCTCGGACGTCTGTGTCGTACCGGCCGCGGGTGTGGTAGGTGAAGCGGTCACTGCTATTGAGCTGGCAGGGGCGATGCTGGAGAAGTTTGGTGGTGACAGTATAAAGGAGACGCTCAGAAACTACAACGGTTACCTGAAGCAACTAAAGAGTTACTAATCTTAATAGCTCGATAAAGGTCTTGTGAAGAATATAGTACTCGTTGGATTCATGGGCACGGGAAAGAGTGTTGTGGCCAAAGAGGTGGCAAAGCGCCTCGGCAGGCAATATGTCTCCATGGATAAGATGATCGAAGATAAAGAGGGTAAGCCGATAAAGGAGATATTCGCGAAGGACGGAGAAGAGTATTTTCGCAAGATTGAGAAGGAGATAACGAAAGAGCTTTCTCACAAAGACGGTCTTGTAATAGATGCGGGAGGCGGGGTAGTGATCGACGACGAAAATGTCAGGAATTTAAAGTCACACGGCACTATGGTATGTCTCTCTGCCAGCCCTGATGTGATATTGAGCCGGACGGCCCCTAGTAAAGATAGGCCGCTGCTAAATACGCCTGATCCCAAAAGGAGAATAGAGGAGCTCTTGGCTGCCCGAGCGGCCCATTACGCAAAGGCCGATTTTCACATCGACACATCCGACAAGAAGATCTCATATGTTATAGAGGAGGTTATAAGGATATCAAATGAAGCAGGAGACTAAAGATCTAATATTGCTCAATATGATAGAGGGGTTTGGCTCTAGGACATTCCATGTGCTTATCCAAAAGTTTGGGGTGCCGTCAAATATACTCGGGGCCTCCGAGGCGGAACTCAAAAATTTAGAAGCCCTAAAAGGTGACCTGCACAAACGTATAAGCCGAGCCGCGTCGACTATAGACTTGCAGGCAGAGCTTGATCTTATAGAATCAGAAAAGGTCAGTATAGTCACCATATTTGATCAAGGTTATCCGGAGAATCTGAGACAGATACCTGATGCGCCGATTGCGCTTTATGTCAAAGGCGAACTTTGTCGGGAGGATATTGTGGCTGTGGCGGTGATCGGCTCCCGTCGCGCTTCACAATATGGCCTCTCCGCGAGCGAATCGCTCTCAGCCGCTTTGGTTTCTTGCGGCCTGACAGTAGTAAGCGGCATGGCGCGTGGAATCGATTCGGCAGCGCACAAGGGCGCGCTTAAGGCAGGGGGAAGGACGATAGCTATTTTAGGCAGCGGCCTAGCCAATATATACCCGCCGGAGAATAAGGGCATGGCAGAGCGGATATCCGAGAACGGAGCCCTCATTAGCGAGTTTCCGATGCGGGCTGAGCCGAAAAGACAGAACTTTCCCATGCGAAACCGCATAATAAGCGGATTATCATTAGGGGTGGTGGTTGTTGAGGCGGCCAGGAGAAGTGGAGCGCTTATTACGGCTAATCTGGCGCTTGAACAAGGCAGGGAGGTCTTTGCGGTTCCGGGGAAGATAAATTCACTGACGAGCACAGGGACCCATTCCCTGATAAAGCAGGGTGCCAAGCTCATAAATAATGTAGATGATATATTAGAAGAGCTCGCGCCGCAACTCGAATTTTTAAAGAAAGACCTGACAAAGATACCCGGCGGAACAAGGCCTTCAAATATTGCTATGACGTCGTTTGAGGAAAGATTGTATAAGTTGCTGTCGGATGAACCTAAGCACATAGACAGGCTTAGTTCAGAATGCGATATAGCGCCGGGTGAGATGACGAACGCGCTAATGGGGTTACAGATCAAGGCGCTTGTAAAAGAGCTGCCGGGAAAAAATTACGTAGCTAGATAATAACCTTTGGAGAGAAAAAAAATGGCAAAAGCTAAATCCTTGGTAATAGTGGAGTCGCCGGCAAAATCGAAGACGATCAATAAATACCTTGGCAAGGATTACAACGTTACATTCAGTATGGGCCATGTCATGGATCTGCCGAGAGGCAAGATGGGCATCGATATAGAGAATGGTTTTAAGCCCGAATATATCGTGATCGCGGCCAGGCGCAAGAATGTCACGAGGCTAAAGAAAGAGGCTAAGGGCGTCGAGCGTATATACTTAGCGCCCGATCCTGACCGGGAAGGTGAAGTCATAAGCTGGCACCTCAGTCAATTGCTCGGTAAGGGCAAGGAGGTCTATAGGGTAAGCTTTAATGAAATAACCGAGAAGGCTATCCTCGATGCCTTTGCCCATCCCCATAGTTTGGATGAGAATAGGATAAATGCGCAGCAGGCCCGCAGGATACTCGATAGGCTCGTGGGATACAACCTGAGCCCGATCCTCTGGAAAAAGGTGGGCAGGGGTTTAAGCGCCGGCAGGGTCCAATCGGTCGCCGTAAGGATAATCGTAGATAGAGAGCGCGAGATCCGCAAATTTGTCCCGGATGAATATTGGCATATGGAAGCGGAGTTATCCCGCAGTGAGGAAAACCGGAAGAGAGCGGATGACAAGAAGCATTTTATAGCCAAACTCGATAAGATAGACGGCAAAAAAGCGGATATCAAGGACCAGAAAAGTTCCCAGGCCCTCCTTTCGCAGATAAAACGCGAGGAGTTTATCGTCTCGGACATAAAGGAGTCGAAGAAGAAGAAATCGCCGCAGGCGCCGTTTACTACCAGTAAACTCCAGCAGGACGCCTTCAATAAGCTCAGGTTTTCAGCGAGCAAGACGATGAAGATGGCCCAGGGCCTCTATGAAGGAGTCGAGATGGGCGATGAGGGAAGCGTGGCCCTTATCACATATATGAGAACAGACTCCGTCCGCATATCTAAAGATGCCCAGACGGACGCAAGAAATTTTATTACTATCAATTACGGTAAAGACTATTGCCCGGTAAAGCCTAATCACTACAAATCCAAAAAGAGCGCCCAGGAAGCCCATGAGGCGATAAGGCCTACACTGCCTCTCAGGCGACCGGAAGACGTCAAGCAATTTTTATCGGAGGATCAGTATAAGCTATATGAGCTGATATGGTGCCGTTTCCTGGCGAGCCAGATGACACCGTCACTCTACGCAGTCCAGAATGTGGAGATAAAGGCCGGACGTTTTCATTTTAAGATAACCGGATCCCACGTCTTATTTCCGGGGTTTATGAGCGCTTATCCGACGGAGGAGAAGAAGGAGGTATTCTTCCCGCGCTTAACCAAGGATGAGAAGCTCAACCTCTTACGTCTTATACCGACCCAGCACTTTACTAAGGCGCCGCCGAGATATTCTGAAGGTTCATTGGTCAAGGCGCTTGAGGAGAATGGCATAGGGCGTCCCTCGACATATGCCCCCATCATCTATACGATAGTAGCGCGCAATTACGTAGAGCGGCAGAGGGGGTATCTCTATCCAACGGACCTTGGTGAGGTAGTTACGGATCTTTTAGTAGAACATTTTCCAAAGGTTTTAGAAATTGAGTTCACGGCCAGGATGGAAGAGGAACTCGATGAAGTGGAGGATGGCAAGATGGATTGGGTCGATGTCCTTAAAGATTTCTATGGGACATTCAAAGATACCGTAGAACATGCCAAGGCCAATATGAAGAATATAAAGAAGGAGGTCATCCCAACTGACAAGGTTTGCCAGTTGTGCGGCGCGCCCATGGTCATAAAATGGGGCCGCAGGGGCAAATTTTTGAGCTGCGCGACATTCCCAAAATGCAAGCATGCCATGCCGATCTCAAGTGGCGTAAAGTGTCCGCAGGAAGGTTGCGATGGTGAACTGGTCCAACGTCGATCGAGGAGGGGCCCATTTTACGGATGCACCAGCTACCCAAAGTGTACTTTTACGACGGAGAAGCTGCCGGAGTCCGAAGAACCGAAAGAGGGGACCAAAGAGCCTGAAGAGACTCAAGAGACAGAAGAGACTCAAGAGACATAACATTAATAATAAAACGGATCGCTGCGAAGAGATCCCTCAACATTCGCAAGCCTCCTTTATTTAAAGACCCATAATGAATCGATATATAGACAAGTTCTTGACCTATCTCAAGATCGAAAAGAACGCCTCTCCCCACACGATAACCAACTATTCAATTGATCTGAAGATATTCAGCGATTTTGTGAAAGATAAGGAACTTTCTCAAATAGACCACATTGTTTTAAGAAGTTTTCTGGCACACCTGCGCAATAAGTCTTATTCGAAGAAGACGATAGCCCGCAGGCTGTCGGCGCTAAGGTCTTTCTTCAAGTTTCTTTATCGCGAAGGGTTGATCAAGGCCAACCCCGTCGCTATCATATCTACGCCCAAGCCGGACAGGAAATTGCCTATCTTCCTCGGGGAAGACGAGGTCGCGAGATTACTCGACATTGCCCATGATAAGGACGCCGAAGGGCTGCGCGATAGGGCCGTAATGGAGACGCTCTACAGCACAGGCATGCGGGTGGGAGAGCTCGTCTCGATAGACGTAGATGATATAGATTTTATCTCAGGCGTCATCAAGGTATTAGGCAAGGGAAGAAAAGAGCGCATAGCTCCCATAGGTGATCGGGCGCTCAGGTCTATTAGGGAATACATGGAAAGAAGAGGTGTCAAATCCCTTAAAACCCCCAAAGGGCTATTCTTAAATAAGAGGGGTACCCGTCTGAGTGACAGGAGTGTCAGGCGTATATTAGAGAAGTACATACGGAAGGCGAGTTTGCGTTCAGGGGTGTCGCCTCACACGCTTAGACATTCTTTTGCAACACACCTTTTAAATAGGGGTGTTGACCTCAGGACCGTGCAAGAACTGCTCGGCCATATGAACCTCTCGACGACACAGATATATACCCACGTAACAACAGAGAAGATGCGATCTACCTATGACAAGGCCCATCCAAGGGCATAGATAATTTAAGAAGGGATCGACATGTACGACCTTATCCTGGTGATATTTGCGGTATTTTACATCCCCTACGCGATATTTACAGGCAGGATGCATCGTGGGATATGGCAGAGGTTGGGCTATTTTCCATGGAGGGATCTCGCTTCTATTATCGGCGAGCGCCCTATTTGGGTGCACGCGGTAAGTGTGGGCGAGGTTATTGCCGCGAGGCCATTACTGAGGGCGATCAGGGAAGAATTTCCAAAGAAGAGGATACTCCTTTCGTGTATTACAAAGACCGGGGCATCTGTGGCGCGGAATATAAAAGATAAGGATGTCTTCCTATTCTTTCCACTGGACCTCTACTGGATCATGAAGCGCTTTATCAGGAGGATAAATCCTTCCATATTCATAATGCTTGAGACCGAGATTTGGCCGAATGCCATACAGGTACTTTCTGAGCGGAAGACCCCCATCCTTATGGTAAATGGCAGGATATCGGACTCTTCATTCAAGAGATATAGGTTTATAAGGCAGTTTTTAAATGACTCCTTGCGTAAGGTAACCTCTTTTTGCATGCAGAGCAGGGAGGATGCGCGCAGGATAGAGTACCTCGGCGCGCCATCCGATAAGGTGAAGGTCACGGGCAATCTGAAGTTTGATTGTTTTGTCAAGCATGATAGGGGAATTGAGGCCTCAGACCTTCTATCAGAGGCAGGGTTGAAGGATGGCGAAGAACTCTTTATTGCGGGAAGCACCCATAAGGGTGAAGATGAATTGATAATAAAAGTTTATAAGCGCTTACTCGAAAATTATCCCGGACTCAACCTTCTGATAGCCCCACGCCACCTCGGGTCTTTAAATGAGATAGAAACCCTCGTGAGGGCAAATGGCTTAAAGCCAATAAAATTTTCTGAAGCCAGATCTTCGTCCGGAGATGCGCCCCGCACTTTATTGCTCGATACCATGGGACAGCTTGGGCGGTTGTATGAGATAGCTACCCTTGTCTTTATGGGGGGAAGCCTGGTGCCGCATGGCGGCCACAACCTGCTTGAGCCGGCATCCTTTTCTAAACCCGTACTCTTTGGCCCTCATATGTCCAATTTCCGGGAGATGGCCAAGCTCTTTCTCGATAAAGAGGCGGCGATAATGGTAAAAGACGAAGAAGAACTATTTGCTGCGGCAAAGAGGCTTCTTAAAGATAAGGATGCGGCGATAGAGATGGGCAAGCGCGCAGCCGACCTGATTGATGAAGAGAGGGGCGCGGCTGCAAGGGCAGTAGAATTGATAAGATCTCTTTTGAAAGAGGAATAAGTGGATAAGATCCGGGTCTATATATATGGGTTGATGACAGATCAAAGGCGCGGTATTATAGCTTTTTTGGCAAAGATAGTGCTGCGAATATGCTCCTATGCCTATTGGCTTCTTTTGAAATTCTCATATATCGTGATGCGGTTGTCCGGTATAAAGAGGCTGGATTGCCCTGTTGTGAGCGTTGGCAATATTACAATGGGTGGAACGGGTAAGACCCCGTTTGTAGAGATGCTGGCCGCGCATTTAACCCGGAAGGGCAAAAAGGTAGGCATTCTCATAAGAGGTTATGGCGCGGATGAGGTGAAGCTATTAAAAGAGAAACTGCCAAACGTCTCAATATCTGTAGGCCGTGACCGCGTGAAAAAGGGGAGGGAATTGCAGGCCCGAAATAAGGTTGACGTGGTATTGATGGACGATGGTTTTCAGCACCGCAGATTAAAGCGAGATATCGATATAGTCTTAATAGATGGTACAAACCCCTTTGGCAACGGCGTTCTCCTGCCGCGCGGCATATTACGGGAGCCTGTCAACAGCCTCGATCGGGCCGGGATTATCGTGGTAAATAAGTCAGACATGAGTCCGGATGGGCTAAAGAGGGTCGATGATATGATGCATGATCTAAATATCAGTGCCCCAATGGTCGAATCGAGGTATATATTAGAAGGTATTTATAGAATAGATGAGAATATCAAAGCGAATGAGGCGGTCAATATAGATCGTTTTGCCAATCGAGGTGTCGGTATTATGTCTTCGATAGCCAATCCGGGCTATTTTAAGTGGATGATGAAGGAGAATGGCGCAAAGATAGTCGATGAGATATCTTATCCCGATCACCATGACTACACGGCCGCGGAAATTATGTCATCAATGTCGCGTTTGCGTTCATCAGGCGCAGAAGCGATATTGGTAACAGAGAAGGATGCTGTCAAAATAAGGCCGATAGCAGGCGAACTGATGAAGGGTTCACAGGTCGAGATGCTGCCATTTTGGGCTGTATCTATAAAGGTTGAGATATTGAAGGGCAAGGAGGAGTTTTTTGGTAGATTACATCGGTTATTACATATTTAAGCTGTTTAGCTTCATATTTTGCCATATTCCCCCGTCAGTTGCGTTATGGATTGGTAGAAGAATAGGGGTTCTCGCGTATTATATTAATCCAAAGAGGCGGCGTATTGCACATGCCAATCTACGCGCTGCATTCTCCTCGAAATACTCCCCGGTCCAAACGCAGCGGATCATAAAGCAGCTATATGTAAATCTCGGCCAGACCCTGATAGAGACTCTCATACTTCCCCGTATCGATGAAGCGTATATAGATAAGTTTATAAAATGCGAGAATTTTGAGAGGATCCACGAAGGACTCGATAAAGGCAAGGGCGTGATTGCCCTGACCGCCCATTTTGGTAACTGGGAACTATCGAGCATAACGGGGGCGATAAAGGTAAAGCCCATTTATGTGCTGGTTCGCGAACAGAAGCACAAACGTCTTAATGCGCTCCTCAATCAGCACAGAGAGAGCAAAGGTTGTCGCGCCATAGGAAAGGGTATGGCGACGCGGGAGCTCATGAGGGCTTTTAAGAAGAACGAGATAGTCGGCATATTGGCCGATCAGGATGCCGGTAAAAATGGTGTATTTGTTAACTTTTTAGGCAGGCCCGCGTCAACGGCATCGGGGGCAGTCGACTTTGCGCGCAAGACAGGTGCAGTGATCTTACCCACATTTTGTATAAGGGAAAAAGGTCCATATCACAGGCAGGTGATAGAGAAGCCGCTTGAACTCATCACCTCCGATGATAGAGAAGGTGACGCAAAGGCCAACCTCCAACTATTTGCAGACCGACTTAAGCGCCGGGTAGAAGACCATCCAGACCAGTGGCTATGGCTCCACAAGAGGTGGAAATCGACTCCGGTGCGCTCGATCCTCATATTGGATGACGGGAGGACGGGCCATCTAAACCAATCGCGGGCCGTGGCCGATTGTCTTAGGCGCAAAAGGGAGGAGATGGGTTTTGACCGGGATGCAACGCGCATAACCGAAGTCAAGGTAGAATTTGAACATAGCCTGACGGCAAGAGCGATTCCTGCCGCATGTTTTTTAAGTGGAGCGCTTTGCCAGGGTTGCACAAGGTGTTTGAAGTTTCTGCTCAAGAGGAAGTCCTATGAGGATCTCATACATAGTTATGCCGATATAGTCATCTCGTGCGGTTCATCTACCAGCATTGTCAACCTGATAATGTCGAGAGAGAATAATGCCAAGTCAATTGTCGTAATGAAGCCGCCATTTCCACTCCTTTCGCGATTCGATCTGGCCATCCTTCCACAACACGATGGCGTTGAAGAGGGTAGCAATGTAGTGGTAACCGATGGCGCGCCTAATCTGGTAAATGATGAGGAGATGTCTGTCTCGAGCGACCGAATCTCAAAAGTTGCCGGCATAAAAAAAGACCCCTCTCTATTGCGGATAGGAATTATATTAGGCGGTGAGACCGCGCACGAGACGCTTTCGACAGAACTCGCCGATAGAATAATCGGCGGCGCCATGAATGCCGCAAGGGAGCTGGGCGCCGAGATCCTCGTTACCACATCCCGCAGGACGGCAAAGGATGTCGAGGTCCTACTTAAGCGGCGCCTCGGAAGTTTCGATAGGTGTAAGTTACTCGTTATAGCCAACGAGGATAATCTCAGAGGTGCGATACCGGCCATACTGGGGCTTTCGCGGATAGTGGTAGTATCGGGTGAATCTACCTCGATGGTTTCAGAGGCGGCCTCATCAGGAAAGGATACCCTGGTATTTGAATTGAAGAAAAAAGGACAATCGAACAGGACAGATAGGATAAGAACCCGTTTTTTAGAGAACCTCTCCCGGAAAGGGTTCATAAAAGTTATTCCGACGACCAAGGTTTATGAGCGAATAGTAGAATCTGCCGGGAATGCAAATGTGGCTACCGAACGCTTAGATGATGGCCTTAAGATCCGCGAAGCTGTAAGCAGGGTGATTTAAATATGAATATATTGCAGTTAGTTCCCGAACTTAATGTCGGTGGGGTCGAGAGAGGTACCGTAGACCTGGCAAAATATCTTTCGGACAATGGCCATAAGGCTGTCGTCATATCCGGCGGCGGCCGCCTTGTGCGTGAGCTCGATATGATAGGGGTGTGCCACTATCAACTTCCCGTTTATAGTAAAAACCCCATAATTATGGCGTCTCTGATTAAAGAGGTTATTCGCGTAATAAGGCGGGAGAATATACAGATTGTACATGCCCGGAGTCGGGTACCCGCGTGGATAGGGTTCTTTGCTGCCAGGATGACCCATACACCATTTATCACTACGGCCCACGGCGCGTACAAGAGCCCGTATTTTAGTCGTGTCATGGGATGGGGGAGGACCGTAATAGTCGCCAGCCGCGCAATGGCAGATCATATGCATAATAATTTCGATGTGCCATTGGATAAGATATCTTTGATACCCCGGGGTGTGCAGCTCGATGACTTCATATTCTCTCCGTCGAAGGAGCAGAAAGGCAAGGCCTTTACCATAGGCATGGCATCAAGGATCACGCCGCTTAAAGGGCATTCACAATTCCTTAAGGCGGTCTCTATAGTTGCGCGCAAGATACCCACGTTTAAAGTCTTAATCGCCGGAGACGCGCCTGCGAATAAAAGGCACTATATAGAAGAGTTGAGGCTCCTTGTCAGGAGGTATGGCCTAACCGGCATAGTCGAGTTTTTAGGGCATCAGGAGAATATACCGGCGTTTATATCGCAGCTCGACCTATTCGTTTCATCCACCACAACCCCTGAAGCCTTTGGCAGGACAATAGTAGAGGCGATGGCTTGCGGCGTTCCGGTAGTAGCGACAAAAGTAGGGGGTGTTGTAGATATAGTTGAGGATGGAGTCAATGGTATATTAGTACCTCCGGCAGACCCGACTTCCATGGCAGATGCGATAATGCGTTTTCATAATGACAAAGAGGCTGCAGGCAGCATGGTGCGAAGCGCGCGAAAGAAGGTAGAGGAGGAATATACGCTCGATAAGATGGCCCAGAGGACCGAGGAGGTCTACAGGCAAACACTAAAGAGTTTCAGGATACTGGTGATAAAATTGGGCGCGGTAGGTGATGCCATATTGTCGATACCCACCCTCAGGGCGATAAGAGTCCGTTACCCGGGTGCGCATATAAAGGTATTGGCCGGGTTGGATGTGCGGCAGATCTTTGTCAATTGCCCATATATAAATGATACGGTCATCTACGACTATAAAGGCCGGGATAAATCGCCTGTCGGCACCTGGCGGATAGGTAGTTTGCTGCGGTCCATGAACTTCGATGCCTCAGTAGATCTGCAGAATAACAGAAAGAGCCATACGCTGGCTTTTTTGGGCAACATACCGCAACGCTGGGGTTATGATAAGGGGAAGACCGCATTTCTATTAAACAGGCGTATTAAAGATGATGCCGGGTCTGTCGATCCCGTAGAGCACCAATTCAGATTAGTCAGGCAATTTCTAAAATTGCCCATTGAGGATAAGAGCCTTCAGCTGTGGCCTCGCGAGGAGGACAGGGAATGGGTGCAGAAATTCTTAAGGGATAATTGGGTTACAGAGGGCCAGCTTTTAATAGGTATAAACCCTATGGGCAGTTCCAAGTGGATTAGTAAGAGATGGCCGGAGGGCAGAATAGCGGATTTATGCGATGGCTTAGCCAAAAGGTTCCATGCGCGGGTATTGATAACGGGTTCCCATGCCGACGAGGAGTTGTCCCGACGCACAATAATCTCTGTCAAGGCCAAGCCGATATCCGCGGTAGGGAAGACATCGATCATGCAGCTGGCAGCACTTATCAAGCGATGTGACCTATTTGTGGCCAGTGACAGTGCCCCGATGCATATAGCCGCGGCGGTAGGGACTCCGTTCGTTGCGTTATTCGGCTCGACCGATTCAAGAAGACACCTTCCGCCGAATAATGGCTCTGTAGTCCTTGAGAAGGATATGAAATGCCGCCCTTGCTACAAGAGGCGCTGCACGATCTTAAATAGGTATGCATGCATGAAGAAGATAACGGTCGATGAGGTTCTCGATGCCGCCGGCGCGCTCCTAAAAAGAAGGAAGCCTGAAGCCCGGAGGGTTGGTGAAGTGCTATGAGGGTATTGCTGTTGACCACGCATATGAATATAGGGGGCATCGGTATTTATCTTTCCAATTTGGCAAAGGGGCTTAAGAAAAAGAAAGTGGATGTCTTCGTCGCTTCTTCAGGTGGAGGCCTTGTCAAAGAAGTTGTACAGAATTCCATACCACACCTCTTCTTGAATATACGGACCAAGTCTGAATTGAGCCCAAAGGTCCCATTGGCTATCGGGCTACTGAACCGTTTTATAAAAAGGGAAGGGATCGATATAATCCATGCCCAGACGAGAGTGACGCAGGTTGTCGGGTATTGGTCGGCAATCCTGAGAACCATTCCATATATAAGCACATGCCACGGTTTTTTTAGGCCACACTTAACGAGAAGAAAATTTGGATGCTGGGGCAATAAGGTCATTGCAATAAGTGAGGCGGTCAAGGGACACCTTATCGATGATATGGGTGTGGCGAATAATCGGATTGCACTTATACATAACGGGATAGAGGTAGAGAGGTTTGCCCGTCCCATTTCAGATGAAAATAAGAAGTACTTAAAAGAGAGATTTGGTCTTGGCAGGGGTCCGATAATTGGAAGTTTGGGACGCCTATCACCTGTCAAAGGATTCGACCTATTGGTCAAGGCCATGAAGGATATCATAAAGGTGATGCCGGATGCACAGCTCTTATTGGTAGGTGACGGCCCGGAGGGTGAGAAGTTAAGATCTTTGTCCAAAGAATTAGGGGTCGAGGAGAGCATTGTTTTTGTGCCGTCAGTTGAAAATGGCGCTGAGCTCTTATCTATCATGGATGTAGCGGTATTTCCTTCTATTCAAGAGGGGTTGGGCCTTTCTCTTATAGAGGCTATGGCAGTGGGGAGGCCGGTCATTGCCTCAGATGTAGGCGGCATATCAACGCTGGTTAAGGATTCTGAGACGGGGTTACTCTTCCCCAAAGGGGATGTAGCGTCAATGGCAGGGAAGATCATCCGGCTTCTAACAGAGGATGGCTTAAGAGATAGGATAAGAAAGAACGGGCAGGAAAAGGTGAGGCGTGATTTTACGTCTGATCAGATGTGTGAGAAGGTTATAAATGTCTATAAAGAGAGCTTAGGGGGTTCGAGATGAAGAGGGGTTTGGGCAAAAGAATAGCAATCGGGATATTGTCAGTCTTGTGTATCGGTCTTTTAAGTTTTGGGTTATATCTCAGGACTCAGTATGTACCGCCCATATTGATGTACCATAACATAGACGGGCGTAGCAGTGAGGTAAAGATGAGTGTATCTCCCGAAAGCTTTCAGCGCCAGATGAAATTTCTGCATGACCGCAATTATAATGTGGTAAGCTTCTCTGAAATGATAGATCTTGTTAAAGACGGGAGACGTATTCCACATAAGACAATAGCGATAACGTTCGATGATGGCTACGAAGATAACTACACAAATGCTTACCCGGTCCTAAAGAAGTACGATTTGCCTGCGACGATATTTGTCATTACCCGGGATATAGGAAAAGATGGCTTTTTGACAAGAGACCAGATACAAGAGATGGTGGAAGAGAGTAAGATCGAGATAGGCAGCCATACCCATACACACCCCTGGCTGCCGGGACAGGATGAGAGGGATATAGTAAAAGAGCTTTCGCGTTCAAGAGGGATAATAGAGGGTATAACCGGGCAGGAGGAGATGACCCTCTGTTACCCTACAGGGGCCTTCAATGAAAAGGTAAAAGAGGTTGTTAGAGATATCGGCTATAAAGGGGCTTGCACGACCAGCCCGGGGCGGAAATATCCGGACGACAACATATTCGGCCTTAAGAGAGTCAGGATAAGCCGTACCTCAGATAGCTTGCCGGTATTCTGGATAGAGTCATCGGGTTATTATACGTTTGTCAAGGAACATAGAGATGATGATTAAGAAGGGCAATCTGCCAAAAGATTCAAAAATGAGAAGGCGCATCCTTATAGTTAACGTCAATTGGGTAGGGGATGTCCTCTTTTCCACGCCTTTCATAAAGGCAATACGGCGCCGATTTCCGGACGCATATATTGCCTGTATGGTTGTGCCGCGCTGCGTGCCGATGGTAGAGGGGAGCCCTGATCTCGATGAAGTGGTTCTCTATGATGAGGATGGTATCCACGCAAGCCCATCAGGCAAGATACGTTTTATACTATCTTTACGCAAGAAGCGGTTTGATACGGCATATCTTTTGCATAGGTCATTTACTCGAACACTCTTAAGTTTGCTGGCAGGAATTCACAAGCGCATAGGGTATTATACCAGAAAGCGTTTTTTGCTTTTAACGAAGACAGTTGAACCTCCAACCGAAGAGGTCCATAAAATAGACTATTTTCTCAAGATTGCCCAGGCCGAGGGTATTAAGGCGGACGATAAGCACTATGAATTTTTTATATCAGAAGAAGACGGGCGATATGCTCAAGAACTCTTATCAAATAAAGGGATTTTGCCTGACGAGAAGTTTGTGGTCCTTAACCCGGGTGGCAACTGGGACCTTAAGAGGTGGCCAAAGGAGAATTTCGCTTCAGTGGCAGATGGGCTAATAAAAAAGTTAGGATATAAAGTCATAATAACAGGCGCGGCAAAAGACCTCTCTTTAGCCAACTCCATTGTTAGTTTATGTGAGAATAAACCGATCATCCTTTGCGGTGTGACGACCTTAAAACAGGTTGGCGCTGTTATGAAGAAGGCCTCTTTGGTGATATCGGGAGATTCGGGGCCCATGCATATATCAGCGGCAATAGGCACACCTACCATAGCTATATTTGGCCCTACGTCACCTGATATTACAGGACCGCGGGGAAAGGGGCCGCTACGCCTGTTGCGCGGAAAAATAGAATGTGAAGTCCCGTGCTACAACCTCACCTGTACTGATAATAGATGCATGTCGGCAATAAAACCTGCCGATGTCCTGATAGCAGCAGAGGAATTATTAAAAGACGCTTAAAGAGAAGAAGGTAAGGCGCAAGCTATGCTTAAAGATATAAAAAAGATACTACTCATATCGCTGAGCAATATAGGGGATATAGTCCTCACCACCCCGGTGATAGACGCGCTTAAGAAAAATTTTCCAGCCGCGCGAATCAGCCTCATCGCGGGCGCTGCTGCATGCGATCTCTTTAAGTGCGACCCGCGCATATCTTCGATAATAACCTATGACAGGTTTAAAAGTATAAGGTCCCGCATAGAATTGACCAAGAGATTGCGTGGTGAAAGATACGATCTCGTAGTCGACCTTAGGTCTACAGCGTTTCCCATACTCCTTGGTACAAGGTATAGGACCTCAATCTTTCATCTATCAGAGACAAAGGCAATGCATAAGAAGTACGTCCATCTCGATAAGCTCGTCTCCTTAAACTTAAATATAGGAGGGGCTGAGATATCTCTATCTATAGCCAAAGAGGATAGAGATTATGTGGAAAAGGTATTGGGTAGCGTAAGGACCAGGCGTATAGTTGCTGTTTCTCCGGGGGCCAAAAGCCATTCCAAAAGGTGGACGGCCGGAAATTTTGCCAAAACAGCAGATCTTATTGCAGAAGAGTTCGATGCAACTATAGTCATAACAGGTGAGGAAGGGGAGAGGCAGATTACCGATGAGGTAATATCCGGGATGAAGGCCAAGCCCATAGACCTTACAGGCAAGACCAGCATCGGACAACTTATGGCCCTAATCGATAGGGCAGATATGGTAATCACCAATGATAATGCCGCGATGCATATAGGAGTTGCGGTTAAGACGCCGACCGTTGCCATATTCGGGCCTACAGATCCACGCAAATATGGCCCATTGGGCGAGATGCACCGTGTCATAAGAAGGCCGCTCGTCTGCTCACCCTGTGAGAAAGCACTCTGTGATAAAAAGAGTTATGAATGCATAAGAGAGATAAAGACAGAAGAGGTCTTAAGGGCGGCCAGGGCACTGCTGAAAGAAGAGAAGGAGATTTACAGCTCCGGTCAGATTATATCAAAAGATGCCAAAAGGATATTGATAATACGTACAGATAGGATGGGAGACCTCCTTCTTTCCACACCTGCCATAAAGGTGATCCGCAACGGACACCCCAGGGCACATATAGCGATTATGGTGAGGCCTTATACTAAAGATATAGTCGAATTTAACCCTTATCTGGATGAGATTATACTTTACGATAAATATGGCTCAAACAAAAATCCCCTCTCGGCATTTACATTCGCGAACAGATTGCGCCGCAAAAAATTCGATACGGCCGTCATACTGCATCCTACAAACAGGGCGCACTGGATAACATTCTTAGCATGCATACCTGAGAGAATAGGGTATAACAAAAAGTGCGGTTTCTTACTCACAAAAAGGCTTGCCCACAAAAAGCAGGAAGGGCTTAACCACGAAATGGACTATGCCCTTGAGCTGGCAGGAGAGCTTGGGGTAAAGGATAAAGAGGCAGAGATGTTTATGCCTATTACCGGGAGAGACGAAGCGCAAGCAGATAAGCTTTTGGCCAAAGACCGGATTGGCCCGGAAGATGATTTTTTTGTTGTACATCCCGGAGCCAGTTGCCGTTCTAAGCGCTGGATGAGCGGGCGTTTTATAGATGTGATCAAGGCACTCACAAAAAGGGATAATTTACGGGTAGTTATAATAGCCGGAGCAGGTGATAAGGATGTGGCTGAAAGAATAGCTTCCGCAGTAGGGCCAAAGGCCGCAGACCTCTCCGGAGCTACGCCGCTCAGAGTATTAGCCGCGGTCTTAAGGCGCTCAAAGGTGCTCATATCTAACGATTCCGGTCCTGTGCATATGGCAACGGCAGTTGGTACGCCTTCAGTGGTCATATTTGGCAGAAAGGACCCTGGTCTCTCACCTCGGCGCTGGGGCCCGCTGGGAAAAGGAGACATTGTCTTGCACAAAGACGTCGGTTGCGATATATGTTTGGCGCATAATTGCAGCCGGAATTTTGAATGCCTGCACGCCGTAACCGTAGATGAAGTGGTAAAGGCGGCAGAGGGCTTAATGTCAGAAGGGGGGCCGGCAGTTGTTAAGAGCTAAAAGGCATATAATCAAACTTATTCCCGCAATCATTATCATCTTTTCGATTTCAACACATGTCTTTGCAATAACCAATTTCGCAAAGCCCAAACAGCATATTGTCAAGATAGAACCGCCGAGAAAGGATTTTCGTGTCGGTGAGTTATTATCCTATAAGGTCCGGTGGATGGGAATACCGGTCGGTGAAGCGAGCCTGCACGTCAAGGAGATAGTCACTATAAACGGCAGAGAGGCCTACCACGTCATCGCCAAGGCAGGGTCGAACGATTTTCTTGATGGCTTCTACAAGGTCGAAGATGAGATCCATTCATACATAGATACAGAATTCTTCTATACACATCGCTTTGAAAAACACCAGCGGGAGGGGCGCTACAAGTCTGATGAAGTTATGGATTACGATCAGGTTAACCATACTGCCAGATATGAGTCACTTCTAAACGGCACCGTTAAGACAATGGAGATACCTCCCCGCGTCCAGGATGTGGTGAGCTCTTTTTATTGTTTTCGTCTTGAGGATATGAAGCCGGGAGACGTTGTGATTATGGATGTCAATGCGGATGAGAAGAACTGGAAATTACCGATAGATGTTCTTGAGGCAGTACCGCTTGAATTGCGCAATAGAGGTGTCATCGATGCTTTAAAGATAGAACCTAAGGCAAAGTTTAAAGGTCTCTTTGTCGATCGCGGCAGGTTGCTGATCTATCTATCTGCGGATAAGGAGAGGGTGCCGCTTTTAATAAAGATACACACACCCTGGGGGCTGGTAGGAGGCGAATTAATAGATAAGAAATAGTAGGGTTTATAGATAAGGGTTAGCGAAATCTCTTTCTTGCATATTCAAGCCATCTTGTTTCAAATTCCTCCATCGTCATATAGAGTTCTTTTTTGAAGATCATCTCTATGGCCTCTTTCCGCTTCAGCCGTGTTAAGATACTGCGAATAGTGCTAAGGCGCCACCTGTCGATTATATAATCTACTATTAGATATGATTCCTGATAAAAGAGCGTTACCCTATCCTTATCGGTCGTCTTCGATAGGTTTATCTGTAGGGCAGATATTGGAATATGGGTATTCGATTTCAGGGCGGCCTCCAATCGTTTTAAATCAGGTTCCTGATCCTTATATTCTTCATGTTGTGCCAGGCCTTCATTCAACCATACAGGACAGTTCCCTTCGGCCAAGCTGTGGACCAGGACATGGGTATATTCATGTCTTATTATGCGCTCAAGCTCTTCTTTGTCAACAAGCCTTCGCATAAAAGGCAGCCGTATCTTTCCGTCGTAAAGCCCTGAGATCCATGGCGGGGTGTTAGTCAATTCCCTGAAGGTCTCCTCAGGATAGACGAGCACTATAGTCTTATATGACGGAAAGTAGTTAAAGTCCTGGCCTATCGTGCGCCTCACACTCCTTAAGATATCCCGCATCGCGTAAGCGCTATAGCCTTCTAACTCTTTTTCAAAGCGTATCTCGAAGAACTCAGCAGGGAGTTTCTCAAGGTTTACCTCGGCCTGGTATTCTCTCTTTACTTTAGCCAACCTTTGTTCGATGGCCGAAGAGGAGGAATCTATCTCCATGGCCTTCTCCCACCAGGAATGGGCCTCTTTTAAGCGCTGCAGGTCATAGTTGATATCTCCCATTAGCACCATGGCGTCAGAATTTAGCGGGTTATACCTTAAGGACTTTTCCGCGTCCCTTTTGGCTTTATGCAGGTCTTTCTTCTTATAGGTGGATGCGGCTTTCCCGAGCAGGATGCTCGAGAAGTTCTTCTTGTAATCTATCTCAGACGGAAAGAGGTTTAAGATCCTCTCAAATATATCTTCTGCTTTATCCCATTCTCCTTCTTTTGACAGCTTGATTGCCTTCGTATTATATAGATTTGCCAAATTTCTCTCGATATGCTCATCACCGGGTTTTATTCTTAAGGCATCTTTTAAGTAATTGATCCCTTTGTCGAGCTCACCCTTCTTCTCCATCTGGAGGCCGCAGTTATTATACGAGACGGCAAGATTTTCCCTGATCGTATGGTTAGATGGCGCAAGGTCCAGTGCCTTATTAAAATACCAGATAGCCCTGCCAAATTCATTATCCTTTAATGCATCAAGGCCCTCTTCATTATATTTATGGACAAGCGGGTCTTCCTGAGCCCATAATATAGGCGATATGGCTAAAATAGAACATACCACAACTATTGCAGTAAAGTTCTTCATGGGTTGATGGCTCCCGATCGTTTTTTGAACCTGGCGTGGACTACAGGATCTTTAAGCGCAACCACAATAAGCATATGGTAAATGAGAGAGATTGTATGACGGTTTGATGTAGATGAAAATATCTCTAATGTAGCGGGAAGCACAAGGGCTTTTAGTAAGATAGCCAGTTTACTTACAACTATTAAACACGAGAAGAATATAAGCAAGGTCCTTGCCCTGGGGCGTTCCCTCACGATTCCCAGCCCTAAGCAAAAGGATGTGATGGCTGCTATTGATGCAACGACGAAGCCTATCCTCTCGACAGCGATAAGCGATGCGTAGTGAGAAAGGCCGGGAATCAGCATGAGCATCTCTATTTCACCGATTATAATCTCCACCGTCCCTATAGCTAAAATGATAAAAGCCGAAATCTGCATACGTTCTTTATTCATTTTTAGGATCTCCAATAAAAACAATTATAACATATCAAATGAATCACAACAACAATTTTAACTCTTATTGCACCCGCTTTAATATTCCCTGTCCCTATTCCCGGGAATCTCTTTGTGAGAGCTTCATTTTTCTTGCATATTGCATATCTATATGTTAGATTATGGTATAATAACTAGCTATACAATACTTGATAAAATATGAGGGAGGTTACGATGAACCTAAGTGAAATCCGCAGCAAGGCATGCCATTATGCCCAGAAGGCAAAATCTATCTACGCGAATAAGAAGAATATAGTTTTATCTTTGGCCTTGATAGTTGTGCTGGGATTTTTGGTCTATGGAAATTCGTTGCAGAATGGTTTCATCTGGGATGACGAGAAGCATGTACGCAATAATGACTATATAAAGAACCTGAACAGCGTCCCTAAGATGTTTACGACAGACCTGCTCTCCGGGGCAGGCGAGGAGAGCAATTTTTACCGCCCCATCCAGGTGCTTACGTATCTTACGGATTATATGATATGGAAACTTAACCCGGCAGGATACCATCTGAGCAATATCGTATTCCATCTGGCCTCTGCGCTGCTCGTATTCTTTCTTATTTGGTTCCTGACCCATGATCATATAGCCTCTACATTATCAGGAATCCTTTTTGCCATACACCCAATAAATACAGAAGCTGTCACTTATATATCAGGCAGGGCCGATTCATTGGCCGTCTTCTTTCTTCTTCTTTCACTTATCTTGTATATAAGGCACAACAGAAGAATTGAGCTGAAGAATAAGAGCCTATACTGGGGGTCTGTTGCCAGTTTTGCATTGGCCTTATTGTCTAAAGAGATATCATTGATCTTTATAGCGATATATATTCTTTACGATAAGATCTTCAAAGAGGCAAAGAGCGAACCAGGGGATCCTTTTAGCGGCCCTCTCAGGTATGGACCATTCATAGTGTTGGGTGGTTTCTTCTTGGCGATCAGACAGATCATTTTGCCATTCTCTATCTCTACAGGATACCAGGCCTCTTTTGCAACAAGGATGTTTACACAGCTTAAGGTCTTATTGGAATACTTTAGGTTGCTTATACTGCCATTTGACCTTCATATGGAGCGCTCACTGCCGCTGTCTACGTCGGTCTTTGATTCGACGGTCTTAATATCGATAGCGGTTCTCTTGTGCCTATCGTTTATGATATATCGTTTTAGGCAGAATAAGATCGTCTTATTTGCTTCGGCCTGGTTCTTTATTAACCTGCTCCCCGTCTCAAATATCATACCGGTTAACGCGATACTCGCAGAACACTGGCTCTATATGCCGGCGATCGGTTTTTATGTGGTCGCTTCAGTTTTGGTTTCACGCGCATCAAGAAATATAACTTCTATTTTTAGCGCGGAGGCGATAGATAAGCCGGTCGTCATTGGAGTGATACTCGCATTACTCTTCTATGGAGGAATTACTGTAAAACGAAACAGCGATTGGAGGGATCCTGCCACCTTTTATGAAAAGACCCTCAATTTTACCGATAGCTACAGGGTTCACAATAACCTGGGTGCTGTCTATTATCGTGTGGCTAAATATGACGATGCGGAAGAGCACCTGGAGGAAGCTATAAGACAGAGGCCGGATTTTGCCGAAGCCCATATGAATCTGGGGTTGGTCTATAAAGCAAAGGAAAGGCCAGATGAGGCTGAAGCACAATTTGCCGAGGCACTTCGATATGAGCCTGATGATGCTCGCGCCAAGAATGTGGTGGGTGTATTTTATCTGGACAGCAACCAGCAGGAGAGGGCCGTTGAGACCTTTAGGGAACTAATAGAAGAGCGGCCGGACTATTCGGAGGCACACAATAATCTTGGTGCAGCATACTACGAGATGGGAGAGCATAATAAGGCCATCGATGAATGGAAGGAGACACTCAAGATATACCCCGATTCCGCTGAAACACACTATAATCTAGGAAAACTCTTTGCAGAACAGGGACGGTTTATTGAGGCGATGGAAAGCTACAAAGCTGCTCTAAAGGTGAGGCCGCGGTATGGTGAGGTATATAATAATATAGGCGCTATATATTACGGAAAAGACGACCTTGAGGAAGCGGAGAAGAATTTTGCTTTGGCAGCGGAGTATGCGCCTGATCTGGCAGACGGCCATTTCAATTTGGGTGTTATATACGAGAGTAAGGGGATGGCGGAGGAGGCGAAGGCCGAATACGAAGCGGCATTAGATGCCAATTCAAATTTTGTGAATGCATATTTTAATATTGCCTCACTTCTTGATTCGCAGGGATCTTTTGAAGAGGCCGCGGCAAAATACGAAGAGTATGTAAAGCGCGATCCGGAGAACCCCTCCGTCCATATCAATCTCGCTATAGCTTATGCTGAATTGGGAAAATTCGAAGAAGCGATAGCAAATTTTGAGCGGGCCCTGGAGTTAAAACCTGACAACATAACCGCTTATTATAATCTGGGTATGGCCTATGTCAATACGAAGAATTACAAAGAAGCCAAAAGGGTATGGAATAAGGCCCTTGAATTAGATCCGGAATCGGTAAAGATAAAGATGGGCCTTGAGAGGTTGGATAAAATAGCCCGTTGACGAATAATAGAGTATCTTAACAGAAGATTTGTATGCTGAAGAATAGAACGATAATTATATTATCCCTTATCTTTTTGTTGGCTTTCACCTTGAGGGTTGCATATGTCACTCAAGTGAAGGCCCACCCCTTATCGGAGGATGTCTTCGAATCCGATGCATTCGATCAATATCGATTTGATACCCTGGCAAAAGAGATATCCTCGGGCGCGTGGGGCGGGACCGACAGGCCATTTCAGTATGAACCGCTCTACTCATATTTTCTGGCCATCTCCTACAAACTATTTGGTTATAATCACTTTACACCGCGTATAATACAGGCGTTTATCGGATCCATCCTTATTTTCTTGATGTATCTATTGACCAAGGAGATCTTTGGCAGGGGTGCTGGGTTTGTGGCAGCATTTATCACGGCATTCTACGGCATATTTGTCTTCTATAATGGGGTTTTATTGAGGGCTTCGCTCCTCGTCTTCCTGAATGTTCTAGTGGTTTTTCTTCTGCTTTTAGCCAGACGAAAGAGGAAACCGTTTCTTTGGTTTTTGGCCGGATCAGTCCTAGGGCTCTCCATCCTTACCAGAACGAATATGTTGCTTCCATTTGTGCTTTTTTGGATCCTCTTCGCCATAAAAGAAGTTTCGTTTAAAAAGAGGGTTACATTTGTTCTCTTCTTCCTTCTTGGTTCATTCATTGTGATTCTACCGGCCTCATATCATAACTACAAGACATCCGGAAAATTTATGCCCGTATCGACTGATTATACCGCTTTTTGGGTCGGCAATGTCCATGATGGCATAGGGGTCGATTTGATCTATACGGATATTTATCACAAAATGGTCGAGGCATCCGGGAATAATACGGCACGAATGGTCAAATTATTTATCGAAGAGATAAAAGAATATCCGGCCGAGATGCAGCAATTATACCTGCGCAAACTTCGTATGTTCTTTAATGGGTACGAGGTCCCGGCCAATTTGAACTATTATCTTTTTAAGGAATGGCCTAGTATACTGCAGCGGCCATTTTTTAATTTTACCTTTATATCACCGTTGGCGATATTGGGTATCTTCTTATCGCTTAAGACCAAAAGAGAGACATTATTATATATCTTCTTTTTTGTGCTTTCAGGGTCGGTTATACTCTTTCATATCCAGGCGAGATATAGATTGCCGGTCGTCCCATTCTTTATCATCTTTGCAAGCTATGCAGTCGTTTGGCTTATTAGGCAGTTGAGATGTAGAAAGTGGGGGTATATTTTTATGTCTACTGTAGTACTTGTGAGTTTATATTCTTTTGTAAAACCAGACCCGACTTATGGTCTTTCATATAAAGCGAATGATCTCATTCGGGATACGGATTATTCTATGGCAGCCCATAGTTATTTTAATAAAGAAGATTACGATATGGCCATATACTATTTTGAAAGGGGTTTAAGAATCAAGCCAAACTGGGTAGTTGGACATAGCAATCTTGGCATCGCCTATGGTAAATTAGGCTATTATAATCAGGCTCGACGTGAATGGGAGGCCGCCCTGCACATCGATCCGAATTGTGAAAGCGCACAAAACAATCTTGATGCATTGGATGCGGCTGGGATATAATAGGAGTAAATAATATAGTTTGTCGAAAAATAAGGAGGGAGACATGGAAAATGTAACTGCTGTCGGAGGTAAATTGGACATAGGGAGATGCATAAACGATGCGATAGATCTTTTTAAGCGTAACGTTTTAATACTCGCACTGGCAACATTCCTCTTTCAGGTCATATCGATCTTTACAATCGGTATTTTGGCGGGGGTCTTAATGGGTGGGTATTATTGGATGCTGCTGAATGCCTTACGTAAAGAGGATAAGAAGGTTGAGCTGGGGGATATGTTCGGGCTCTTTAGTAAGTTCTTACCTCTTTTGGGCCTATTCATGCTCCAGACAGTTCTGACACTTACCGGGTTCGTTCTATTAATCATACCGGGTATAATTGTGGCCACGATGTGGTTATATGCTACCTTCTTTATGGTCGACAAGAATACCGGCGTAATAGAGTCTCTTAAGACGAGCTGGAATCTGGTGCGGCAGAAAGGTTTTGGGATGAACATCTTGCTTTTGGTTATTTACGTTGCCCTTGCTTCCGGAGGAGGAATGGTTCCATATGTAGGATGGATAATAGGCCTCTTCTTATTGCCATTGGCTAGCTTGATGCTTGCATCCGCCTACATCCAACAAACCACCTAAGCAGACAAGACGTTTCTCAACTCAATCGGAGATCTGCTGTACTAGCTCAATAATTCGGTAACTTTTTGAAGCTTGTCAAATGGGGTTATATAGTTCAATCCCCCATGCCGGCGTAAGTGGTTATATTCGAA
>JABMSB010000054.1 GCA_013202205.1 Candidatus Omnitrophota bacterium
CGCGAAACGAAACGCGACCCGATCGGAGCAGCGGTGTTGATATGCGACTCAACGATTAGCTCAAGAACACGATTCTGTCTCTTTTCTCTATCTAAAACTCTCATACCATCTTTCTCTACTCTTATATATACAATATTAGTGTTATATTATCCCCTAAAGAGAAACCTTAGCACTCAAAAAAGTTGAGTGCTAAGGTCAATATTTTATCATACCGCTTGTCTTTGTCAAGTATTATGTGGAGATTATCTACTAGGGGTAAACATGCGCTACAATCTATAGTAGCGTTTTACTCTAACTGCTTTAGTATCTTAGCCTTAAGTATAGTAGGCACTTCTGCTTCAATGTAGACATCCTCTCCTCGCTGATCTCGCTTCAAAACCTTTCCATGTTCATATATCAAATGGAGCAATTTTAGCCCGGAGGGCTTAATAACTACTTCTATCCTGGTAACCAGTGAAGCCAATAAGTTGCTAAGGGATTTTACCAGACTTTCAAAGCCTGACCTCTTTAGGGCAGATAGACTAACTGCGTCATTAAAATGTCCTTTAAGCTGCTCGATAACGGCTGAACCATCTTCGATCCTGTCTATCTTGTTTAACGCTACCACGGTAGGCTTCCCTTCAGCGCCTAACTCTCTTAGGACACCATAAACCGCATCCGACTGCTCCAGGGCCATGGGATGGCTGGCATCGATAATATGTATCAAAATATCGGCGTCTATCACCTCCTCAAGCGTGGCCTTGAATGACTCGATTAAGTGGTGCGGTAATTCCCGCAAAAAACCTACCGTATCTATCAGGAGTATCTTCTGGTTGTTGGGTAAGGTATATTTACGAATTGTCGGGTCAAGGGTGCTGAATAACTTATCCTGGACGATTACCCGCGTATCGGTCAGGGAGTTGAGCAATGTCGACTTACCGGCATTGGTATAACCTACTATGGCGACGGTTGAGACGGAGAAACGGGTCCTCGTCTTTCGCCTCATTACCCTCTGGCGCGTCAGCTTATCCAGCTCATGCTTCACCTTTGCTATCCTGTCGCGAATGCGCCGACGGTCCACTTCGAGCTTCGTCTCTCCGGGGCCTCTCGTGCCTATGCCACCGCCTAATCGCGATAATAGTATGCCCTTACCCGTCAATCGCGGCAGGAGATATAATAACTGCGCTAACTCAACCTGCACCTTACCTTCATTAGACTTAGCGCGCCTTGCAAATATATCCAGGATAAGTTGCGTACGGTCGACAACCTTGACACCGACTACATCCTCAATATTCTTCTGCTGTGTACCGGTCAAATCATTATTGAATATGACAAGGTCTATCCCGAGCTCGTCTACCATAAGGGATATCTCATCGAGCTTCCCCTTGCCGATATAGCAACCGGCTGACGGGCCCTTGCGTTTTACTAAGATCTCATCGACAACGGTTGTACCGGCCGAAGTAGCGAGCGCCAGCAACTCTGCCTGCTGCTCTTTGGGCAGCCACTTGCTGCGCCTATCAAGATCGACCGTAACTAATAACGCCTTCTCTCCCATCGCCCCACCAATCTCAATTCACCTATAGTTATAAATAGCTTTTATTTTATAACGCTTTTAGTCAGCTCTAAAACCTCCGGGCCGTCTGCTTCAATCCAGGTAATTCTCTTGTCTGGCCTGAACCAGCCGAGCTGGCGCTTGGCAAAACGGCGCGTATTGCGCTTGAGTAAATATTTAGCCCTTTCTAAGTCATACTCCCCTTCTAAAAATCCTGTGATCTCTTTATACCCTAAAGCAGATCGGGCTGTCAAGCTGAGTTTTATGCTTTTGAGTCGAGCAACTTCCTCAGCCAATCCTTTGCCAAACATCTCCTCTACCCTCTCTTCTATTCTTTTATAGAGTTTCGGCCTGGGCATACCAAGCCCTATTAAACGGATATCATATTTCTCAAATATACCTTCGGTCTTCTCCTTGTGCTTTGAAAGTGGGAGCCTGGTCAACTCATACACCTCCAGCGCCCTTATTATTCGGCGCGTATCGTTCGGATGTACCTTTAAGGCAGTTTCCGGATCTACATCTTTAAGGCGCTCAAAGAGCGCACCTTCCCCCTGGGCTTCGACATCTCTTTGCAGCCTTCTCCTGATGCGCCAATCGGCTGAAGGGGCGGAACATAGACCATCGAGCAGCGCTTTAATATATAATCCACTACCTCCGATGACAAACGGGATTTTTTTCCGTTTATGGATCTCATCTATTATAGCTTGGGCGCGCTCGCGAAAATCTGCCACGCTATATTCTTCTGTAGGGGATAAAATTCCGATTAAGTGGTGGGGTATTTTACGCTGTTCTGTAATTGACGGGGCCTGGCTCGATATCTCCATCCCTTTGTAGACCTGCATAGAATCACAAGAGATGATCTCACCTGAAAACTCCTCGGCCAATTTTACAGAAACCTCGGTCTTGCCCACAGCGGTTGGGCCGATTACAAACACTACCTTCTCCTTGACAGGATCTACCATAAAGACTATCTATTCCTACGAGCAAGGATTCGACCTTCCAATACCATGGCCGAGAGTAATAATATCAATGCGATCACATAAGGACTGCGTGAGCCAAGATTGTGGGCGGCGATCCCGCCGATAAGCGGCCCCAAAAATATGCCGGCGCCAATGAATGACTCGTGTATACCACTCTTTTTACCCTTATCGGCCTGAGCCCAGAGGCTGTAGAATATACTGCTGAAGTAGGTTATACCGCCTGAGGCCCCCATCAATATAAATGCGAAGCCAAAGATATAAGGGCTGTCTGTCATAATAGCCATGATGAGCGCCCAGGAGGCTATCGCCTGTAGCGCGATTATCGGGCCGAGACGATAATGCCACTTCTTGGACCTGCCAAGCATTATAAAAACGACCATCTGGGCAGAGACCATAAGAAATATTATAAGCCCTATCACCCGCGGTGAGAAACCGATCATCGTCGCTATACGGGGAAAGATATGCCTGTTTAAGCCTACTATAAACCAGCTTACAAAATTGGCGATCCAGGCTATATATAAAAACTTCTTACAATCCGGTGATAAATCATCCGGGGTCTGGTCGGCATAACCCCTGCCACGAACTTCCAGAATCAAAGGCTGGCGCCTAAGTAGCAGCGCTATTGAGCCCATGAGAATCGGCCCTATAAAGAACGGTAATGTACTTCCTATCTCAAATAAAAAACCTCCTGCTATCGTACCAACCATAAGCCCGGCACACCAGGCAACATTAAAATTTGAAAGAGCGCGAATCAGGCTCGTTCGATCTAACCCCAGGGCTATCCACGACTGTATGGACGGCCAAAACATGGCCATGGCCACCGAACCGACCATATGTAAATATATAATCTGGCGAATTGAACTTACAAAAGGTATCGACATGTAGATCACCATATAGAGAATACAGGCGCTGATTAAGACCTTCTTTCTGCTGATCTTATCGACGAGGCGTCCGCACAAAAGTACCGATAAGAAATAGGTAAGGGCGCCGAACCCTCCGATATACCCGAGCTGCAAAAAGGAGGCATCGAACCGCTTGATCGCAAATAAGGGTATTGCCAAAAAGACTATTCCTAAAGCAATATCCGCTATAAACGACGCTATGTAGAACGGTGACAACCTCATTGAACGAGATCTCCTATCAGTGTGTAAGATGATACATCTTTAACTACTACCTTAACGGTCTTACCGATAAGGCTCTCTTTGCCATTAAATATTACGCCGCTACCGGTCCTTGCGCGCCCTACGAGTGCTATACCGATACCTCCTTCAAGCCCCTTCGGCGGCTTCTTGGCCTTATACTCAGCAAAGACTTCCACCTCTTTGCCTATCAGCTCTCTATTCTTTGATATCGCCATCTCATCCTGCAATTCGAGTAGGGAGAGATTTCGCCTCTCCTTTACGGCCATTGGTACATCATCTTTTAGCTCGCTTGACTTTGCGGGTGGGCGAGGTGAATACTTGAATATAAACGCCTTGTCGAACTTAATCTGTTGCATCAGATTCGCCGTCTGTTCAAAATCCTCATCCGTCTCCGTCGGAAAACCGACTATGAGATCAGTTGTAATGGCGCAATCGGGTATGCGACTGCGAAGTTCATCCACCAGCCTCAGATAATCCCCGGACGCATATCCGCGATTCATCATCTGTAGTATCTTATCAGAACCTGACTGAAGAGGCAAGTGCAGATGTTCACATACGCTCTTTAAATCTTTCATCGCGTCAAAGAGTTCCGGCGTGGCATCTTTAGGATGGCTGGTCATAAACCGAATACGCTCTATCCCCGTCTTATCGAGCGCCTGAAGCAGATTTACAAAGTTTGTCTCAGTACCGGTCTCCTTTCCATAGGAGTTTACGTTCTGCCCCAAGAGGGTGATCTCTTTAACCCCGCCATTTATAAGCTTCTTCACTTCAGCTACGATATCTTTCGGCTGTCTGCTCGCCTCACGCCCGCGAACATGTGGCACAATGCAGTAGGAGCAGTAGTTGTTGCACCCCTCCCCTATTGAAACAAATGCCTTAATACTATCTTCCCTATAATCTCCTGTATCACCTGATGGAGGTCGTGCCTCCTTGTCTACTGCAACATCCCGCTTCCCCATGATCATGGCTTTATCGATTACGTCGGGTATATCATAGATATTCCTAGGGCCTGCCACAAAATCGAGGTGAGGAAATTGCTTGAGCAGCCCATCCTTGTAATTCTGCGCCATGCAGCCCACAAGGCCTATCACAATCCCAAAACGCTTGGTCTTGATATCCTTTATCTGGTTGAGCTGTCCCTCGACGCGCCCTTCCGCATGCCTGCGCACAGAACATGTATTAAACAATATCACATCCGCATCATTGACAGCCTTTGCC
>JABMSB010000055.1 GCA_013202205.1 Candidatus Omnitrophota bacterium
ACCTAAGATGATCCGTCAAATGGATGCTCCTCTTTCTATCCCCCATGAAGTAGCACTTTATCAGCTTTGCGTAGAACTGAAGAAACATATTACTGTAGTAATTAGCGGAGAAGGAGCGGATGAACTTTTTGGTGGTTACGGTAGGGTGCAAAGGTCGCCAATGGACTTTAAAAAGATATCCTTTGTTAATAATCATATTCCTTCATTTATGAGAAAACAATTATTCAAACTATTGGGAGCGGGGCATCAGGCCGGGCAGTGGGGTGAAATAAATAATCATATGGATCATTTCTTTTCGGTGTATAACTGGATACCTTTCGAAGAAAAATGGTCCTTATTTACTGATGAACTAAATCATCAGCTTACCTTCGATGAGCAGGATATAAGTGAGTGGAGGCGTGATTTTGAATATGTCCAGAAAGGCGACCCCTACGATAGAATTCTTTATATGTTTGAGAAGCGGCACCTTCTTTGCCTGCTTGACCGTCTTGATTCTATGTCAATGGCTACAGCAGTAGAAGCAAGAGTCCCCTTTGTTGACCATGAGCTGGTCGAATTTGTCTCTATGATACCCTCTCATTATAAACTTAAATGGCGTTCGCCATTACACAGGGTTCGGGCGTTATTTACAAATAGTTTCGGGGCAAGTGAGTGGCTAGATGAGTCAAAGGCTATTCTTCGTAAATTTGGTAAAGAAATGTTACCACCGGAGATAACGAACAGAAAGAAATTAGGTTTTCCGGTTCCGCTTGATTTATGGATTAAGCAAGGGCTTATTAAGCAAGCAAAGGATATTCTATTGGATGAGCGTTCTTGCAGAAGGGGGATTTTCCGCAAAGAAAAAATAGAAAAACTGCTTAATAATCAACAAAAACTTGATTACGACTTTTGGGGTAAGAAGGTATGGATGTTGATGAATGTTGAGATTTGGTTTAGAGAGTTTATCGATTCTCAAGGAGGCAAATCAGGCTCTGTCTGCCAGCAGGCAGGGAGTTTAACGTCTTGAGGAAAAAGGATTAACAATGATTTCGTGCGAGAAAATACATAAGGTTTTCGAAAAGAATAATATCGGCTACTTTACCGGGGTTCCGGACAGTATCCTTAAAGAGTGGATAAGTTATATCGTTGATAATGAGGATAAGCTAGTTCATAGGATAGCAGCTAATGAAGGAGCTGCTATTGGTCATGCCGCAGGATATTATCTTTCAACCGGTAAGATTGGAGTTGTTTATATGCAGAATGCTGGTTTAGGCAATGCGGTTAATCCCTTAACCTCATTGACGGACAATGATGTTTTTGGCATTCCAATGCTGCTTATAATTGGCTGGCGGGGAGAACCTGGCAAGAAGGATGCGCCTCAACATGCAAAAATGGGTAAGGTTATGCTACCTTTGCTTGATACATTGGGAATATCCTATGAGATATTGAATGCTAAAAATATAAATGATCAGATAAAAAGCGCAAAGGAAAAAGCAGAAAGAGAAAATATTCCGGTTGCTTTAATCGTTAAGAGAGATTTTTTTAGCGAATATATAGAGAAGAAGAATAGGCAGAAAACTTTAGAATTGAGCAGAGAAGAGGCGATATATACAATTGTTGATACTTTTAATGGAGATGAAATAGTTGTTGCAACGACAGGTAAAATATCAAGAGAGCTCTTTGAGTGCAGGCAGGCAAGAGGCCAAAAGCATAATGGAGATTTTTATGTTGTGGGTTCAATGGGTCATGCATCGGCTATTGCAATGGAGATTGCTTGTCAAAGGCCAGAGAAAAAAGTATATCTTTTTGATGGTGATGGAGCATTAATAATGCATGCAGGTACTATGGCGACAATAGGATATTATGCTCCTGAAAATTTGTTCCATATAGTATTTGATAATTGTTGTCATGAATCTACAGGTGGACAACCAACTGTTTCAGATAAGATAGACATTGCAACAATTGCCCGTGGTTGTAATTATAAAAATGCAAATATCTGTTTTAGGAAAGAAGATATTATCAGAAAAGTTAGGGGATTTAAGAAGGGGCCGGTGGCACTTATTATTAAGGTAAAAAAGGGCTCAAGGGTTGACCTGGGCAGACCAAAAATAAGTCCCAGAGATAATAAGAAAGAATTTATGAACCCATGAGAGAGATTAGTATGATAATTGATGGAAAACTCACACATTCTGATAAAAGGTTTGACATAATTAATCCTTATACGAAAGAAAAGGTCGGATCTGC
>JABMSB010000056.1 GCA_013202205.1 Candidatus Omnitrophota bacterium
AACATGTTTTTAATTCCGGTATCATAAAATACAAAGGTATTTATACGATGATCTGCCGAGTGGAGAATTCCGCTTTGCTTGACCGTTTTTGGATTGCGGAAAGCAAGGACGGATATCACTTTAAGCCGCGGCCAAAGCCGGTGGACATGCCCCATGATGATCCGAAGTTTAAGGAGTATGCTTGCAACATGTATTATGACCCGCGCGTGACAAAAGTCGAGGATGCATATTATATAGTCCATGCCGCGCACAGCGCCCACGCCTGTCGGCTGAGCCTGGTGAAGACAGAGGACTTTAAGAAATTTAAGTGGATGGGCTTTATTTCCGAAACAGATAACCGCAATGGGGTGCTTTTTCCGGAGAAGATAGGTGGACTTTACGCGCGCCTTGACCGGCCCAATACCGGAAATGGTACCGGGGATATCTGGATCTCTTATTCTCCGGATTTGGTCTTTTGGGGAAAGAGCGAATGCGTCTTTAGAAACTGGGAGGGGATTCGCTGGGCATGGACAAAAATTGGCCCGGGAGCCGCTCCTATTAAAACACCCCAAGGGTGGTTGACTATTTTCCACGGAGTGCGTATTCAATGCAAAGCGCATTTTGTTTATCAGTTGGGTGTCTGTCTTTTGGATTTAGAGGATCCGTCAAAAGTCAAGGTTATGGCTGAAGACGCAATCTTGATTCCCGAGGAGCAATACGAGCTTGTGGGACAAACTCCCAGCGTGGTCTTTACCTGCGGGGCTGTGGCGGAAGATAACGGCGAGGTTAAACTTTATTATGGCGGCGCTGATACGGTTCAATGCGTGGCTACCACAAGCATAGAGCGGCTTATAGATGCATGTTATAATCGTTAATATTATTTTGTAATATAAGGAAAATGGAGGAAACTTAATGCAAGAAGCTAATGCTGTTCCTGGGAAGAAACCCCTGCGCGATCGTCTTCCAGCTCTCACCAAGGCGTCCTATTCTCTTGGAACGGCAGTTGATATGTGGGGCCTCTGGCTGTATCCGTCCGTTGCTTTTGCGGTTTTTAATATGTATTTGGGTGTTAGTCCGTGGCTGGTGGGTTTGGCGCTTACATTGATCCGGGTCTATGATGCCATTGTTGATCCTCTGGTGGGGTGGTTGTCCGATAATTTGCGTTCCAAGCATGGCCGCAGGCGTCCTTTTATTTTGATCGCCGGTATTTTAAGCGGACTCCTCCTGCCGATTCTGTTTTTGATATCGCCGTCCTGGGTGGGGCTAAAATTCCTCGGCGTCTCCGTGGTATTTTGGTACATGATACTGTCCACTATGATTTATATTCCCATAATCAGCGCTTTTACCGTGCCCTACTACAGTTTAGGCGCGGAGATGTCGCCTGATTATGAAGAGCGCACCTCTATTATGTCCTATCGCAGCATGGCCCAAAAGATTTCAGAATTGGGCAATTTTTATGCTTTGCGGTTTACCAACCTGGCCTGGTTTCTTATTCCCGGAACAGGACAGAAGGATACTCTCCGTGGAATGCAGGTCTACACATCAATATTGGGCGTGATAATGGCTATCTTTGCCATAATCATCTTCTTTAGGGTTAAAGAGCGCTACTATGAAAAAGTGGTGGTAAAGACCACTAAGAAAATTTCCATTCTGAGTTCCCTGGGTGAGACCCTTAGGTGCAAGCCGTTCCGGCAGTTGATGGTCATGGGCGGCGCTTTTACCATGGGCACGAGCATGGTGGGATCACTGGGTTACTATGCCACGGTTTTTTATGTAGCCGGCGGAGACAAAATTACCGGAGATAATTGGCAGTTTTGGATGGGTGTGGCTTTTATGATAGGTGGCCTTTTAGGGGTTCCGCTGCATGCGACTCTGGCGCATAGGATCGGCAAACGGCAGGCGGCAGTGACAGCTTGCGCCATAGGTATTTGTGGTTACGGCGGTTCCTGGTTCTTGTATACGCCGGCGATTCAGTGGCTGCAAACAATCGCGTCGAGTTTGATGGGAATGTGCGCGGCTTCTCTCTGGATGCTGCACGGTTCCATCGGTGCGGATATTCAGGACTACGATGAGCTTAATACGGGCAAAAGAAGGGAAGGTTCTTTTACTGCCTGCGGTTCCTATATTCTTAAGCTGGGAAATTCATTAGGGTACTATTTTTCCGGCCTTATTCTAACATGGGCGGGCTTTACCTGGAAACTTAAGGTGCAGGCGCCTGAGACCATATTCTGGATTCGCACCAGCCTGGCTACTTTGCCGATCGTGGGCCTGGTCATAGCTATTATTTTTGTTTTGTGCGTGCCGCTCACAAAACAAAAATCCGAGGAGATCCGCAGGAGCTTAGAGGCGCGCAGAGGCACGGTGTAAGCAACTGTTTTAAAGACATAAAATAATAAAATAGGGGACGACCCAGAAAGTGACAGCCCACAATGAGTGAATTATCGGTGGGGTGGCACCGAATGGACCGTCCCCAAAATTTCCCGATAACAAATTTAACAAGATATCTCATGAGATAGAGGTAAAAAAAGTAATTGTCGAATGGCTGCGGTTAACAGATACGCTTGTTTCAAAAAAAGATATTTCCGATGCTCAAACGGCGCAATATACAATACAGGCGGAAAATTAAAATGAAGAGACTATTTTATGTAATATGCTTGATATCGTTACTATCAAGCAATGTTTTAGCCGAAGGTGTAAATGGTGTCGAAGTTGATACATTAGTGAAGACGAGTTCAAGCTGGGACGGGGAACCCCTTCCGGACTATGCAGAAGGGACCCCGGAGATAACGATTCTGAGAATCACGGTTCCCCAGGGGGCGCGACTGCCGCTGCATAAACACCCGGTGATAAATGCGGGCGTATTATTGGCCGGAGAATTGACCGTAACGACAGAAGAGAATGAGATATTACATCTGAAGGCCGGGGATTCAATCGCCGAAGTTGTGAATAAGGGGCACTATGGAAAGAACGAAGGCAATGAGCCTGCAGAAATTATAGTCTTCTATGCAGGTGTAGTAGATACACCAATAACCATTAAAGAGAATTCCGGTGAAGAGAATTCCGGTGCCACAATACCTGATTAGAGAACTAAGTATTGCGTTTCCAGGATGCGTGCATTGTTAGCTGATAAATAGCAAACCGCATAAAATTTTAAAATTCTACTTGTATTTCTCCATGTTTTATGTTAACCTTTTATATTATGGTTAACGTATGTTAACCATATCGTTAATATTAATGGAGGTATAGGGTTATGAAAAACAACCAATACATAAGCATCCCGGAATTGGCCAATATTCTTGGTATAAGCAGGATTGCTGTTTACAAGAAGGTAAAGAAGGGCCAGATAAAAGCCGTAAAGATAGGCAGGAATTTTGCCATACCCAAAAGTTATGTGGCGCATATCATGGGCAAGGCGCTCGATGAAGGGCATAAACGGAAGATCGACAAGATTATAAAGAAGACAGTAAAAGAGTACGGGGAAACGTTGAGGTTATTGGGAAGGCCGTGATGAAGACGCTCACTGTCAAGGAAGTAGAATATTTAGCATTTCGTTTAGCTCAGGAGATGCTCTCTTTTAATGAGCCGATACCGGATTTTTCTACGAGGTTTCCTAATAAGCTGGAGAGCTGCCTGGCTGTCCCATTCCAGACATTTTTGGGCAAGTCTCCATACACAAGCTTCACATCTAAAGCGAGTATTCTTTTCTATCTTATGATTAAGAGTCATCCTTTTCAGAATGGCAATAAGAGAATTGCCATGACAGCACTATTTGTTTTCCTGCATAAAAATGGCAAGTGGGTAACCGCCGATACGCAGGAACTCTATAATTTTACTATGTGGATAGCCGGGAGCCCGGCCGGGGCAAAGGATGAGGCGGTAAAAGCTATAGAAAAATTTTTGAAAGCACATGTCATAAAATTGTCGTAATAAAATTAAAACCGTAAAGGAATGGGACATAGTGCCTAATTAGTGAATTAAGTATTGTGTCCCCGGAAGTAGTACAAAAAAAGGAGGAAAAATATGGCGGAAGAGAAGAGTGGCGGCGCGGCGAGTGAGACGAAGAGTGAGAAATTTACAAGGCTGGCAACAAAGAGGGTGAAGAACGCAGTATCCAAAGTCGAGCTTATAACAAATCTTACGTCTTCCAGTTATGAATATACCCCTGAGCAGGTCGAAAAGATCTTGAACACCCTTCAGGGTTCAGTCGACAAGGTTAAGGCCGCGTTTTCTAAACAGAAAATTGAAAAGACAGATTTTCAGCTGTAGCAAAGAAGGAAATAGGGGCGGCCCATAAGGTGCCGCCCACAATAAAGGGACTGATAATAGGGCGGTCCCAAACCAACCGTCCCTAAAATTACTATGAAAATTACAAATCCTTTAGTAGTCTTTGATCTTGAAACAACCGGAACCTGGGTTGAAAAGGACAGAATAGTTGAAATCGGCATGGTTAAACTTATGCCGGACGGCACAAAGCAGGATTATGTCAAGCGTGTTAACCCAGGTATGCCGATACCCGTCAATGTTACCCGCATTATCGATATTACAAATGATGACGTTAAGGATGCGCCGCGCTTTAAGGAGATAGCCAAGGAAGTCATTGAGTTCATAGGTGATGCCGACCTTGGGGGGTTCAATATACAGAGATTTGATATTCCCGTGCTTGAGCGAGAGCTACTTGAGGCAGGTTTTAGTTTTCATTGGAAAGAGCGCGCTATTTATGATGCGCAGAAGGTTTTTCATATACATGAAAAGAGAGACCTGATGGCGGCTTATCAGCTCTATTGCGACAAAGAACTTACCATCGCGCATACTGCTTTAGGTGACGCACAGGCAACGGTAGAAATATTTGAAGCCCAAATCAGGAAGTACGGCGAAGAAGCGAAAGGCATAGAATCCTTGAAAGATTTTGATTATGAGCAATCGAGCGCTTATTATGACGCGGAAAGAAAGTTTTGCTGGTGGGGCGGAAACCTATATCCCACATTCGGTAAATATAGAAGAAAAAAGCATATAAAAGATATTGTTAAAGCCGAACGTTCCTATTTGAAATGGATAGCAAGCGCGGACTTCAGCGATGAAATCAAAACTATGGCTGAGAATGCCCTGAGGGGAGAATTTCCCAAACCCCCTGAGAATCTATAGAAAAGATGAAAGGAGACTTATGGGAAAACAGATGTTTTCATTCGATATAGTATCAGAGGTCGACCTGCAAGAAGTTGACAATGCCGTAAACCAGGCAAAGAAAGAACTATTTAACAGGTATGATTTTAAAGGTTCTAAATCATCCATCGATTATAATCGCGACGAGAAGAAGATAACGCTTATCACCACAGATGATTTTAAGCTCCGCGCCCTAAAGGATATAATTTTGACCAGGGCTGTAAAAAGAGGCGTATCAGTCAAGGCCCTTAAATTCGGTGAGCCCGAGAAGGTCTTTGGCGGCAACTTAAAACAGGTAGCTGAGATAACAACAGGCATACCAAGAGATAAGGCAAAGGAGCTGGTCAAGACAATAAAGGGCCTTGACCTTAAGCTCCAGTCGCAGATAGAGGGGGATAAGATAAGGGTCTCTTCTCCAAAGAAAGACGACCTCCAGGTCGCTATCCAACGGCTTAAAGGACTCGATTTTTCCATACCGCTTAACTTTGATAATTACAGATAGAGGGTGTATAGGGGAAATGTAATCTTCCAAATTATGCAACATTCTCCCTAAAAAGGGGTTGGGTCAATCCAAAGAGTTATTTTAAAGCATTATTTTGACTATTAGTATTAAAAATGGTATGATACACTGGAATAAAAGATAGATAGCTCATTAAAGCTTGGTTGCCTTGAAGGCTATAAGTTCAGATTTTTAAGATAGCTGAACTTAGAGATTTTTTGTCGTGATATAAAAATGGAGTTAATAGTATTCTCATGTACAATTTAAAATTTTTGAAACCGCTGAATATCGGCAACATGAAAATTGAGATACCCATTTTCCAGGGAGGCATGGGGGTGAAGGTATCAACAGCTTCCTTGGCGAGCGCTGTTGCCAATTGCGGAGCAGCGGGAATCATCGCAAGCGTAGGGTTGGGGTATGGCACGAAAGACTACGATAAGCACTTTGTAGAGGCATCTAGAGAAGGCTTGCGTAACGAAATAAGGGAGGCAAAAAGCCTTACAAAAGGGGCGATAGGGGTTAACAATTTAGTTGCCCTTAGCAATTATGAAGACCTCGTTAAGGTAGCCGTGGAAGAAAAAGTGGATTTTATTGTTTCAGGGGCCGGGCTGCCTTTAAAGCTCCCGGGGCTAACGAGTGGTTCGGATATTAAGCTTATTCCTATTGTTTCGCATCCAAGGGTTGCGGGTCTTATAATAAAGGCATGGAAAAAGAGATACGACCGTCTTCCTGACGCTATTATGGTTGAAGGGCCGCATGCGGGAGGGCACCTGGGTTTTGCCGCCGATGAATTAAAATCTGATAGCGCTAATTCTCTTGAGGCCATAACAAAAGATGTTATCGGCGTTGTCGCTTCTTATGGGGTGTCGATCCCGATTATTGTAGCCGGCGGTATTTATACAGGGGCCGACATAGCTAAATTTATTATGCTGGGAGTATCCGGGGTACAGATGGCCACACGTTTTGTTACGACGAACGAGTGTTCGGTGGCAAAGGAGTTTAAGGATCTTTATGTGGCGACATCCAATAAGGATGACCTTGTTATTATAGACAGCCCCGTCGGCCTTCCCGGCAGGGCAATAAGGACAAAGTTTATTGACAGTGTTACAGCAGGCAAAAAGATGCCGATTAAATGTCCCTACCAGTGCCTTAAGACATGCAATCCCGCTACTGCCCCATATTGCATAGCAGAGGCCTTGTGCAATGCGTCGGTTGGGGATATCGATAACGCCGTTGTTTTTTCAGGGACAAATGTTACCAGGATAGAAAAGATCATTTCTGTAAAAGAACTCATAGATGAGCTCGTCCATGAAGCAGAGGCGGCATTATCAAAACTCAAAAATTAAGCTGGCCCTGCCTGAGCCAGAGATTAGTTTAAAAACACCCATCTAATAAAAATGGATAAACAATAGGATAAGAGATGCCACAGCAAACAAACCTGCCTTTTGATAATCTTGGAATTGCCCCGAAGATACTTGAGATATTGGATCGGATGCGGTTTATTCATCCGACGCCAATACAGTATAAAGCGATTCCCATAGGTATAGAGGGCAAGGATATTATAGGGGTTGCGCAGACAGGCACAGGCAAGACACTCGCCTTTGCCATACCTATTATCCAGCGCCTTTCCCAGAAGGGGGGAAACTGTCTGGTTCTTGCCCCTACGCGGGAGCTTGCCATCCAGATTGACGAGACATTCCGGAAGATAGCGCCAAGATTTGGCATAAAGACCGCTGTTATCATCGGCGGGGTTTCCATACATATACAGATTATGGCATTGAGAAAAAAGCCGCGCGTATTGATCGCGACGCCCGGCCGACTTGTCGATCACATGCAAAGACGGACTCTTACCCTGTCAAATGTAAATATCCTGGTCCTTGATGAGGCCGATCGTATGCTGGACATGGGGTTTTTGCCCCAGATCCAGCGCAT
>JABMSB010000057.1 GCA_013202205.1 Candidatus Omnitrophota bacterium
AGCCCCAGGTATTTACGCCTCAAGAATCTCTCCAGGACCTTGCCATATACCTCTTCGGCCTTCATTATAAATGGCGACTTGCCCAAGACCGCTCCCTCTTCATCTTCCTTTATCACCTCTTCCGACGCGGCAGCCAAAGAAACCCTCTTCTTCCTCTTTTTGGACCTTGAGGCAAGAAGCGGTATAAGCGTCAATGCGACAAATAGCGAAGCCACCAGCGAAAAGGTGACTGTAAATGCCAGTGGTTTAAATATCTGTCCTGCTATACCTATAATAAATATCATAGGCAAAAATACCGCTATGGTAGTCAAGGTAGAAGCGCTTATCGCATTCGTCATCTCACTCGCGCCCTCAATGGCGGCCTCTTTAATGGAAAATTTGAGATCGTATCGATAGCGAAATATATTCTCTATAACTACTATGGCATTATCGACGAGCATACCTACACCCATAGCCAGCCCGCCCAGCGACATCATATTGAGGGAAAGCTTCCCAAAATACATCAGCGAGAACGCGGCCATTATCGATATCGGTATACTGAATGTCACTATCGTCGCGCTTCGCCAATTCCTTAGGAAGAAGAGGAGTATAAGGAAGGCTAAAACACCTCCCTGTATCGCCGCGTCCCTTACGCCCTTGATCGCGTCTTTGATAAATATCGACTGGTCATAGATAATATCTACTTTTATATCGCGCGGCAGTTCCTCCGTGACCCTTTCAAGAACTCTCTTAACCTCATCGGCTACTTTGATCGTATTGGCCTGGGCCTGTTTTTGGATTGCTATAGATATATTTTCTACTCCGTTATAGCGGGAATAGCTCGTCCGTTCTTTGAATGTATCATTTATGCGGGCTATGTCTTTTAAGAATATAAGCCTCCCCTCTCCTCCCGCCTTACTCTCCCGGTCCATAAGCTGGGCCCTTTGGGCCGGATCATCACTCTCTTCATCTTCCTGAAAAGCGACTACCACATCATTGATCTGATTGACAGAAGTAAACTCCCCCAGCGTCCTTATCAGATACTCGTAAAAACTCTCTTCCACAGTCCCGGCGGGATAATTCAGGTTCGCATTTTGTATGGCCTTTACCACATCTACTATTGATGTCTGCGACGCCTCAAGCCGCCCTCTGTCGATCTCAATTGATATCTCCCTCTCAAGGCCTCCGGAGATACCGGCGGAAGCAACACCGTCTATCTTCTCAAGCTCGTTCTTTATGATCCGCTTGCAGAGCTCCCGCAGGGATGCAGGGTGCCTCTTGCCTGTGACGCTGAGCGTCATCACGGGCATCTCAAAAGGGTTAAACTTCATGACAACCGGTTCGTCGGCGTCGCGGGGCAGCCGCTCTTTTATAAGATCGAGCTTTTCGCGCACCCCGAGCGCGGCAAAATCCATATCCTGGTCCCAGCCGAATTCGACGGTGACTAAAGATAAGCCTTCTTTCGAAATAGAATTTATTTTACGTGAACCGCTGACCGTACCCACCGCCTCCTCTATCGCCTTGGTAATTAGCGTCTCTATCTCTTCGGGAGCGGCATTCTCATACGGGGTAACGACGGTAAGCTGGGGATATGAGATCGGCGGGAAAAGTTCCTGCGAGAGGTTGGTAAGCGATATAAACCCCAAAAGAACCACCGCTATGAAGATCATCACGGTGGTGACCGGCCTGTTAACGGAAAAATGTGGTAGCTTCATCTAATATATTTTACCTCCGTCCTATCGGTCCTACTCTACTTCCTCTTGTATCTCAACCTTAGATCCATCGGCAAGTTCTTGGTAGAGCTCAACTGCTATGAGTTCTCCCTCTTTTATCCCCTCTCCAACCTCAACAAGATCCGGTGTTACGTAAACCGGTTGTATCTGCCTCATCTCGATCGTACCAAGGCGCATTGACATAAGCCCAAAGAGCTCGTCAACTTCATCTTTTTTGGATTCATCCTCAGCCGCATCTTCTTTTTCTTCCTCGTGGATGATATAAACGGAGAAGGTGTCTTCCTTCTTCTTCATGGCCATGCTCGGTATAACCAGCACGTCGTTCTTCTCATAAACAACGACACCTCCGCGGGCAAACATGCCGGGCTTGAGCTTGTCATCGGGATTATCGAGCTTCACCTTTATCGAGAACGTCCTGCTTCTGCCTTCTATCATGGGTGAAATTTCACCGATTAGCCCGGGAAAAAAGTCTTTAGGATATGCGTCAATCATTATGTCTGTCTTTTGCCCTAACCTCACCTTACGCACATCCTTCTCTATAATACCAAACCTGCAGAATACGCTATCCATATCGACAAGGGTACCCACTTTGTCATTTGGCGAAACATATTCCCCTTCCTCCGCCTCCCTCTTGGCCAGGACTCCATCTACTTGCGCGACAAGGCTCGTCTTGTCAAAAGCCGATTTTGCCGATTCGTATTCAAGGCGCGCCTGCTCATACTTCGCCTCAAGCACAGCGCCAAGCCCATAGAGTTTTGCGACCTTATCCATCTCTATTTCGTTATACTTCATCTTAAGCAATGCATCCCGGGAGTCTATATTGGCTATAACTTCTCCTTCAGCTACGCGCTCTCCCTCCCTGAAATTTATCGCCTGGATAACGCCTGCCGACTCGAACTTCAGGTCTATCTCCTTATATCCTTCGACATTTCCAAGTATGGGCAACACATCCTTAAAGACCGGGACACGTTTCACCCTGAATACCTTGACCGGAACTATCTCCTGCAGTTCCTCGCCCACCGGTGCCTTCTTCGCCTTGTACTTCTCCAACGCTGTCTTAACTTTTCCGATGCCGCGGGCCATAACGAAGACGGCGATTAATATTGCCGCCAGTATAATAATATTATTTCTAGTCCAAAATTCTTTAATCTTCATATCTCTATCTCTCCTGTATTAGCTATGGGCCTTGAGATTATGACCTTCTTTATTCACCTTAAATCTCATTCTATATTAAAATAATCATCTATGCCGATCGCCTTATTAAGTGACGCGATCGCCGTATAGTAACCTGTCAAAGACTGGATCTGTGAATATTTTTCCTGTGCCATTTTTATGTACGAGGATATGAGCTCTGAATATGTCGCTTCGTCCATACCCTTCTTTGCCTCCAGGACAGCCACTTCCATCTCCTGAAAACGGAGCTTGCTTATGGCCGTATCCATCTGTACTAATGCTTTTTTGTAATTGAAGTACGACTCCCTTACGTCCATCACCACCTGGTTTTTAGTCTTATTCAACTCGTTTAAAGATTTGCTATATTCGACGTCGGCTTCTTGTCTTCTGGAGAAGTACTTAAGGTCGTCGAGCACTGAGAACTTCCAGGAATGGACCAGCGATTCTGTACCGTGATATGTACCAATAGACGGGGTGAGCTTCTCCTTAGTATATGAGTATTCCCCCGTAGATCCGCCTATCGGCCAGGTCGCCTTGACGCCCACATACCATTCATCATCGAATTTCAGGTGCTGGAACGTGTATGCCTCGCCTCCCCTTCCCAGCGACCCCGTCAAATCGACATGCGGCTGGCCCTTGCTGAAAGCGATTCTTTTTTCATAATCATTATATTCCATCAGAAGTCCGCTTATCAAAAGGTCGGGCCTGTGTCTCATGGCCAGGTCTAAACATTTATCATATCTTATATCTATCTTCTTGTAGGCCAACTCACCTGCTATGTCAAACTCCTCGCCCGGATCTACCGACATTGCCTGCTGCAAGGCGAGCACGGCCAAAGATGTAGTCTGTTCGGCGCTCAATAGCTGAAAATCTGCCTGATTCTTCTGTGATTTTATATCAAGAAGCTCGAGCTGCGAAATTACGCCATCCTCATATCCCTTTACTACTATACCGGCTATAATATCAACTCTCTCGTATACATCCTTTTGGTATCCTATGTTTCTCTTGGCCTTCAACAACCCATAGAAAGCATCCTTTACCTTCAGGATAAGGTCGTTCTTTATCTTATCGCGGTTCTTCCTGGCAATCTCATGGTTAAGTTTTGCCTGTTTCAGCGTATATTTAAGCTCGCCGCCCCGATAGATCGGCTGCTGGCCTTCTATGCTGTATTTGGTGCCTTCAAATTCTGCATTGCTTATTACACCTTCGAGCTGGTCGTACTTCACGGTCAATGTAGGTAAGAGTGCACGGCGTGCCTCACGGAGCCTCATGCGGCCCAGCTTGACCTGTTCGTCAGCCGTCTTAAGAGGTATGTGGTTCTTTGTGGCTATCTCTAGGCAATCATCTAAGGTAAGGATCCTATTACCCGATATTGCGACTTCGAGGGGCTCTTCTTCTTCAAGTAATATCTCATCGACCGATTTGATCAATTCGACAGATTCAATGATATCTTCGACCTCCGGCGCCTCAACTTCTTCTATCTCTTTTGACGGCTCGACCTCTGCCGCCTTCAATACCTTGGCCTCTTCCACATCCAGATCATCTTCCTCAACAATGGCAGCAGGGGCTGGCTCTTCTTTGGATGCAGCCTTCTTAAACCACCCGGTCGGATTCCACCAGCTCTTCTCCTTCACCACCTTCTTTTCTTCCTCTTTGGATGGCTTCCTTTCAGCCGCAATATCCTTCTCTATCCCCTTCTGTCTTCCGGCCTTCTCTATGCGGTATTCCGCCTTTTTGATATATGCCTTTGCGCGCCTATTGGTCGGATCGAGCGAGGAGAGCTCTTCCCACCTCATTAATGCGGCCTCGAAGTTGCCGGACCTGTAAAGATCCATCCCTTCTCTAAAGAGGCGCGTCGATTCCTTGCGGATTGAGGTGACGGGCTCTTTCGAAAAACTATTTGAAGGAATGGCCGCAAGTAAGGCTAATATAACGAGTGAGAGATAGAATATTTTTAGTCGTTTCATCTTATTTTATTACCCATGGGTTTTATACCATAAAATCTACTCAGGGATACTACCACCGCCCGAGGAGCCCTGCCCGCCATTTTTCTCAATGTTGTCGTTCTGCTGAAGGCCGTTCGCGTTTTTATTCTCATTTGCCTTCTTCTCGGCCTCTTTCCGCTTTCGGTAGGCGCGCATATACTCCCGCATATACGACCTGTGGCGATCGCGATTCTCCTGGCGGTACAGCTTCAGATAGTCGCTGTGTTTCTCACGCCATTTTCTTGATCGTTCCCGGCACGTAGCCTTCCAGGAGCCGTCACGGGCTTCTCTATACCGAAAGTATTTGGGATTGCGGTTGCGCCATTTCTTCATGTTGTTGAGCTGGCGTTGGTATTGGCACTCGAGGCTTGAGCAGATCTTCTGGTTTGGATGGTACTTGTTTGGAAGGAAGTACTTATGGCAGATCTCGCAGATACATCCTTCGCGTTTTGAAGCGTGGAGCTCTGAAGAATTTTCATCCACCATACACGGCATCACCTCTCTTTTGGGTTTTGAATCTTTATGGCTTCTGTTTATCTTCTATGTATTAATAAAGACCTCTCTTATTACAAGGCACGCGGCGCCTATAGCTACGGCGTCCTGCCCGAGTATCGATAAGACCACTTTTACTTTTTTGGCGGAATCCTCAAGCGCCAGCCGCTCCACCGTCGTCCTGACGGTAGATAGGAGTGTATCGCCGGCCTTCTCAATGCCGCCCCCTATAACTACCAGTTCAGGACTAAAGAGATTTATAAGGTATGCTACTCTCGTGCCGAGATTGGAGCTGGCCGTATCTATCAACTCCGTTGCTATCTTGTCTTTTTTGGAGGCGGCTTCAATTACGGTATTTAAACTGATCTTCCCTGCGTCTCCACCGACCAATTCTAATATAGATGTTCCAACACCTCTCTCTATTACTTTCTTTGCGCTTGCTACAAGGCCCGCTTCGGTGCCGAGTGGTTGTAGATAATATAAGTCTTGCACGCCTTCCTCAGGACCGCTGCCGATATCGGCCTTTACGTCCCTGTCTCCTCCGACCGCGCAGAATGTCTCTCCCTTTATGATGACTCCGTATCCTATGTCCGAATATATATACATCATATTCTCAACTTCTGTCTGGACATTTAATATCTTCTCTGCGTAGGCCGAACTCATAGCGTTCCCGCCAACATAGGCATCTAACTTTAAGGCACTGCTGACCTCCTTGCGCTTCCCGATCCATTCGTCTATACGCTCAGATGCGCCGATACCGATGCCTTTGACTTTATCTTTATCTATCTTTGCCGCCCCTAGCATATCATTGGCCATATCGACGACATCTTTCACAGATATGTTCTCTTTTGCCGATTTCGACTTCTTATCAATAACCCCGCCTGCAAGATCGACCAAAGCCATTCGCAGATCAGACGAACCGACATCTACTCCTAAGGCGCAATGGTCCCGTCTTGAAAGCTCAAGCAAGGTAGGCCGGCGCCCGCCGCTTGAGACATCATACTCCTTCTCTACAACAAACCTCTTCTCAAGAAACGCATTGATGTAATTAGATACGGTGACTATGTTAAATCCCGCCTCTTTTCCTATCCCTGTCCTTGAGATAGTCCCTTTCCTTCTAATTAGGTTATATATAAGTAGATTCTTCCTCTCTTTTTCAGAAAGTACACCCGACCGGAAAAGGCCTTCCTTCTTTTTCATGATACCTCTCCTTTATATATAGGGATCTGTTAATTCATTTTACTTTATTTACTCTTAACTTAGCATCCACACACCAATTTGTCAAGCAAATTCCACCTTTTGTATAACACCTAACCGCTAAATTAGCAAAATATAAAGGTTCCCTAACCCCCCTGTCGCGCAGGCTTAAGCCTGCGCGGCTACGGAAAAGAAAAGTGGCTCACCCTTAAGTGTGAGCCACTACGATTACGGGGACTGCCTTAAAAAAACGAACCCGCAATGAGTCCGTTTTTTACTGGTAGCCCCAACCGGATTTGAACCGGTGTCTTAAGCTTGAGAAGCTCATGTCCTAGGCCAGGCTAGACGATGGGGCCATATTGTCTTGCGTCAGGCTGGGCCTATTAAACCAGTCTGGACGCATTCTTTTAAAGTGTTCGAATTTCTCTTTTTTGTTCTTTAGACATATAGAATTCCCATTTCGGTAAATAAAACGATAGAGCTTTATGCTATCTTCTATGCCATAATGTAGCTTGTGGCAACGCCTACATTTATTTATCGTTCCCTTACTTAAGCTCCCAAGAATCATAAGATATTCCTTTAAAGCAACCAAAAAAAGTTTGCTCCCTCCGTAAAACGAGGCTTTGATTTGCCAAGTATGCCGCCAACGAGGTTCGCGCCAAATACTAACTGACCCATCCCCATCAAAACATCCTCTTACAAAATCTCCAAAAAATATGGGAGACACATTGGGCATTCTTACTGTTTTAGATTTTCTGGGCGTTAATCCTAAATTTAAAAGATCGGCATAAATAGTCCTATCTCTGATCTGCATTTGAAAATATTTAAGCTTTGGTATTCCACCTCTTGATTTAACGCTAATCTTATGATTTGATCCCATTGCCGTTAGTATCTTTTTTAATATATCTTTATTTTTGTTGGTGATATTAAGGCAATGGTATCCATTTTTATGCTCGACAAGACAGCCATCTGTGACGATAAATCCTAATATATATGCCATATCGCTTGACCAGATTTTAAAGAAGTTGCTATTGGCTTTTGGTCTTGGCATAACTTAACCCAAATTTATGGTGCGCGGGACAGGATTTGAACCTGCATGGGAAATCCCACATGCCCCTCAAGCATGCGTGTCTGCCAGTTCCACCACCCGCGCACAAATCGATCTATAATCTAAAACCCAAACCCCACCCCTGTCTCAAACGAAACGTCGGGGGAAGAATCTGTAAAGACGTTCTCTGTAACTGATATATGCCACTTCGGCCCGCCAAAGTCATAGGCGAATGCCAGGAGCAACATGAGCGCTTCATTGTCGAGCGGATCGGTACCCGAGTCCTGGGGATACGGTGATGTATTTGAACTCAGCTGCAATGTCGTCGAGAAGCGATTTGTGAAAAAATATTCTGCCGCAAACATGCCTGAGAGTATATATTCATCCATGTCAAAATATGTGAATATGTCCGGTTTCTGTACATATATAGCATTGAGATTGAGATACAAAAATAATTTATCCGCGCAATTCTTATCCACAAGCAGGCTCAACCCGAAATCTACATTGCCGCTTCCCAGGAGCTTCGAATCAGAACCCGTGGGAGCCTTAATGGATGCCTTAAGCGCGAGTCTTGGCCATTGCTCGTCCTCGTCGCGCATCCTGTATTTAAAGCTAAATACCATATCTCCCAAACCACCCCGTGGTGTCGTGTCATTAACCATATCCTTATAATCGTAGGAAACGCGATATTTAAAGTCGTAGTCATCTGCCCTCTCACGTGCACCCGGTGTTGTGAAATTGAAAAAATCCTCAAAGCTCTCAATGAAACCATCCAGGGTGCCGCGCGAAAGCCTGATGTATGGTATCTCAACCCCCAACTCCATATCGTCCCTTAAACCATAGCGCACATCACAAGAAAACCTGTGTACCTCTGTATCTATCTGCACTATATAAAGCTCTGAGGGGGTCGTCACCTTATCTATTATTATGTTCGATATAGCGTAATTAGGAGAAAAAGAGAATTTGCCTTCCGGCAGTGTCTCTGCCTTATCCGGCGTCATATTAAGGAATAAGAGATATAAGGGCATATCATTCTTAAGCGGAATGGGAGCAGACGGATCCTTTTGGTGCAACCAATCCTTTTCCGGAAAAGTCTGGTCTGCAGAATAGGCTCCCCCGCAGGAATAGCAGAAGACCGCTAAAAGGAATATTATATATGCTGCTCTTATCAACCTATACATCTCTGGCTCCCTAATAGGATAGCCTTAAATTTTACAACCTCTCTTAAATGAATGATGGTTGCCCCCCGTGGATTCGAACCACGATCGGCTGATCCAGAATCAGCTGTCCTGCCATTGGACGAGAGGGCAACGATTATTTGAACTTCTCGGCGGCATCCTGAAGCCGCTTCAAGGTCTTCTCTTTACCTAATATTTCTATAGTCTCAAAGAGGCCGGCGCCTACGGTCCTCCCTGTCAGCGCCATGCGCGCGGGGTGTATAACTGCCGCGGCCTTTATCTTAAGCTCATCCGCCAAAGAGCGGGTAGTATCTTCTATGGATTTGACATCAAACTTATCTGAGGATTCGAAACGCTCTTTTAGCTTTAATAATATACCAGAAGCACCCTCTTTTTTCAAGTGCTTATTAACGCCTTTCTCATCGAACGTAAAATCGTCTTTAAAGAAGAATTCCGCCAGGTTGCATAAGTCGGGGAGCGTCCTGATGCGCTCTTTATAAAGCGCTACCAGCTCGGTGAGCTTTTTTTGATCAAACTCTTCCGTGATCAGCTTCTTCTCTTTTAATAGCGGTATAATCAGATCGACCAATTTCGACAACTCCATCTCTTTTATATACTGCCCGTTCATCCAGGCGCATTTATTTATGTCAAAAACCGCGGCGGTCTTGACGACATTTTTTATATCAAAGGACTTGACCATCTCATCAAGGCTTGCCATCTCTTTATTCTCTCCCGGTGACCAGCCCATGAGGGCTATGAAGTTTCGTAATGCATCCGGCAGGTATCCCATATCGCGATATTCGGATAGCGATGTTGCTCCGTGCCTCTTTGAGAGACGCCCGCCGTCAGCCCCCATTATAAGTGGTATATGGGCAAATTGTGGCGGTTTGAATCCTAATGCCTTATACATCGGAACCTGCTTTGGCGTATTCGATATATGGTCATCACCGCGTATGACATGGGTTATGGACATATCTGCATCGTCGATGACGCAGGCAAAGTTGTATGTGGGAAAACCATCGGACTTTATCATGACCTGGTCCTTGATAACCTTACTGTCAAACTCTATCGGGCCGCGTATCAGATCAGTTATCTTGATCTTTTCGTCGGGTATCTTGAAGAAGACCGCCCCTTCCGATTCATAGGCCGCGCCTTTATCGAGCAGTTCTTTTGCGTACTTCTTGTAGATATCGAGCCGCTTCGACTGAAATACGAGCTCACCGTCCCAATCCATGCCAAGCCACTTGAGGCTGTCGAGAATCTCATCTAAAAATTCCTTATTCGAGCGTGTCTGATCCGTATCCTCCACGCGCACCAAAAACTCCCCCTTCTCGTGGCGCGCAAAGAGCCAATTAAAGAGCGCGGTGCGCGCGCTCCCTACATGCAAAAATCCCGTCGGACTTGGCGCAAATCTTACTCTAACCATCTGCTTTAGCCAGCTCCCTTCCCCTCTTTAAGGCATCCTCGTTGATCTTCAAAAGGTTCTGTTTGCGTGGTGATAATACGCTTCTTAGTGAATCAAAGACCTTATCGAAATCTATTATCTGGTGAACCTCAAGATATGCCCCAAGGGCTATCATGTTCGCTACCCTGACATCTCCCATTGCCACGGCTTCATCGGTAGCATCTATACTTACGACCTTTATACCGTCAATAGACCCCCCCTTATCGTCAACCATGGACGTGTTAGCTACCAACACCCCTCCTTTCTTGATTCTGTCTTTGAACTTATCCATAGAGGGCTGGTTCATGACTATGGCTGAAGTGGCATCTTTGATGACGGTTGAGGCGATTGGCTTGTCACTTATGATAACCATCGAATGGGCCGTACCACCCCTGACCTCAGCGCCGTACGAAGGCATCCATGTTACCTCCAGGCCGGAATGCATCGCGCTAAAGGCAAGGAGCTTGCCCATAAACATTATACCCTGTCCGCCAAATCCCGCAAATATTATAGATTCTCTCATTTGCCTTTGATCACTCCCAGAGGATATGTCTTAAATATCCTCTCTTCTATCCACTTCAAAGACTCACGTGGCGTGAGCCCCCAATATGTCGGGCAAGGTGATATTATCTCGACCATTGAAAAACCTTTCTTGTCCATTTGAGTCTGAAACGATCTCTCTATTGCCTTCTTCGTCTTATTTACACCTGCCGGCGAATGGACTGATGTCCTCTCTATATAGACAGCGCCATCTAATACAGCCAGCATCTCTGATATCTTAAGCGGCGCGCCATCTCTCTTAAGATCGCGCCCTGTGGGGGTTGTCGCCGTCTTTTGCTCGAGGAGTGTCGTCGGAGCCATCTGGCCTCCGGTCATGCCATAGACGCCATTATTGACAAATATGATGCTGATATCTTCTCCCCTATTAGCAGCGTGTACTGTTTCGGCTGTGCCTATTGCCGCAAGATCCCCGTCGCCCTGATAGGTAAAGACGAGCCGATCAGGCAGTACTCGTTTTATACCGGTAGCTACGGCAGGCGTACGCCCGTGCGCGGCTTCTGTCACATCAAAATTCCAGTAATCATACGCCAGCACCGCACAACCTACCGGCGCAATACCGATGGTGCGCTCACGCAACCCCATCTCATCTATCACTTCCGCGACAAGACGGTGGACTATGCCATGGCCGCATCCCGCGCAATAGTGCGTCTCAGCATCCCTTAACGAATTTGGTCTTGTAAATACCTTATCCACTGACCAGCGTCCTTATCTTCTCAAATATTACATCTTCCTCAGGTACGGCACCGCCCGGCCTGCCATAAAATTCTATTTTGCAGCGCTCGCCAATAGCAAGCTGAACATCCTCTATCATCTGGCCTGAGCTCATCTCAACGACCAAAATGGCCTTGGCCTTCTCTGCTGCCTTACGCACAATATCTTTAGGGAATGGCCACAGGGTTATGGGGCGTATCATCCCGACGGAAAGGCCCTCATCCCTGGCGCGCTCTACACAACTCTTGGCTATCCTGCCGCACGTTCCGTATCCAATAATAATAAGATCGCTCTCGTCTTCATGGAGCGCCTCATAGCGAACTTCCTTTTCTTCAATCGTCTTATATCGCGCTTGTAGTTCATTATTCCAGTCTTCAAGCGCGCCCGATTTAAGCAGCAGGGAGCGGATCATGTTCGGCTCTCTGTCTTTGCATCCGGTAAGCGCCCACGGCTTCTCAACGCTTCTTTTCCCGACTTCTGCCTTGTTTGCAGCTACCAAGTCAACCGGCTCCATCATCTGGCCCAGCATCCCATCGCTTAAGACCATAACCGGCATTCTATATTCATCTGCCAGGCCAAAAGCATCGCGTGTTAACTCCACGACCTCCTGGACCGATGCAGGCGCAAGGACTATTGTACGGTAATCACCATGGCCGCCGCCGCGAGTCGCCTGAAAATAGTCTGCTTGAGATGGCGCTATATTACCCAATCCAGGGCCACCACGCATCACATTTACTATCACAGCCGGCAACCCACAACCGGCTATATAGGATATCCCTTCCTGCTTTAAACTTATGCCGGGGCTCGACGAGGATGTCATAGCCCGCGCGCCGGCAACCGATGCGCCAAATACCATATTTATGGCGGCCAGCTCACTCTCCGCCTGGATAAATGTCCCGCCAAGCTCAAGCATCCTCTTGGCCATATAGGCGGTCAATTCATTCTGCGGCGTTATCGGATAGCCTGCGTAAAATCTGCACCCGGCTATCACGGCACCTTCACCGCAGGCCTCATTGCCACACATCAATATCCGGTCTCTCTTCATTTAAATACCTCTATGCAACACTCGGGACAGATAATCGCGCACATAACACACCCTGTACATTTATCAGGATCGATAAATACGGCAGGATGGACACCGCGTTTATTCAGCTTCTTATCGAGCTTGATCGCGCCCTTTTTGCAGTAGATTATGCAAAATTCGCAAGCCTTACACCTATCTTTTTCTATCGTTATCTTCGCCACGCCTTCAGTGCCTCTTTCGTATTTGCCTTCACCATATCGACTATTCCTTCTGTCGAGAGGTGATATTTTTTTAATAGCAGGTCCCGCCTGCCATGCTCTATAAACTGGTCCGGCAATGCCATCCTTAAAACACGTGTCTTTGTAATATTCTCCCTTTCAAAAAATTCGAGCACCGCGCTGCCAAAACCACCTTCGGAGATGCCTTCTTCTATCGTTACTATGAGATCGTGATCCTCAACAAGATTCTCCAGGAGCTCCTCATCAAGCGGTTTTAAGAATCTCGCGTTTATTACGGTGGGATTGATATTGTTCTTCGAAAGTATATTTGCCGCATCGAGTGCAGTATTCGCCATATAACCGGCTGCCAGTATAGCAACCTCTTTACCTTCTTTAAGGACCTGTGACCTGCCAAGGCGTATTGGGTCGTGTGAAATTATCTCCTCTGTAGGATACCTCTCTCCCCTTGGATATCTTATGGCTATGGGTCCATTATGCCCGACAGCAAACTCGCACATCATGGACAATTCTTCTGTATCGCGAGGCGCTATAATAGTCATGCGCGGTATCTGCCTCAAGTAAGCTATGTCAAATATACCATGGTGCGTCGGCCCGTCATCGCCCGTGAGCCCTGCCCGATCGAGGCAGAATACGATAGGCAGCCCCTGCAGGCTCACATCATGCACTATCTGGTCATACGCGCGCTGAAGAAATGTGGAATAGATGGCCACGACGGGCTTAAGGCCTCCTTTGGCCAGTCCCGCGGCAAAGGTGACGGCGTGCTGCTCTGCTATGCCCACATCGAAAAATCTTTTGGGGAATCTTTTGGCAAAGTTGCCCAGCCCGGTCCCCTCCGGCATGGCGGCCGTTATGACGGCTATCATCTCATCTTTTTCGGCAAGGTCTGCCATCTTCTCCCCAAAGGCCTTTGAGAAGGACCTGCCTGCCAAAGATGGTTTTGCAGCGCCGGTTGAGACTACAAATGGCGCTGCGCTATGAAAATGTGAGGGTGCCTTCTCGGCAGG
>JABMSB010000058.1 GCA_013202205.1 Candidatus Omnitrophota bacterium
AAAAAGGCCATAAAAAAGGCATTCGAGAACCAGATCAATGGCTTGGGTTTTTCTCTTGTTGAAGTGCTTTCTCCTTGCCCCACTTATTTAGGACTTTCGCCCGAAGATAACATAAAGTGGATAGCTGATGTCATGATAAAAGAGTTTCCATTGGGCGTTTTCAAAAAGGCGGAGTGATGCGGGAAGAATTGATTTTTGCGGGATTTGGCGGCCAGGGTATAATGTTTATGGGAAAACTCTTGTCGCACGTGGCAATGAATAGCGGAAAATTCGTCACGTGGATGCCTTCGTACGGCGCTGAGGTAAGAGGAGGGACAGCGCATTCCATGGTCGTCATATCAGATAATGCGGTTGCCTCTCCTGTCGTAAAAGAGCCTAGTATATGCGTGGTCATGAACAGGCCGTCTCTCAAAAAATTCGAGCCAAAGGTCAAACCGAAGGGTATATTGATCGTAAACAAGTCATTGATAGACGTCGACGCCAAGAGGACCGATATAGATATTTTAGAGATTCCCGCGACGGAGATGGCTTTTAGCCTGGGCAATTCGCGCGTCAGCAACATGATTATCCTCGGTGCTCTTTTGGCCAAACGGGATATTGTGCCAATATAGTCTTTAATAGATTCGCTTACGTATATGATATCGAAAAAACACAAGGATATGATACGCATAAATCAGGATGCGATAAGGAGAGGTCATGAGTACTGTTCGCGTTAGATTCGCGCCGAGTCCGACCGGGAATCTGCACATGGGGAGCGCGAGGACAGCGCTTTTTAACTGGCTGTACGCAAAAGCGCAATCCGGCACATTTATATTGAGGATAGAGGATACGGATAAGAATCGTTCGAGCGAAGTTTATCTAGAAGAAATACTCTCGAGCCTAAAGTGGCTGGGCATGACCTGGGACGAGGGGCCGTATTTTCAGAGCGGACGGCGCGATCTCTATTTATCCTACGCTGAAAAATTCCTTGAAAAGGGTATGGCGTATAAAGACGGGGACGCTGTTATATTCAAAGTCCCTGCGGAAAAAGTAAAGTTTAATGATATTGTCCACGGCGATATAGAAGTGGACAATACACTGGTGGGCGAATTGGTCTTGATTAAATCGGACAAGACCCCTGCCTATAATTTTGCGTGCGTTGTCGACGACATTGACATGAAGGTCTCTCATGTCATAAGAGGCGACGACCATATCTCAAATACAAATAAGCAGATCGCGCTGTACAAGGCGCTCGAGGTAAGGCCGCCTAAATTCGCGCACATACCTTTGATACTGGCGCCGGACAAATCGCGCCTGTCAAAAAGATTTGGCGCGACCTCTATATCAGAGTATAGAGAAAAAGGTTATCTTCCTGAGGCAATGGTGAATTATTTGTCGCTATTAGGTTGGGCGCCGGGCGATGACAGGGAATTCATGGAAGTAGAGCATATTATAAAAAAATTCACACTGAAACGCATAAATAAGCGCGGCGCAGAGTTTAACGAGGACAAGCTCCGCTGGCTCAATGGCGAACACATAAGGAAATTAGACCTGGGGAAGTTTATAGAAATAGCCGCACCCTTCGTAAAAGGAGAGTATGAAGCGGGATGGTTTAAAAAATTTGCCGCACTTTATCACCCGAGAGTAAAAACGCTGGTAGAATTTAAACAGGAGCTTGATATATTCACCTCAGAGGAAGTGCCTTACGACAAAGAAACTGTGCAGAAGTTTTTGAAAAATGATGACGTTTTAGGTATACTAAAATTAGCAAAAGAACGGCTTGAGAGAATAAAGGATTTCACGCCGGCTAACATAGAGACTGAGGCGCGGACCCTTATAAAGGAGTCGGATTTAAAAGGCGGAGATCTGATACATCCCTTGAGAGTCGCGGTAACGGGAAAAAGCGTGTCTGCCGGCATATTTGATGTGCTTGCCCTTTTGGGCAAAGAAAAAACGCTCAAAAGGCTAAGGAGAGTCATAGAAGAATGGAAGAGAAGAGAAAATTTGTAAGAATCACCTGGCCTATAATAGTCCGTTATAAGACTCTGGAAGAGCCGCATACAGGCGATCAGATCGTCGGCAAGGATATAAGCGAAGGCGGCGTGTGCTTTACTGTCTATGAGAGACTTACAAAAGGTACGATCCTCGAGGTGCAGATATATTTTCCTTCTGATACAATGCCTATCTTCGGAAAAGGCGAAGTCGTCTGGATAAAAAGAATAGGCGCGGAACACGCAAAGACCTTTGAAGCGGGCGTCGCATTCACCTATATTGAGCCTCGCGACCAAAAACGCCTAAAGATGTATATCAAGAACGAGATGAAATAGTACAAAGAATTAGAAATACTCTGTTATGATAACATGTCCAATATGTAAGAAAAAAATTAGAAAAATTACTGGAACCCACCTTAGTTATAAGCACCGTTTAAATACCGTTGAGTTCATAAAGAGATATCCGAATATTGATAGAGGGATGATTCCCTGGAATAAAGGTGAGACAAAATTTAGTCATCCAGGTGTATTAAAAATATCTAAAACTATGACAGCGAAGTCAATGTCAAATTTTACTAATTGGCATAAATTGAGAAGAAAATCATTAAATTACGCCATAAAAAAATCTGAAAATCTTGCTGAATTAATAGGTGTAATTTTAGGAGATGGGAGTATAGAGAAATATCCTAGGACGCAGCGCCTTTGGATTACTTGTGATTTAAGAAATGATAGATATATTCAACACCTTGTTAATATTATAAAAGAAATTTTTAATAAAAGACCTTCTTTAAGAAAGAAAAAATCTCAACGTGGGTATGCGATAGATATTTATTTATATAGGTGTAAATTAAGCGCAAAGTTAGGAATCCATGCAGGAAATAAAATTAAGAATAATGTCGGGGTCCCTGTTTGGATTAAGAAAAATAAAAAATTTATAATAAAATGTCTGAAAGGACTTTTTGAAACGGATGGCTGTTTCCATGAAGATAAACTCAATTATACTCGGACTATTGAATTTACAAATTTCTGTTCACATCTTAGAGAGGATGTGCATAGCATGTTGAAGCAGCTTGGCTATCATCCTCAACTTGGAAAGAGATATGTGCGACTAGCTAGAAATAAAGAAGTTTATGACTTTAAGAGATTAATAAATTTTCGTAATTATTAATTATTGTGCTAGAATGCCCTGTGGTGTAATTGGTAACACGACTGACTCTGGTTCAGTTGTTTCTGGTTCGAATCCAGACGGGGCAGCCACACTTATCGTAAGTAATTGAAAACAAGAGAGTTATGTAAAAATAGCCTGACCCAAAAAGTCAG
>JABMSB010000059.1 GCA_013202205.1 Candidatus Omnitrophota bacterium
CATCCCCACACCTGGGGTGGCACGTCCTGGATCATCCCCTGGATCTTCTGGATCTTCGTCCCCTGGATCTTCCCAACCAACCTCTCCTGTTAATGCTATAGATGACATATTTTCGCAATCGGCAATATTTTCATCTGGTAACACATACTCTGTAAAGATATATGTAGTCCTGCTCTCCTCCGGTGGAAATTGAAGGATATTGAAATGAGTAAGGGTTTCGATTGAAGAAGGCTTAAATCTGATCCTTGTATCATCGTTAGGGAAATAGACCGACATCACTAAGCGGTCGGGCGATTCATAGGATATCTCTACACGCAATTCCTCTTTTCTTTCTACTGGCTCAAATCCAAATTTCTGCATCATCAAGGCAAGCCTCGGATCAGATACTTGGTAAGCCCTCCTTACCTGCGGGAATCTATCAAAGAATACAGCTACCAAGGCGTCTCCTACACCTTTGCGTTTATATTCATCACCAACATACATACCTCTAAGTATAAGTTCTCCACTTTCCGGAGCGCCCTCATCATCACCGGTATCATATATTCCATAAACAAACCCGGCGTAATCTTCCTCAACAGCACCAACCGGCACAAAGATAATCCTCTCCCTTCCGGCCGTCCTCCGGTCATGCCAGACCTCCATCACCATCTCTTCGCCAAAGAACTTATGCTTATAAATACCTATCATCTTCTTGTCGCCTGCTGCCGGGCCGCTCTGCACCGTACCTGAAAGAAGCCCCACACCTGCCATCACTCCGAGACATACAGCAACAACTACCGCAGCAGCTATAAGAAAACGGCTATTCCGCCTGACGAACCATCTCGTCTCCTGTGCCCAAGTCTCGCGTGGCAAGGCATCTGCCATATAGACCTGGCGATATAACTTCTGGACTTCTTTCTCGCCCCTTCTAGTGAGAATTCCCGTTCCGATCAGGGATTCCAGGGGCTTGAGCATAGAATCTACATCTTCTATGCGGAACTTCTGCTCCAGCTTTCTTCGCAGGATATCCTTTCCTTCGTGAAACTCCAGAACAGGTATCATTTCCTCAAGCATGGCGCAGACTTCGAGGAAATATTCGTATGGGTCATCTACATCTTCCCAGTTCGGTTTGCTGCCAGCATCTGCAAACCTGTAGTGGCGGTCTCTTACAAATTCTTCTAAAGAAATTCCTTCGAGCCTGACCTTATGATGGTTTGTCTCATGCACGACAACTTTACCTACGCTGTATGAAAAATCTGAGTTAAGTTCTGTGATCCCGCCGTCAAATGCTATACCGCTCTTTTCTATCTCTTTTACTACAAACGCTGTATTGTACTTCGGTATATTCGGGTAATAACGCGGAACTTCTGTCTGCATCGGCACTATCTCTTCTTCAATACGCGTTATCGTCTCCTCTGGCACCGGTTGGGCGATATCTTCCATGAAGACGCGGATCTCCGTGCCGGCTATGCATTGTGCATTGCTATATACATCTAACGCTTCTATCATAGCATTGTGAAGACTTTTCATCTTGGTTACTACGTCATCAAATAGATAGCGTCTTTTATACCCCATGTGGCTCCGGATCCTTGAAGCCTGGGGTTCGATGCTAACATCTGGTAAACAGACTAAGAAGTCGGCCTGCCGTGACGTCAAACTGTCCAATTTCTCTCGCAATCTATCTGCTGCTTCTTTAACATCATCTTCCCCTGAAAAGTATAGATCTATAAAGTCCAAACCTGCATAAAGTGTTTCCATCCACTCCCTTGTTTTATATGACGGCAGATGCCCATGTCGATCATCACTTACTGCCTGTGGGCTAAGCCTGTGAGGTAAAAACTTCATTCTGAATCTATGATAGACCTCGATTATCTTGGCGCTGACTGCGATGGTCGCCAAATATGGATAATGGCCAAAACGCTGTTCTATTCTCATCGCCAACTGTCTCATTGAACGTCCAAGACGTGGCCTCTCCTCACCCCTCTGCATCGCCTGCACGACCCGCCATGCAAAGAATGCTACAATAGAAATAATACCCAATCCGCCCAGAAGTCCGGCCAATCCCAGGTCCATATATGCCGCGGACATCTTAACCTGGCCTGTCCTTTTCGTTGCAGACTCTTTTCCGCCCTCCTGGGTGGTAAATAAATCCACATTCGCAGTAACCACATCCGCGCGCGGCCGGCCATGGAGGCTGCCCATTACCGCCCCTGAAGCCATCGGGAAATAACCTGCGCCTAACATTGTACCCGCAACGATCAAACCAGCTGTCACGACAACTGCCAATAATGGCAGTATCTTACCGGCCTCAAACCCGTGGGCCTTCTGCTGTGCGGGTGGGGCTATTTTTCTGGCGCGGAGGTAGATGCCGACCTCCGGCACAGTTCTCTTTATCATCTTTCCATCCTCATCTGTCACAAGACCCGTTAAACCTAAAACTTCATGGATACTGTCAGGCTCTATCCACTCGTCATCTGCCTCCCACCGGAACTCTATCCCGGATAAAAGTCCCCTTCTTTCCATATGGAAGTATAGATAGACGTCAGTAGGTGTTGCCTTGCGCAACATTTCGAAATAACTGCCTTCGCTAACTAATCCCAAGAAATGATTTACTACACTGTAGTATATGGCTATATCTCGAGGCTGCCTGTCGGGCATAAATGTGAACGACCAGAGCATATCTCCTCTATCTGTGATTATTGTTTCGACAAGCCCTACCATCCTGTCTGCGCAGCTTGCGATGCATATCCCGTTATATTTCTCTAGTAATACCGGGACTTTACCAGGTTGGCTTATATTGATAATTTCAACGGGTTTTACCTTATCCGATATAACCTCCAGCCTCTTTGCCAGCCCCCTGCTATACATGCAATCGTCATGCTGGCCATATGAGGCGAATTTTGACTGCAACCCCTCAAATTTATCAGCGGCCACAACCATCTTCATGGCCTCGGAATATTCGCCGTCGGGGACAGGCCCAAGGCTCTTATCTATATCTAGAATGAGGCCTGCCAAAAATTCATGCCATCTCCTAATCTGTTTTGCGCGCACTTCGTCATCCGGTATGGTCTCATCATTTATGTGGTTGGGCCCGGACGCAAACAGCTCAAATATCCCGATCATCACATCACCAAGATTGCGTTTCGCTTCTTCAGACAGAATAATGCCTATGCGCACATGGTACCTGCAGAGAACGCTATCCTCCAAATCGCCTAATTGAGTTCTACTCTTCTCGCCCATTGTATAAACGCGGCATAGATCATTGGTGCCCATCTCCAAAAGTACTTCTGTCGCGTCTACCTCCAGGTCTTTTGAGCTTTCCAACTGCATAAATTCGATTACATGTTCAAGATCCATGCTTCGTCTCGATTGGGAAATATCTTCGGAAACTAATTTGATAAATAGCCATCTTTGGAATATATGTTTTCTAACTGCCTCTTTCTGCATACCTTCCCATTCCGCAATCCTCCAGCTCTCAATCGCACCCGTCCTTAAGAAATCACTAAACTCTTCCCCGTCCATCCGCTCCAAATGCTCATCCAATATTTCCTCTTTTGCCCATTGCGCGATTTCGGCATGCTCTGGGTAACGCCTTTCCAGCTCATCCAGATCCTCAGGCATGAAACCCTGATGCCCTTTTATGGCCCTCAAGGTTCTTAATATTCCTGTCGGTGAGCTTCGGTCTGTATCGTTTATTATTCTCGCATATTCAACAATCCGGTCGGGACTACCCTCAGACCTATCCTCGGAACGCGTCGTACCCGTAAAGAGGGGTATGCTTACATGCAACGAAATAATAAGTGCTATTATGCTTACTGCAAATGTTGCAAGAATTGGCATTGTGACACGCCTTCTTCCTAACTTCAACAACTCGGCCTGTCGTTTTGTCTCTTCGCGCAGCACCTCCGCCTTCTTCGCCAACTCCACATATGCCGGTCGGCGTACTGCCTCGGCACGCTTCTGCCGGTGGTACTTTGCAACCCCTATTTCCTCGGTAACCTTATCCGCGTAACTGTTGGTGGCGTAGTCACCGTAAAGTTTGCAGACATTATGTAAACGCACTCCTTTTACGTAAACATCGGGGGAGCGAGAGTCAGGATTTACTACAGTTCTTGCCTCAAGCAGATCATCTACAGTGCTTATCATCTTGTCGATCACGCCTTCTTCTTCAGCGCAATCGGCCTTTGCCTCGACCTCGGTTATGCAAGACGCCATGATGAACGTGCCGAAACCATCCTCACCGGCACCAAAGATCTCATTGAGCCATGCCGATACCATGTCGGTCTTCTCATAAAGGGAGGTTTTTTCATCGGAAAGGTCTGGGCTGAATACGGCATCTATCACCTTAATCACCGCCGCTATGACAAAATCGCCGCCTTCGTGGCCGAAAGCAGTGTTGGGCGCCTTGAAACCATCCAAGGATATGCCCGGTAATATACCGGTATCTGACTTACGTCCGGCTATCTTGACCTCATCAAATTTCTCAGCAATACGTTCTGCTTGCTTACCATCTCTTTCATCTCCATATAATAATACATAATAGAGCGGGTTTATCTTTATAAGATCGAATGTCTTGTCCTCTTTAACACGCACTACATATAGATTATCCGGAGGGCCTCTGATGAGGTAGATGCCTGGCTTCCTATCCTCAGGGACCATGGCCAACAGGTCATTCAATATCCAACCCAGAGAGTCGCGGTGGTAAACCCCGTAAGAACCTTCCAGCCTATAGAGCTGTTTACCAGCAACCTGTTGCCCGGCCTCCTTACGCTTTAGGGTTTCGGCCATGGTATCGACATCATGCAAAACCTCCTGCCTGTCTTCATCCGTTATTGGCAACGGCAATCCCTTTTTCTTGAAAATCGCGGAGATCCACCTGTTTTTGAAGTGGTCTTCTTCAAATGTTATCAACCTACCACCCTCAGCAGCAGGTATATTCTTACATTCCTCCTGCACAATATCTGCTCTTATGCCCACACCCTTAAGGGTCTCAAAACCAAAGAGACGTCTCTTCGCCCTGGCAACGCCCATTGGCAGATACGGCACTCCCATCTCCTCATCTGAAACAACGCTATATCGACCCAATGGATCTACAAAGAGTCCGCTTATCGCCCTTCTGGCAGTCCTTGCCGATATATCATAGACTATCTTGGCCTTGGCCGCATCCTTAGTGGCCGTCTGATA
>JABMSB010000060.1 GCA_013202205.1 Candidatus Omnitrophota bacterium
GCTCACCAGGGCATGTAACTTTATGAAGGAGACCGCGACTCAAGGTGGTGCCATCCTATTTGTGGGTACAAAGAAGCAGGCCCAGGCCATAATCAAGGAAGAGGCCCAAAAGTGCGATATGTTCTATGTGACCGAACGCTGGCTTGGTGGTACCATGACCAACTTCGGTACAATACGAAAGAGCATAAAGCGTTTAGTCGATCTGGAGAGGATGAAGGCAGAGGGCATAATAGAGCAGCTTTCCAAGAAAGAGGCCTCACAACTCTCAAAAGAGATGGCAAAGCTCCATAAGAACCTTGATGGCATAAAGAATATGGACCGGCTCCCGGCTGCCATATACCTGGTTGATCCCAAAAAGGAAGAGATAGTAGTCCGCGAGGCAAACAAGCTGGGAATACCTGTCGCAGCATTGATCGATACGAACTGTGATCCTGACAGGATAGATTTTGTGATCCCGGGCAATGATGATGCCCTACGCGCCATAAAGCTGGTTACATCCATGATAAGTGAAAGCGTAAAAGAGGGGCGCAAGAATTTCAGGGAGAGCAACCTTGAGGTGGAATCGGGTATTGAGACGGTAAAATCCCCTTCCACGGAGAAGGAACCGGTTGTCGAGAAGAAATCGAAGCCGGCCTCATCTGCAAAAGAAACGAAACCCAAAAAGGTAAAAAGGTAATAAGATAGAACAACAACTTGATTAGAAAGGCGGTTTTTCCAGATGGTCGATTTCAACGAAGCTGTTAAAAAATTAAGAGAAAAGACAAGTGCAGGCATCATGTCCTGCAAGGAAGCGCTTACAGAGGCGGGTGGAGATATAAATAAGGCTATAGAGGTATTGCGCAAAAAAGGCATAGCCATGGCATCGAAGAAGGCATCAAGGGCTGCGAAGGACGGCTGTGTATATAGCTATATCCATATGGGGGGTAAGATCGGCGTCCTCGTCGAGGTAAATTGTGAAACGGACTTTGTGGCAAAGGGCGATGACTTCAAGACGTTCGTTAAAGAGATAGCCATGCAGATAACCGCTTCCCACCCCCAATACACAAAGAGAGAAGATGTGCCGGAAGATTTAGTTGCGAAAGAGAAAGAGATATTTAAGTCTCAGATCAAGGGTAAACCCGAAAACATAGTCGACAAGATCGTAACAGGCAAGCTTGATAAGTTCTATGAAGATGTCTGTCTTTTGGATCAGCCATATATAAAAGATCCTAACATAAAGATAAAAGATTTTCTTACAGGCCTCATCGCCAAAATTGGTGAGAATGTGGTGATAAGACGATTCACCCGTTACCAGCTTGGTGAAGAGGCTTAATCTAAAATGATCGTTTAAATAAGATGCCTAAGAAGACTGCTCAGAAGAAATCTCCTGCCTATAAACGAATCGTCCTGAAGCTGAGTGGAGAGGTGCTCCAGGGTGAACGCGGACATGGCATCGATCCCCAAATCATCTCTTCCATCGCAGCGCAAATCAAAGAAGTGCATAGTCTCGGAATAGATATAGCCATCGTTATAGGCGGCGGCAATATCTTTCGGGGTGTTGCCGGTGCCAGTGAGGGCATGGGCCGTGCTGCCGCCGATTACATAGGCATGCTGGCGACGGTAATGAATGGCCTGGTGCTGCAGGACGCACTTGAGCATAAAGGTGTCCATACACGCGTTCAGACCGCGATACAGATGCAGGAATTGGCTGAGCCATATATAAGGCGCAGGGCAATAAGACACATGGAAAAAGGGCGTGTCGTGATATTTGTAGGCGGTACAGGCAATCCTTATTTTACGACTGATACGACAGCAGCTTTACGCGCCATAGAGATGGGTGCAGAGGTTATTTTAAAAGGCACGAAGGTGGAAGGTGTCTATTCTTCCGATCCAAAAAAGGATAAGAGTGCTAAGAAGTTCGATAAGCTAAAGTATATAGACGTTCTTAAGATGGGGCTCAAAGTTATGGACGCTACTGCAATTAGCCTTTGCATGGATAATAATTTACCGATTATCGTATTTAATTTAACAAAAAAGGGCAATATTAAAAGAGTAGTCACGGGCGAAAAACTTGGTACGCTGGTGAAGGGGTAGGAGGTGTTATCATGGCTGTAAAAGAAGTAGCAAAAGATGCGGAAAAGAAGATGAAAGATGCTGTAGGGTATACAAAGAGGGAATTTTCCTCTGTAAGGACTGGCAGGGCATCTCCGGCATTGGTAGAGCATATCATGGTTGACTATTACGGTACGCCTACGCAACTTAAACAGCTCGCTGCTATAAATACACCGGATGCAAAACTTATCGTTATCCAGCCGTGGGATCCTTCGTCTATAGAAGCCGTTGAGAAGGCGATATTGCAATCCAATCTGGGTATCACCCCAAATAACGATGGCAAGCTTATACGTCTTGGCATCCCGGCCCTGACTGACGAAAGGCGCGCAGAGCTCGATAAGGTTATCAAAAAGATGGCAGAAAATGGAAAGATCTCCCTGCGCTCAATAAGGCATGAGGCAAACGCGAAGGTAGAGAAACTCGAAAAAGATAAAACTATCTCCAAGGATGAATGTTTTTGGGGAAAGGATGATATACAGAAGGCGATTGATAAATACACAAAAGAGTTAGAAGAAGCACTGAAAGAGAAAGAGAAAGAATTGGTTGCTGTTTGATATCGTTGGGCCGCTAGCTCATCCGGTAGAGCAAC
>JABMSB010000061.1 GCA_013202205.1 Candidatus Omnitrophota bacterium
ATACCGCTTCTTGCCTCAAGGTCCAAAAAGAGGAAGAAGAGGGTCTCTTTGGCTGCCGCATCGGAAGAGGTGATAAAGGAGGATGAAGAAGGCGCGGTTTTGGGCAAGTCGCCATTTATCATGAAGGCCGAAGAGGTATATGGCAAGGTCCTGGAGAGATTCTTGAGGCGTAAATACCTGGGGTTATTTTGTGTGTTGGTCATATTTTTGGCGAGCATGATCCTTATCCTGCCGCTTGAAAAAGAGCTTATGCCCAAGGTCGACCAGGGGCAGTTTATTCTCAAATTGAACATGCCGTCGGGGACACGCCTCGAAGTAACAGACCGGGTAAGCAGGAAGGTAGAGGATTTTTTAAAAGATATACCGGAGATAAAGAATGCCAGTGTTACTGTCGGTTCTACGAAGGGCTCGGGGTTGGACGCGGCAGAAGCTCTTGAGAAGCTCGGATCCCATCAGGCACAGATTATAGTAGAATTAAAGAAGAAACGGAAGCGCAATACCAGGGATGTGGTCCAGTATATCAAAGAGTCAGAACCGAAGCTTCCCTTAGAAGGCGCCAGAATAGAATATGTGTTGCAGGAGGGGATAGCCGCGGCAGCAGAGGAGCAGTCTGCTCCTATAGTCATAGAGATAAACGGCGAGGATCTCAGCGCGCTGGCATCATTGACCCATCTTGTTGAAAGAGAGATCTCGAAGGTAAAGGGTGTATATGGTATCAAAAACAGCATAGCAGAACCATCTCCCGAAACAAAGGTTACGGTAAAAAAGGATAAAGCGCTCACCTATGGCTTGTCAGTTACCGATGTGGCATTGGCAGCACAGATTGCCATAAAAGGATCTGTGGCCACGGAATATAGGGAGAAGGGTGAAGAGGTAGATGTACGGGTACGCTTGAGAAAAGAAGATAGGGATAGCTTGCCGGAACTGGATTCTTTATTGATCTATTCATCCGAAGGATTCAATGTACCACTAGGTGAAATAGCGACATTCGACAAAGGCAGAGGTCCGAGCGAGATAAAGAGAGTGGAGCAGCAGAGGGTGGTGCTCGTTTTTGCCAACATATATAAGAGAGCCCTCAATGAGGTAGTGGGCGATATCAAATCATACCTTAAGAATGTAGAGGTACCTCAGGGCTATTCTATAAAGGTAGCCGGCGAGAGCGAAGAAATGGAGGAATCTTTCGATAGGTTGAAATTCATACTTCTTTTGTCAGTCCTTCTTGTCTATATGATCATGGCGGCTCAATTCGAATCTTTGTGGCAGCCGTTTGTGATAATGTTCACCGTTCCTCTTTCTCTTATAGGAGTATTGATCGCCTTATATGTTACACATACTTCTATAAACGTTGTTGCCATATTAGGCGTAATAATGCTTGGTGGTATAGTTGTTAATAACGGTATTGTCCTGATAGATTATACCAACATGCTTCTTGCTCGCGGGAAGGATACGTACGCGGCCGTTGTCGAGGCCTCCCGCACACGCTTGCGCCCCATAATGATGACCGCCCTTACGACGATATTGGGCCTCTTTCCTATGGCGCTCAGGGTAGGCGAGGGCTCAGAATTGCGCTCACCGCTCGCTATAAGCGTTATGGGCGGGTTGTTGGTCTCTACCTTCTTAACATTGGTCGTTATACCAGCGATACTGATCATCACCTTTGAAATCGGAAAGAAGATAAGATCCCCAAAGACCGGATAGCTCCCCATAGATGGCGGTATTTAGATGAATCTACCTCAATTTGCGATAAATAGGCCAGTCACTATACTCATGATCTTCTTGGCGCTGATCTTGATAGGCGCCATCTCTCTTATGCAACTCCCCGTAGAATTATACCCGAATGTCAGCTTTGGCCAGATAAGCGTTATCCTAAATATACGTGGTGGCATACCACCAACCGAGGTTGAACAGTACGTCACCAGGCCTGTCGAAGAAGCCCTTTCTACAGTAAGTCATCTGCGAAAAATACTATCCATCTCCAAAGAGGGAGAAGCCACGGTCGTGCTCTATTTTGAGCCGGGCATAGATATGGATTTTGCCGCCCTTGAGGTCAGAGAGAAGTTCGCCCGTATTAAGAACAAGCTGCCAAAGTCGGTTGAGAAGCCGGTCATCGCGCAATTCAGGCAGACCGATATGCCCATAATCATACTTGCGGTCACGAGCGGCTGGCGCAGTACAGAGGAAGTGCGCAAGATCGTCGATGAGAAACTCAAGGAACGCCTTAAGCGGGCCGAGGGTGTAGCCAATGTCGAGGTATTTGGCGGCCGGGAGCGCAAAATAATGATAGATGTAGATAAACATAAATTGCATGGATACGGGCTTAATCTCAATAGGGTAATAGATGTCCTGGGATTAAACAATCTGAATTTATTGGCCGGCGAGGTCAATGTAGATAAGAATAAATATCTCATAAGGACGATAGGTGAATTTGATACCGTAGATGAGATAAGAAACCTGGGCATAGCCGCTACTCCCAGCGGCTCAATCGTAAGAATAGGAGACGTGGCTAAGGTTGAGGATGGGTATCTTGACGCAAAGAGTTTTGCGCGATTGAATATGCAGGATATAGTTTCGATATATGTCCAGAAGGAGAGTACCGAAAATACCGTTAAGATAGCTGAAGCCATCAAGAAGGAGCTTGAGGATGCCAAGAAGATTTTGCCAAGTGATATAAATATAGTAATGACGAGGGACCAGTCGGAATTTATCGAGAAGGCAATAAATAATTTAAAGTCATCCCTTCTTAAAGGTGGGATACTGATAATCCTGGTACTTTTGATTACCCTTAGGAGGTTCAGGCTTCCTGTGTATATCGCCATAATCGCAGCCGTCCCGCTCGTCCTTGTATGTCCGAGTAAGCTCCTCTACTTTGTCTTAGGTGCGGCGGTCTTGGCTCTTCTTGTCGTCAGGAGGTTACGCCCCCTGCTTATTGTAACCGCATCCATACCCATATCTGTAATAATTACATTCAGCCTTATGAAGTTCAAAGGCCTGACCATAAATTTCATGACACTATTTGGCCTGATATTGGGCGTAGGAATGCTGGTCGATAATTCTATAGTTGTATTCGAGAATATTGTAAAGAAGCACGAGGAAGGGCTTGATAATAAGATGGCCGCGATAGCAGGAAGCAAAGAGGTTATAGTTGCGATAATTGCCTCTACCATCACAACTATTATAGTCTTTCTCCCGATGTTCTTCATCAAAGGTGAAACCGAGATACTCTACAGCGGCGTAGCCTGGACAGTTACCTTTTCACTTATCGTTTCATTATTTGTCGCGGTTACATTGGTACCTATGCTTGCGGCACGATCCAAAAGAGTCGGCGCAAAGGAAGAAACAGCCAATCAGAAGATTTCGTTAAGAATAGGTTTTTTATCACGGCTAAGATTCCCAAACCTATCCAGGCCTACAAGAAGACTTCAGCACATAATGAAGATGCACGCCTTTGTCCTGATAGCAGCATTGGTAGGCGCTTTGGTTACCACAAAGACCTGGTATAGGCGTCTTGTAGCTGTGGGGTTGATATATTATGTAATAGTTCTGGTTAGCGCCCTTGTCTGCTTCTCGATTAAGAAGGGATGGCACAGGATGGCAGTTGCATTCGTCCTGAAACGGAGATATTTTATACTCATTCTTATAGTCGCCCTTTTTACACTTTCAGCCTTCGTTATCTTTACTAAACTCGGGATGGAGTTTATGGGTACGACCGAGCAGGATAAATTTACCGTATTTATAGAGCTCCCCCCCGGGGTTAAGATAAATGTAAATGACGATTTTGTAAAGAAGATAGAGAAGCTTTTAGAGAGGGTGCCAGAGATAAAGCGATTTTCTTCACGGGTCGAAGGATGGTCGAGCAAGATACACGTTGAGTTAATAGACATAAGAAAGAGAAAACGCTCTGCCCAGAATATAATAGATCTCCTGCGTCCAATGACAGACAGGCTAAAGCCCGCATTTATACACTACAAGGAAGAACAAGAGGTTGGTACGAACGAGATAATACTCGATGTCTTCGGATACGATTACGACATTTTAAGGGAGCTCGCCATATCGTGCGCCTCGCGCCTTAAAGCAGTCCCCGGGCTTACAGATATCAAGATTCATACGCGGGAGGGCCGGCCTGAGATGGGTATAGTGGTGGACAAAGCACGGTCAGGCCTTTTCGCGATCGATACCGACGGGATTGCCAGCCAGGTGCATGCCCAGATGAGAGGGCTGCGGGCCACGCTATTCCATACGGAGGGCAGGGAAGTAGAAGTTATAGGAAGGCTTGACAAGGAACATAGAAATTCATTCCGAGATGTGCATAGGCTTATTCTTTATCCGCCCCAAAGATGGGTATTGGTTGAACAACTTTCGGATTTCAAGTTTATGCTGGGTCCAAGTGAAATATGGCGCAAGGACCGCAACCGCATGGTGCAGGTCAGCGCCAATATAGGGAAGATTCCGCTAGGCCAGATAGCGGATATTGTCAAGACCCACTTAGCCGATGTGAAATTCCCCGAGAACTATTTCTATAGGTTTGGAGGGGACTACCCATCATTGATTAAGGCCGCAAAGCAGTTTAATATAGTAATCGCGCTGGTTTTGATACTCGTATTTCTGGTCCTTGCCTCATTCTTCGAGTCGTATATCCAGCCATTTATAATAATGGCGGCGGTGCCGCTCGCCCTGATAGGTGCAGGCCTGGCACTCTTTATAACGGGTAAGGCGGTGGGCATGGGGGTCCGTATCGGCATGATGATGCTTGCCGGCATAGTCGTCAATAATTCGATTATACTGGTCGATCACATAAACCATCTGCACAAGACGAAAGGTTTCAGCGGATTCCGCGCTGCCATCGCCTCGAGCCGGGACCGCATAAGGCCCATCCTGATGACCACTGCCACCACCGTATTAGGTCTTTTGCCGATGGCGATGGATAAGAGCGAGGGTGCCAACCTCTGGAGCCCCCTGGCCATCACCGTCATCGGCGGCCTCATGAGCTCAACCATATTGACCATATTTATCATACCGGCGATATATGTTGTTTTTGAGGATGCAAGGAGAAGGTTTTATGGGGGGAGAGGGGTAACGACATAAAATGGCAAAACACTTAAATGAAAGGAATGCAAAAGTTTATTACAAAAAAAGAATCGATATTCTCAATAAAAATATAGACTTAGGATCAAATAAAAAAATTTTAGACATTGGATGTGGCGATGGAACGTTTTTAAAATATCTCAAAGAAATGCATCCAAAACTTTCTTGTTTTGGGGTAGATATATCTCCCACACAGTTACAGGTGGCGAAATATAAAAATGATGATGCAAAGTTTTGCGTTGCTAAAGCGGAGAGTCTCCCATTCGCTGATAAGCAATTTGATATTGTCATATTCAACAGCGTCTTGCATCATGTCAACGAAGTAGAATTATCCATTAAGAATGCCCTGAGATTATGTAAAGATGCGGGAGTTATGGTATCGATAGAGCCCAATAGACTTAATCCGTTTATTTTTGTTTTGAGTTTAATCAAAAAGTCCGAAAGAGGTCAGTTAAGATTGAGCTTAGGAAGATTACGATCTCTATTAGCCGGTGGATTCAAATCGATAACCACGTCTTCTATAAATTCGCTGTGTTTTCCTTATCGAATGTGGCCTCCACAAAAGTTTTTTGCATTTATTCGTAAACTAGAAGATTCTCCTTTGTTCTTTGCGCGGCTCAGGTCACATTTTGTTATCATAGCCAAGCATAAGTTATTATAGGAAAGAGAGTATAATATGAAAGTATTGTTTATCGCCCCCCCATGGTCAGATGTGTATGGGAGCTATAAGAGTGCGGCCAAGACAGGAAATGGATACCCTCCCCTGGGCTTGTGTTATCTCTCGGCTGTTCTTGAGAAAGAAGGTTACATTACAAAAATAATAGATTCGGAAATGGAAAACAAGACCATCCATGATGTAATAAAAGAAGTCGGGCGATTTAGGCCTGAAATCATCGGCATTACAGCTGCTACCCCTATTTTTTATATAGTGAAGAACCTGGCAGCCGAACTTAAAAAGATGTTTCCATCGATACCTATTTTTATGGGGGGCCCTCATTGTACAGTCGTCTTAGACCGATGCCTGTCCGAATGCAGAGATATCGACTACTGTCTATATGGAGAGTGTGAGAGAAGTATACTTGATTTTATGCAATTTTTTAAAGAAAAAACAAAACCTAGAGATGTTCAAGGTCTTATCTATAGGAACGATCAAGAACAGATAAAAGTGAATAGGCCACCCGACTTAATAGATGATCTGGATTCTATCCCATTTCCAGCAAGAGACAAGCTGGATTTAGATAGATACAAATGGAGTGTACCGGGAAAAGGGCTCGTTAAATTTACACCTATTATTACAAGCAGGGGATGCCCCTTCAAGTGTATTTTTTGTTCCGCACATACCATTTTTGGGAAAAAGGTGAGAAACAGATCTATCGCCAGAGTATTGGATGAAATTCAATTTCTTGTCGAAAAGGACGACATTAAGCATTACGCTTTTATAGATGATACACTTACGCTAAACCATGAAAGGGTTAAGGAGCTTTGCCGCGGCATAAAAGAACGCAAGCTTGATATCACGTGGGAAGGTTGGACGCGTGCAAACACTGTTAATTACGATATTTTAAAGATGATGAAAAATGCCGGGTTTGTTAGAATCTCTTTCGGTCTCGAGAGCGCAAACGCGAGAATCTCCGAAATCGCCAAGAAAGAAATTCCGTTAGATGCATATGTAAGGGCTTATCCCATTGCTAAGAAACTTGGCATTGAAACACGAGCATCGGTAATGTTAGGCCTTCCGGGAGAGACATACGAGACAGCTATGGAGACTCTAAATTTTACGAGAACCCTCAAAGGTTGCGATCAAGCGTATATAAATATTGCTACACCCTATCCTGCGACCGAACTTTACGATATGGCAAAAGCAGAAAGGCACGGCATGAGGCTGCTGACAGACGATTTTGCTGAATATAGACGATATGGAGGCGCCGTCATAGAGGTGAACGATTTAAGGCGGGAGGATCTAGTCAAGCTTCAACGAAAGGGTTTTTTAATGTTCTATTTTACCCCCGCACGCATATGGTATAATTTTAAACGTGCGGGGTTGTTGGCTTTTATAAAGAATGCAGTAGCATTCGCACGAAGCATTATCTTTTCTAAAGAGAAGTATTAATACGGAGGTATAAAATGAAAGATTATTCGATAGTCGTTCCTTTATTTAACGAGAAAGAATCGATCGAAGAGCTCCACAGTGAAATCAAGGGTGTTTTGGATGGGATGAATAAAACTTATGAGATTATATTTGTTGATGATGGGTCGTCAGATGGTTCGATCGCGGCGTTACAGGAGTTGGCAAAAAAAGATCCACACCTTAAGGTCATAAGACTAAGAAAGAAATACGGGAAGTCAAGCGCCCTGTGCGCTGGTTTTGAATATGCAGCTGGCAACATAGTAATTACAATGGATGCTGATCTCCAGGATGATCCAAGCGAAATCCCAATGCTGGTGAAAAAGATGGAAGAGAATTATGACTTAGTTTCTGGTTGGAGATATGGCAGGAAGGCGGGATTGTTTCGGATAATAGCTTCTAGGACGTTCAATTTTGTTTTAGCCAGCCTTTCACGTTTAAAGCTGCACGATTTCAATTGCCCATTTAAAGCCTATAAAAAAGAAGTGATCAAGGGCGTCCAGCCGCTTTTTTCCAACCATTTCAATTTAACGGTCGAGCTTCCGCTTAAGGCGATAATAAGGGGGTATAGCTACGCGACCGTGCCC
>JABMSB010000062.1 GCA_013202205.1 Candidatus Omnitrophota bacterium
CTCTGTGAGAATATTATGCCCCGATTCTTATTAAGATTATCCATCATGCTATCGGTCTTTACTACAAGCCCGTCTATCACCCCCACCATTTTCTCCAACATATAGTCTAAGAGTATCGTCGAATCCGGCACTATAACGCGTTCAACGGAGGAGTGTGAAATATCCCTCTCATGCCACAGCGCGACGTTCTCCATCGCAGCCATGGCGTTGCCACGCAAAACCCTTGCCAGGCCTGTTACACGCTCGCAGATGATGGGGTTCTTCTTGTGCGGCATCGCACTCGAACCCTTCTGCCCTTTAGCAAACGGCTCCTCTGCTTCGTCCACTTCTGTCCTGTGAAGGTGCCTTATCTCTACAGCCAATTTTTCAAGAGAGGCCCCTATAATCGCGAGTGTGGACATGTAGTGGGCATGTCGATCTCTCTGCAAAACCTGCGTAGAGATACGCGCTGCCTTGAGCTTCAGTTTCTTACAGACATATTCTTCAATGCGCGGGTCTATATTGGCATATGTGCCGACGGCCCCTGAGATCTTACCAACCGACACCGTCTCTTTTGCCTCTTTAAGCCGGGCTATATTCCGCTTCATCTCATCATAGAATAAGGCCATCTTAAGGCCAAATGTGACTGGTTCGGCATGTACGCCATGTGAGCGCCCCATCATAACGGCATGTCGGTACTTATGGGCCTTTTTGCGCAAGGCCTTGCATAACCGGGTAAGGCCCTGGTGTAATATCTCTGCGGCTTCGCACATCATAACCGAGAGTGCGGTATCGAGTACATCGCTTGAGGTAAGGCCCTTGTGGATATACTTGGAATCTTCGCCAACGCTTTCCCCGAGATCTATCAGGAAGGCTATAACATCGTGGTGGGTCTTTGCCTCTATCTCTTTTATGTGTTCTATGTCAAAGCGTGCCCTGCGCCTAATGGTCGCTGCCGCCTTTTTGGGTATCAGCCCTAAACGGGCCATAGCCTCACAGGCAAGGATCTCCACCTCACAAAATTTTTGGAACTTATTCTCTTCTGTCCAGATCCTCTCCATTTTGGGGAGTGTATAGCGCTTTATCATAAAATCACCTCATTATTAGCCTGCTTACCCCATAATCATACTATATATACTATATATAGTACTGCGGGGAAGGAGTATGCATTATATAATATTATTGGTAGGCTGTCAAGGAGAAGAAAAGCGGCATTTTAATGGGAAAAGGGGCTCCTTTTAAGGCTTCTAAGGAGCCCCGATGATGGTCACTTTATCAAGATCTCATGGTATGTCTTCAATCGGTAGATCTTGACTATCCCCGGCATATATATATTGATCTCAGCGGGGCCGAGCGTCTTTTCTAAAGTATATGTGCGGGCAACATACCTATTAAGCCGGGTCTCTGCATATTCTGCCGCAAACATGATCGGTTCTAATATAAATTTTGGCTTTTCCGTTTTAAGCTTATTGATCAGGCGATCCTCAAGCTTCCTCAGTTTCTCCTGGTCTTGGGGTGAATCCTTGGCGTGCCTGGCCAAATAGTCCAATTCCATAATAATGGTTTCGCCATTAAATATATTATGCCTCTGGCTTAAAAAAGATAATGTCGGACAGTGCCCCAAAATTGCTATAGGATCGTCTTCCCTTGAATGTTCTGACAGGAATGTATTGAGTGATTCATAAAGCTCTTTTTCTGCGGGGGTTACCTTTATGCCTCTGGCGCGTTCAAGCTCCAAGGGCGCAACATATCTTTTGCTTGCTGAATAAGGATAGCGGAAAAAATGCAAAGAGGTTAGGAAAACGATAAAGACGATGGTCGCTATACCTACTGCGTATCTTATGAAGCGATCCTTCCGGCTGTAAAGTTTTTTGTTGTTGATCAAAAATAAGAAATAGGCTACCAAGAGAAGCGGTACCTGCGCAGTGAAGCTTCTGCTCATATGCTGAAGATAAAACAAAGTTTGAGCAGAGATAAAAATGGAGAAGATCGTAAAGAGCAGAAAATAAACCCGGCCGTCTTTTGATACCGAACGGCATCTGCGGGAAAACTTGTTTAATAACAGAATGCCCAGGGGAAAGATGATGGGTGAAATCCGGATTAAACTGTCGAACGACTCGGCGAGGATTACCCTCCATTGCGCGGGAGAAAATAAGAGTTTATAAGGCGCGGCCGTTATAACTGCTTCCCAATATTGGGATAATGGGGGTCCATATGAATAGTGGTAAAATCCGCTGGCGCGGTCAGGGCCAACCGGTGTCATATGCGCTAAAAATTTATAGAGGCCCCCATGGATGGCGAAATAAATGAAAAAGGGCATCAACATAGAGACTACACCAAAAACTACGGCCGCGATATGCTTGGGCTTTATCCGAATAGAGGAGAGGTTTTTTCTGAATTTTAAAAGGGCCAAAAAGAAGACTATGGAAGAGAATGTGCCCAGCCCCATTAAGAAAGGTTTGACCAAAAGAGTTATGCCGACAAAGATTCCGGCAAGGAATAGATTATAAGTGGCGCGCCTTTCGATAAACCATATAACAAAGAGCAAGGCGCATAGCCCGGCTACGGTTGCCAGGATATGGTTGTAGGTATAAAACGGCACGTCTATCAAAGTAATGGACAAAAAAGCCGCCAGGGCTGCCCACAATGGAACCATTAATCTTCTGGCTAAAAAATAGACCAAAGGTATGACAAGCGAACCGATAATAATGTAGCTCATGCGAAGCACGACGAGATTGGCGCCGAATATTTTAAAGATCAAAGGATATATACAAAAAGCGAAAGGCCCATAGAGCCAGCACCCGGAATCCGCGTATGGCAGACATCCATTTAATGCCATCAGATGGGCATTGGCATCACGGCATTCTTCCATATAGATGCCTGTTTTATAGCTGAGGAATTTCTGAACGAAATAGACCAGGACTACGACCCCGAGATAAATCAACTCTCTTTTTCTATTTTTAAATACCCTGATCAGATTCGGCATCTTATCGGCTATCCCCCTAAGCCTGATTGCGATATTTCCAGGCTGATCTCTTTATTACCTATGAAAAAATTCTTTAAGGAAATTGTTTATCGGAAAGTTGATTCTGGGTTCATAATAACAGATATAGTAATTGTCCCTGCACGCCTTGCAGCTCTTTAATTTTTCTAAAAGATGCCTGTATCCGTCTGAATGAAGAAGGTCTTTTAGGCTTCCGCTAAATTTTGCGCCATTTTGCCAGTCCAATCCCGTCAGACACGGAAAGATGGTCCCATCTTCCTGGATTTCGATGTAATAGTATCCGTAGATGCAGGGAGATTTTCTGAAAATCAGGTCTTCCTTCTTGCAGAAAAAGTTGTGAATATTATCAAGAAAGATCTTTGAATTTACCACGCGCTTTTCTTTCTTCAATTTCGCCGCAACCTCTTGTATCTGATGAGAAACAATGGTCTTCGCGGAAGATATCGTGCTATAGTTTTCTTTGTTAAAAATTGGGTGTTGGTTCAAAGGCTGAACTTTTACATAAAGATTGAACTTGCGAGCCAGCTCTACGGTATGGAGACACTGAAATGGGTCTTCGGGTGAAAAGATGGCGTTTAAAACGATATTTACATCCGGTCCATGCTGCTTCAGATTTTCTATAGCCCCTATTGCCCTATTATATGCGCCTGGCATACACCTATTTTTATCATGAAACTCCGC
>JABMSB010000063.1 GCA_013202205.1 Candidatus Omnitrophota bacterium
AACCTGGTATTGATAGTACCGCTGCATCCTCAATGGATTGTCGCCATAACGTCCATCTGCAGGCCTTCTCGAGGCCTGGACATATCCAACCTTCCACGGCTTATCATCCAGCGACTTAAAGAATGTCAGTGGATGGAATGTACCCGCGCCCACTTCGAGATCCATCCCTTGCGCTATCAGACAACCTCTCTTTGCCCAAAATTTATTCAATCGCCCAATCTGCTCTTGTATATTCATATCTTCAGTTTCCTTAAAAAATCTACACTCTTTAGGTTACTCTTTACGTAGAAGGCTATAAATGCGCCCATCAGCCTCTCCAGCTGAACCCCTACAGGCCTACTTACCTTTATGCGGGATACCCTTTCATGAGATGCCCGCTCTACATGCATAATAAAATTTGCCGTGCCACGCAGTATCGGCAATACCCCTTTTGTAACGGAATTGCCCGTATCACATTCTTTGCAGCGCAGGCCGCCGTCGCGCAGCACAAAGCTTGCCCGATCGGTCGCCTTCCACTCTATATCTTTATTACATCCCACGCAATTTGTTAGATTTGGGGAGAGGCCTAAAATCTTTAGCAGTTTTATCTCGAATATGCGCGCGGTACGCTTGGCGCTGCTATTATCCGATAAGCGCTTTAACGAGTTTAATAATAGATCGAATAACTCACTGCTCGGCTGGCGCGCCTGCCCAACCACATCTACCAACTCACCAAAATAGCTTGCGAATGCCAAGCGCTCGAGATCCCTCTTTGCATCATCAAAGAAATCGATGAGGTCACATTCCGTGACCATATCGAGATCGCCGCGCTTGCGCGGATAGAATACTATCCTATTTAGGGTAAAGAGCTGTGGGTTTAAACCCGCCTGTGCCCTGGCACCTCTTGCACCCTTTATCAAACCATTTATCTTGCCAAAATCTTTCGTAAATAGAGTAACGAGAAGGCTCGTTTCGCGGAACTCTCTTCTCCTAAGAACGATAGCATCTGTCGTGTTAACTCCCACCCTGAATCTCCTTAATCGGGGTCCTTACCCTTAAGGAGATCGTCGGGGGTGATCGCACCGCTCGATATGATCAACTTAAATGCCTCTTCTACGGACATGTCCAGAAACCGCAGGTCAGACCTCGGCACAGAAAGGTAAAAACCGCTTGTGGGGTTGGGTGCCGTAGGGACGAAGACACTTATTGTATCCTGGTTGATCCTCCGCTCCACCTCGCCCTTCTCCATCGATGTAACGAACCCTATGGCGAATAAACCTTTTCTCGGGTATTCCAATAATACGACCTTCTGAAAGAAAGACCTTCCCTGCCCCAGGAAGGCATTGCTTATCTGCTTAATGGCCGTATATATCTTGCCGACCATGGGCACACCCGTCAAAAATCTTTCCCAAAATTCAAAGAACTTGTTCAGAAAGAGGAGCCGTGCCGCAAACCCTATTAGCGTGATTACAACTACCACCAGGATAAATACCGTCGAGCGGGCTAGAAATAGGGCATATCCCCCTTGCAGGTATGGCCCGAAAGTTTCAAGGAGCGGGGTCAAGACCATCTCGTTTATCTTTACGACTATAAATTTGACGATCGCTATGGTAAAAAGGATCGGGAATGTGATAGCTATACCCGTAAAGAAAGAGTTTCTTATCTTCGCCAGCATTACAACCCTCCTCCTCTTTTGTCTGAACCTGTTATTTCTTGCCACTTAAAAGGCCTCGTCTTACGTTTTGAATATATGCCAAATAAATATCGTTACGAATATACCTAAGAGCGCGCCCGATGCGACCTCCCAGAGACTATGTATATGCCTCTTGATCCTACTGCGGGCAATGAGCACGGCCATTCCGAAGGCAAGCACGGTGATCAGGGTCGATTTACTGATAAATGCTATCATCGTCCATGCGGAAAACCCGAAGGCCGCATGGCCGCTCGGCATCCCTCCCCTAAATGGCGTCCCCTTGCGCAGATACATCTTAATTGCGATAACCAGAATCAACACCAAAAGCAGAACTATAAAGCTGACATATGCCGGGGATTGCTTAACCCTCGATATACCCGCCTCCCACGAAAGCGCGAGATGGCGGGAAAAGAGTATATATCCTGCCACAACCGCATTTATGACCGCTATCAAAACGGCCCCTGCGGATATATGCTTTACCTTTCGCGCTTTTGGGTGCATCTCCTGCCTGAGTGTATCGACGGTAATTTCGACTGCCGTGTTAAACATCTCGGCCATAAATACAAAACTTATTATGGTCGATAATAACAGGATCTCCTGCTTTGAGAAATTTAAACATACGGCGATGATAATTACTAACAATGCAAAGAGAAGATGGAGCCGCATGTTCCGCTCACGCCCGAAGGCATGTGCTATGCCATCGACAGCGTCATTTAACGCATCGACAACGGTCCTCTTGCGTGCGTTCATATTGAAACTCCCTTTATCAATTTTTGCGTCATAGAATTCATATATTCCCGATCTTTGGCGCGGCCGTCCTTATAACCCAAAAGGTGTAAGATGCCGTGGACCAAACAGAACCCCATCTCGTATGCCACTCTGTCTCCTCGCTCTCGAGCGTTACGCCTTATGGTATCGACGCATATCACCACATCCCCCAGAAGGCCCTTCTCGCCTGCCACCTTGCGCCCCTCAAGCATGCTAAAGGCCAGGACATCGGTAGTGCGGGCTGTCCCCCTAAAACGCTTATTGAGGGCTTTCATACTTCTGTCATCTGCCAAGAGAACCGAAAGCGCGCAACCTTTAAGGCCGAGGCGTCTTACTATTTTGCTCAAAAATAAAGATATCCGCCTGCGTCCTATATTCCCTGTCCCAGCATTAAAGGAGACCCTTATCAACTTAGATCTTCTATTACTTCTTATCCTGCTTCTTCTTCCCATTCCTGCGCTCCTTCGCTTCTTGTAGCTCTTCCCTCTCCGGATATTCGATGCGCGAATGGAAGATGCTTATAAGGATACGCGAGAAGGTCTCTGCAATCGTATCGAGGGCCTTCAGGGTGAGATCACACTCATCAAGCTGGCTATCGATAAATTTATTGTTTATTATCTTACGGACCAGCCCCCTTATCCTGGAGGGCGTCGGTTCGCTGAGGGTACGCGAAGACGCCTCAACCGCATCAGCCAATAATACGACTGCCGCCTCTTTTGACTGCGGCCTTGGCCCCGGATACCTAAACTCCTCTTCATCCAGCTTTTGGTCGCTGTCCGTCTTCTCCAGCGCGCGCTGATAAAAATAATAGATGAGGCTCGTACCGTGATGCTGTTCTATAAAATCTACTATGGTTTGGTCTAAATTATACTTTTGGGCAAGCTCAACACCATCCTTCACATGATTGATTATAATCAATGCGCTCATAGACGGCGCGAGGTTTTCGTGCCGGGATTTATACTCGGTCTCATTTTCGCTGAAATATTCGGGCTTCTCCGTCTTGCCTATGTCGTGATAGTATGACCCTACTCTGGCTAAGAGTGAATTCGCGCCGATCGCCTCACACGCAGCCTCGGCGAGATTGCCCACTATAAGGCTGTGGTGATATGTGCCGGGGGCCTTGAGGATCAGCTCTTTAAGCAGCGGATGGTTTAGGTCGGAAAGTTCAAGTAGTGTAATATTGGTTGTCATCTTAAAGGAATGTTCAAAGAGCGGCAGGAGCCCCATCACGACAAAGCTCGATAAGATGCCGTTCAGTAGTCCCCACCCCCCGTCTATGGCAAAGATATCGTAGTGAAGCCGGTTTAAGCAACCTATGCCGACTATGCCTATAAAACTTGCTACACCGGCTAGAAAACCTGCCTTGACCAGCTGCGCACGCCTGCGCGTACCTATGGCGAAATATATGCCGGCGCTGCCTCCAATCAGGGAAGCCAGAGCTACTTCAAACCTATTTTCGGCAACTAAGGCCACTATGATGGAGAGTATCACGGTAGTGATATATGCCGCCCTAAATCCAAGCAGCACTGCCAGGAGCATCGCCGCGGCAGGGATCGGTATTAGATATGTCGGCAGGGGTGATGCCGCAATCGCCTGTGACCCTGCAACCGTCAGCCACGTCACAAAGGAGATTAAAAGCAAGGACTTCGTATCTGAGAGAATCTTTCTTTCGAATATGAATAGGCACATAATGCCAACGAGGATTAGGATCAGGATGATAATACTCACACCGGCTAAGTATGAGCCTACATTGCCCAGTGTCCGCGTCTGATTTAAGCGGCTCAGCTTATTGAGATGTATCTTGGTAACTCTCTCGCCCTTGGCCAGTATAAGTTCATTCTTTTTGACCTCAACCGGCTTGCGGTATGGTCTTATGCTATCTGAGGCGGCCTTCCTTCGCTGCAGGGTCTCTGTGGGATTAGTAGCGAGGTTCTCTTTTAAGAGAACCTGCAGTAATTGAGCGATTGCCTTGCGTATTCGCCATCCCTCAGGCACCGTAGGTGACTTGGAGAGGATTTTCGAGACGATGCGGGGTATGTCAGAGGGTACAATTATACCTGCCACCTCACCCTTCTTCTCAACCTGGGTACTGAGGTCACGCACCATTATGGCAGAGGTCTCCTCCGCTATAAGCATCTCTTTATTTTCGTCTGTGAGAATAAGCGCATCCACGAGCTCATTCATCGCATAGACAGCTGCTTCTTTTGCCTCTCTGAATTGCTCTGTATCTAGAAAGAAGTTTGCGTTCATATCGGTCAATGCGATAGAAAGCTCATCCTGCAGCGCGCTTAGCATATCTTTCTGTTCGCCTGCACCGGCCTCCCTGATAACCGCCAGCTTATCGAAGAATGTCGCCAGTTTCGTCTCGGCGCCTTCCCATACATCGGGTAACTTATCGTACAGCGGCTCGACCTGTTTCGCCGCCTCTTCTGTGAGGCGTTTCGTCACTTTCTCATCTATTTCGCCGGGATATGTAAAACTCTGGGGCGCATATATATCGCGCAGCGCTATGTCACCCTCACTTAACGCGCCCCGCATATAGAGGCCGCTGCTGACATAGAATGTAGCGATCAACGCCAAAAAGAGCGCCACCCCTAAGAGGGAACGCTGCAACCTTTTAATGAATTGCAGCGATAGCGGTTTCTTTAAGAATTGCAGATCAATTTTTAGCTTCATCTTTTAGCCTGATCGCCCCTTCTTTTATTTAATATCTTCATCTGAGTTGCGTGGTATCCGGAGCGCCTGTCCGACGCGTATTGCTTCGGGCCTCTTTAGAATATCTCTATTTGCCTCAAATATCTCGCGCCACTTCTTGGAAGTACCATATATCTCGCTCTTTGCGGATATCTCAGAGAGGGTATCACCCTTCTGGACAACATAGGTATCAAAAACCTTTTCCTTGCGCATCGTGGAAACCTTGACATCCCCGGCCTCAAACTTTGCTGCAACAGAAGAAGTTGCACTTGTAGCTCTAGTGGGAATAGCGTTCTCTGTTAATATGCTTGACTTATCTGTTGTACTGCCCATTACATAACCCCTATTGCCGGAAATCTCGCTATCACTGGTAAAAGCCCTTCCCACCTTTTTTCTCGATTCGGGCTTGGCTATATCCCCTCTCTTCTTCAATCTATCTTTCTTGGCCTTCTCCTTAATCTCGCTCGCCATGGGGAGCTCAACATCTATACCGACCATCGTCCTTGTAGAAGGTGTGGTCTTTGTAACTGGCGGCGGCGTACCCATCAAATAACCCCTGTTATTGTCAGACGAAACAATATTCTGGTCTAACCGTTCCTTCTGAAAGGTATATGTTCTCACACAACCACAGCCTGAGAGAGCAAATATGAGCATAATTGAAATTGACAATAAGACTATCCTCTTCATAAGACTACCTCCCCTTTTATTTACTTATTTTAAGACTTAACTCCTTGAGTTGCTGCTCGGAAATATCCGAGGGTGCCGCAGTCAGCGGACATGTCCCCTTCTGGGTCTTTGGAAAGGCGATCACATCTCTTATTGTATCACTACCTGTAAATAGCGTGATAAGCCTATCCACTCCATAAGCCACGCCACCGTGCGGCGGCGCCCCGTATTTGAACGCATCTAAAAGGAATCCGAAACGCATCTGTGCCTCTTCCTTCTCGATGCCAATAATCTTAAATATCTTCTCCTGCAGGTCTCGCTTGTGTATCCTTATGCTGCCTGAGCCCATCTCCATGCCATTGACAACAAGGTCATACGAGCGCGACTTCACCTTACCCGGCTCCTTCTCCAGGAGATCGAGATCTTCTGCCCGAGGCGAGGTAAATGGGTGGTGCTCGGAATCCCATCGCTTGCCTTCCTCATTGTATTTAAAGAGAGGGAAATCGACAACCCACAAAAATTTGAAATCATCCTTTTTTGTGAGATTTAGTTTCCTATTGAGGTGAAGGCGCAGGCTACCCAGGATCTCTCTCGATGCGGCAGTCTTACCTGCCATGAAGAGGATAAGATCGCCTGCCACGGCCGTAGTCTCTTTTAGTACGGCGTTAACTTCATCCTCGGAAAAATACTTCTCTATGGGCGCTTTTACCTTGCCGCCTTCTTTAACCCTAAAATACGCCAGTCCTCCCGCGCCCAGATCGCGCGCGATAGCTGTAAGCTCATCCATCTCCTTTATCGAAAACGCGTCTCCGCCTTTTACGGTAATGGCCAGTATAGAACCGTTCGATGTGAGCACCTGGCTGAATATCTTAAGCTTGCACTTGGTTAAGATCTTGGAGATATCGACTATCTCCATGCCGAATCGCGTATCCGGCTTGTCGGTCCCGTAGCGCGAGATAGCATCGCCGTAGCCGATCCTCTCAAAAGGCACCTTTATCTTTATGCCAAGTATATCTTTAAATAATCTCCTCATCAACTCCTCAGAGAGGCTGAATATGTCATTCTCTTCACAGAATGACATCTCAAGATCGAGCTGGGTAAATTCAGGCTGCCTATCTGCCCTGAGGTCCTCATCCCGGAAACATTTGGTTATCTGGAAATATTTCTCGAGCCCCGAGACCATAAGAATCTGCTTAAAGAGCTGAGGCGACTGTGGCAAGGCGTAGAATTTGCCCGGGTTGAGCCGGCTCGGCACCAGATAATCCCGAGCGCCCTCGGGCGTAGATTTGGTGAGTATCGGAGTTTCAACCTCGAGGAAAGACTCTTCTGTAAAATAGTCCCTCATGATCTTGCATACCCGATGGCGTATATGGAGGTTCTTGTACATGCTCGGGCGCCTCAGGTCAAGGTATCTATAGGCAAACCTTACATCCTCTGACACCTGAACATCATCTGATATTTCAAATGGCGGCGGTTCTGAGGTATTCAATACTTCGAAGCTCTTCGTTATAATCTCGATTTTTCCTGTGGGCATCTTCGGGTTCTCGGTCCCATCGGGCCGCTTCGACACCTTGCCGGATACTGATATGACATACTCGCATCTTAGGCGCCGCGCCTCTTCATGTATTTTTTTGTCCAGCTCTGTATTGAATACAACTTGTGTAAAACCGGTACGATCGCGCAGGTCGATGAATACGACACCACCGTGGTCACGCCAGGTTTGTACCCAACCTGAAAGTGTTACATCCTTGCCGACATCCGTTGCCCTTAATTCGCCGCATCCATGGGTTCGTTTCTTCATCGCTGTATCTTCGCCCTTTCTCTTATCTCGGATACGAAACTCTTCAGCTTCAATTCATCCTGAGACTTGGTGTCCATATCGCGTAATGTCACAATACCTTTTTTTAGCTCATCCTCACCTATAATCGCAACAAATTTCGCACCCATCTTATCCGCTGCCCTCATCTGCGCCTTCAGGGATCTATCCTGGTAATCGAATTCGGCCGAGATACCGCTATTGCGCACCTCGCCTAATAATTCAAACCCCCGGCGCTTTGCCTCAGCTCCTAAAGACGCTATGTAGACGGTTGTGTTTGCAGATTCCCCTGAGACGATACCCTTGGCCTCATTTGAGATAGCCATGACGAGCCGCTCAAAACCTATGGCAAACCCACAGGCTCCTACCTTGGGGCCTCCAAAATCCTCTATTAAGTAATCGTATCTACCGCCTGCGCCTATTGCATCCTTTGAACCGAGGCCCGGATGGGTAACTTCGAAGGCAGTGCGCGTATAATAATCCAGCCCCCTCACCAGATAGGGATCTACCTCAAAATCTACTGACTGAGCGCTCAACAACTCCTTTACCGTCTTAAAGTGACTCAGGCACTCTTTGCACAGAAGGTCGAGTGTCTTGGGAACCTTTTTTAGCAACCGGCGGCAATTTTCATTTTTGCAATCGAGAAGCCGAAATACGTTGCGCTCGTAGCGCCCCTGGCAATCCTCACAGAATAGCTTTCGCTGCCCTTTTAATGAATCCCGCAATGCCTTGGCCATGCGCTTCTTATCATCGCGGCAGCCAAGGCTATTTAACCTGATCTTAAAGTTTTTTACACCCACCGATTTTAAGAGGTGGGCCATGACCGCGATCACTTCCGCGTCTACATAGGGGCTATACGATCCTATTGCCTCAGCGCCTATCTGATGGAATTGGCGCTGCCTGCCGGCCTGAGGCCTCTCAGCCCTGAACATAGGCCCGATATAGAATAGCTTAGTAAAAGATTCTATCTTGTATATGGAATGCTCTATAAAGGCGCGTACAATTGGGGCAGTCCCCTCCGGCCTAAGTGAGATCTCCCTGCCGGCCCTATCCTTAAAGGAGAACATCTCCTTTTGGACTATGTCGGTAGCCACACCTATGCTCTTGGTAAAAAGGCCGGTCTCTTCTATGATAGGGGTCTTTATCCGGTGGTAGGCATAATTGGCAAAGAGGGTCCGCGCGATAGCTTCTATCTCTTCCCAGAGCCTGATCTCTTTGCCCAAGATATCTTTTGTACCGCGGAGTGCTTTCATTGTCCCTTATATTTATAGCTTATAAATAGGTGGGAATTGGTTTATTATATTAACATAAGGGAGGGTCAAAAGTCAAATAAAAAAGAGGCTCTACCCTTTTTAGCGGTAGAACCTCTTTTATTGAAACCTACGTCTTTATCTGGCTACTTCTTTACCTTTTCAACATTGGTAGCCTGTGGTCCCTTTTCGCCCTGGATCACTTCGAACTGGACTTCCATGCCCTCTTCGAGCGTCTTAAAACCGTCGCCCGTGATGGCTGAGAAGTGGACGAATACATCTTCGCCGCCTTCTCTCTCGATGAATCCATAGCCCTTTGCATTCGAGAACCACTTTACTTTGCCTACTTCTGCCATGCTACTGCCTCCTTGCGTACGCACTACACCTACTTCCTGCTTATTATGAAGTAAAATGAGTGCTGCGATCCTCAGCCCCAATGAATCCACCTTCATCAGGAGCGGATGGATCAGTTACTAAAATACTACTTTACATCCTGCTTCATGATCAATCCGGGCTTGAAGGTGACTACCTTCTTCTCCGGTATGGGTACTGCATCTCCCGTCCTTGGGTTGCGCCCCATCCTGCCTTTACGGCTCTTTACCTTAAATATGCCGAAGTTGCGCAATTCGACTGTCTCGCCCTTTGAGAGACTCCCTATAATATGGTCTAATGCTCTCTGGACCACCTTCTTGACATCTATCTGTTTAACAC
>JABMSB010000064.1 GCA_013202205.1 Candidatus Omnitrophota bacterium
GTAAAATACCTGAGCCACTCAGGCCCTATATGGATGGAATGGAATATATAAGAAGAACTACCTGAATATGGGATTAGCAAAACGCACAGTATCATTTATAATATCCATACTGCTGTTGCCGTTACCGATAGCAGCTGCTGTCGCTTTTTATGGTGAACTAGAGAAGATCGGATCGATATCGGGGGAGAACCTATATTTTATTTGGGGCATACTCGGATATGTTGTACTGAATCTTTTTATCAGCAAGCTTGATTATCTTTATATCTTTGGTCATGAGGTAGTTCATTCTTTAGCGACATTTCTTTGTGGGGGTAAGGTTAAGTCTTTTAAGGTAACCAGAAGAGGTGGTGCGGTTAAGACGACAAAGACCAATCTCTTTATAGAGCTCAGCCCATATTTTGTTCCTATATATACCGTAATCAGCGGTCTCCTATATCTATCGTCGTCTGTATTTAATGTAGAAAAAGATATTCTCCCATATTTCCTCTTTGCTATAGGATTCACCCTATCCTTTCACATCATTTTGACATCAGAAAAGATAAGATTGAAACAGCCGGACTTCTTGAGATTGGGACATATGTTTTCAATCATAATGATTGTAACTTTTAACATAATATTGGCAGAAGCAATAGTAGATACCCTTTTCGGGGAGATATATTTTATAGATTTCCTCACTTCTTTAGGGATGCATACAAAGATGATCTATGGTACAATATTTACACAGCTCTTTTTGTAAAGTTTGATTATTGCAAAGTGAGATTGAATAAAACGGAGGAGTGGCAGAGCGGTTGAATGCGGCGGTCTTGAAAACCGTTGAAGCCTTACGGCTTCCAGGGGTTCGAATCCTCTCTCCTCCGCCAGTATCAATAAGGCAATTGCTAGAAGGCGGTGGTAGAAAAACTTTCTTATAGCTATTGGATATACAATGAATCAGATCAAGATAGAGGTAGCAGATACCTGTTTTTCTTTAAACCTGCAGCACCCTATTGCCGAAGAGAGGTTGCTCTCTCACTACAAAGATTTTCTTTCGCATAAATTTCCTCAAATTTGTATAAATGTAAAATTTGTTTCCAAAATAACAAAATCAGAAAAGGATTTCGGTAGTCTAATATATCAAACCAAGATTTGGCGGTTGTATAGAAATGGACAGGAGTGGTTTCTCTTTTTTTTGGGTGGCAGTTTAGCCCAATTTAGTATTCCTCCAAAAGACGTAGAGTTTCTTGCTGAAGGCCCAAAAGAATGGCAACACCTGTTCTATATTTTACCAGAATTTATTCTTACTGCATTTTTAAGTCAAGGGCGGGGGGTTGTATTCCATTCCTCCGGGGTGGCAGAAGATGATAAGGGCTATCTATTCTTAGCCCCCGGAGGCGGCGGAAAATCTACCATCGCCAAATTGAGAGGCGAGAGGACCCTATTGAACGATGACCGGATAATAGTGCGAAAGGACAGAAAGGGGTTTAGGATGTATGGTAATCCATGGCATGGCGAAGTGAGGATAACCTCTAGACAGTCCACCAACTTAAACAAGGTATTTTTCTTAAAAAAAGAGAGAAAAAATGTTATAATACTATTGAGCAAGGTCGATGCCTTAAAGAGGTTGTTAAAGAATGGTTTTATGCCATTTTGGGGAGATGACAGCACTAAGTATACGCTGCAATTTTGTGCTGAGATAGTAGAAAGCGTACCTTGTTTTGAATTAGGTTTTTTGCCCGACGAATCCATATGGACATTTATAGAAGATTATGAAATGGCGACCAAAAAGATCAATTAGGCCAATCTTTTCCTATAAGAGAGGAATATCCTTTGAAAAATGTTTAGATGATCCCATCCCCCTGATCATACCAAAGGTTGATATAACGGTGCACAGATATAATCTGCTGGAGGTGGTGAAGAGGTTGAAGGGAGGAGATTATCTTAAAGATTTACCCCGAATAGAAAAGATCTCTCAGGTGGCTTATAGGATATATAGGAATAAATGCGAAGTATTTCTCGCCACTTCCAATGGCAAGGTGGTACATCATATATTTCTCGGCATGGGTTCGCAAAAGAACAGCATCTTCGGCAGCTATACACTTCCAGATTATCGCGGAAAGAGGATCTACCCGAAGGTTTTAAGTCATATTGCCAATTACCTTAAGGAGGAGGGGCATAAGGCCGTTTTTGTCGGTGCGCCATTGAAAAACTCAAGTGCCATCAGCGGAATCAAAAGGGCCGGTTTTAAGGAATATAAGAGAAACCATTGTCTTGTAATTCTTGGAAGGGTTGTGAGGAAACCGAAGATTTTTAGGAGGCTTAAGAAAACCGATGCTGGAAAGATACGTTGCTAAGAGCGAAAATATCGCCTACAGGATAATCGATGGCCAGGCGTTGGTCATATTTCTAGGTACCACTCAGTCGACCGAGGACAGGATCAATGTCTTTAATGAGACGGGGACGCGGATTTGGGAGTTGGTTGATGGCAGACACAGAGGTAAGGATATAGTCGATACATTGTGTTCTCAGTTTGAAGTGGCCATTGGGGTGGTCCAAGAGGAGCTCGCACAGTTCTTTAATGATCTGCAGGGGAAGAGGTTGATAACTTTTCATGATTCTTCCCAGAGGTAATTATCATGACTGCGAATAGCTTGGCCTATAAGGAGGTTTACCAGAGGGCGTCTCAGAAATGTATCCCCCTCGGCGTCCTCTTTGAACTCACTTACAGATGTAACCTGAGGTGTGCCCACTGTTATGTTACCAAGGGAGAGCAGCCGGATGAGCTTAAGCTGGATGAGATATGTTCTATCATCGATCAGTTAGCCGAGGCCGGGTGTCTCTTTCTTACATTTAGCGGAGGCGAGTCCTTATTAAGGGAGGATTTCTTCGATATAGTAAACTTTGCCAGAAAGAGGAACTTTGCCATTGGGATCTTTACCAATGGCACTACCATTACCCCAGCAATAGCCGACAGGATCAGAGATTCATTTCCCTTTAAGGTAGAGGTCAGCCTCTATGGCATAAAAAAAGATACCTATGAGGAGGTTACGCGGGTTGAGGGGTCCTATGAACGAGTGAGAAGGGGCATCGATCTGTTGGTCGAACGCCACGTCCCTTTGGTCCTAAAGACCAATGCAATGAGAGGTAACTGCCACCAGATTGGCCAGATCCAGAACTTTGCTAAGGAAAGCGGCGCGACCTTCCGCTGTGACGGTATGATAATTCCTATGATAGATGGAGGAAGGGGGCCACTAAAAAACCGGGCCACCGATAGACAATTGGAAAACTTCTTCGATGTCATGTTTAATAAGATAACCCCCAATTGGGAACCAAAATTTGATAGGCCTAGAGATGGATCTATATGCGATGCCGCCAGATCTACAGCGGTTATAGACCCCTATGGGAAGTTGAGCCCCTGCGCAACGTTGCGCCAGGAGGGATGTGATTTGAGAGAAAGGCCTTTTCTTGAGGTCTGGAAAGAGTCTCCCCAACTGAATAGGATCAGAGCGCTGACCTGGTCGGATGCCCAGGAGTGCGGAGATTGCCAACTCCTTCCTTATTGCCGTCACTGTCTTGGAATCTCATCCTTGGAAGAAGGAGATATGTTTGCGGCCCTGAGGGAAAGCTGTAGGCAGGCGAGGATTAAAAAGCGCGTATATGAGAAGAAGATTTATCAAGGCACAAATAGTAACCTTTAAGGGGGGTGATGGATATGAGCGAGAAGGGGATGAAGGGTGATAAGAAAAAGGATGAGTGGAAGAAGCCCGAGGCCAAAGAAGAGAATATAAAAAGGACCGTTTTAAGCTGCGGCTTCGGTCCAGATGAGCCAGGGGATTGTGAAGGTAATGAATTTACTACCTGAGTTGTGAAGAACTTTTCTCGAGAAACATTGGTCCTCATAAGAGGGGGATCTATGGCTCCTACCCTGGAAAAGGGTTGGAAGGTGAAGATAGAGCCAAAGGCTTCGCAAAATATCGCCGTTGGAGAAGTGATCGTCTTTACATGCAGGGTTGGTCTGATCATGCATAGATTGGTGGGCAGGTTTCAAGAGCAGGACAGATTCTATTTCATCCACAAAGGGGATAACAGCAGACGGGCGGGGATAGTCGATAGTAAGAATGTAATAGGAGTAGTCCACGAGGCGATAACCCCAGCGGGGATTAAAAAGATAGACAATGGAAAATGGCTGAAGGGGCACAAATCAACACTCCTTTATTTTTGTATTATTTCCTTAGTATTAACTATTCTTTACCCGTTAAAAAGGTCCTTCTCCGGCAGGGGCTTAACTAAAATCTTCTTAAGATGCCCTTTCTGAAATTCTTGTCCATTTTCTTCGTTATAAAACAACAACCCCTTCTTGATACCACCTTAAGCGACCAAAAGATGTCCCTCGGCGACGAAATAGAAAGGATGGTTGGAAGAAAATAGCATATCAGATAAGATATGCTATATTTAATAGTGAGACTCTTTTTTGAAAAGATCCTTCTTTGTATCAGAGGTTTAAACAACCATCTTTTTATAACCGTCGGTTTTAGCTTTCGGCGAACCTCCATTGGGAAATCCACTCCAAACAGTTTCTCAGAGAAGTAGAGGGCAAAATATAGGTGAGTCGCAATCTTATTTCTATTACATTCCTGCAAGATGTATCCCCAATCAAGCTTTTCTTTATACACTTTTAAGAAATTAGCGATATCACATATGGATCTTAGCAGAAATCTTTGGATATGGTCCATTGCGAATTTAACAGAAAGGAATAACAATATATCCTCCGGGCTGAGCACCATTATCTGGTTGCCGTCTATCTCAGTAGGCGTAGCCCTCTTCCATGCTTTTTTAAGAAGCGCGGGTCTGGACTGCTCTGGTGGGAGAAAATCCCAGTGAATGTCTACGATATACCTCGGAGTAAGGGGTTCATCTTTTAAGTAGTGGCCGTAACTGTAGACGTCTTGCCAATTCTTAAGGACGGCAAAATCACGTGTTGGAGTGAAACTGAGCCCCCGAAGTATCGCATCGACTTTTAATACATCCTTTTTTCTTATCAACAAATCTATGTCGCATGTCTCTCTCACCATATTTTTACCATATATCATCTTTGAAAATGTGATCCCCTTGATGGGTATCGTCTCGATTCCGTCTTGGTTGAATAGCTTCAGCAAGCAGTATATCTTTTGTTCATAGAGAAGGTTTGCTAGGGCTGTCGTCCTGGTATGCGTACGCATCTGGTCCATTATCTTCGAAGGAGCAGAAACCATCCCTCCCATTTTTTTTAGGTTATGATGGATAAGGGGCGAGAGCTTATGATCCTGGACGAGGCGGTAGAATCGGTCCCAATCTGCAGGAACGTTAAAATCAGCCTCTTCTCGGCACAAGGCGAGTAATAGGCGCTCTTCAGCTGATAATCTCATCAAATATCCCCTATAAGATAATTTGGCAAAATCTTATATTTTAAAAATGGGCCAGGGATCCCGCTCTCTTGGCGCGCATTATAGAGTAATTTAAAATCCACAAACTAATAGGAAATAGGAATAGAGCAAAACCTGCAATTACGAATAAATCCTGCCTTAGTGAGGCAATCGGCAGATCGGTCATAATGGTTTTTCGGACTATTCTTAGGCTATAAGTAAGTGGTATGCCCTTCGAAAGTCCTTGCAGCCAGAGCGGTAAAATAGTAATGGGGAAATAGACACCGCATTGAAATCCAAAAAATGCCCTGACCAAGAATCTTGATAAGTCTCCTCTTTTGAATACCAAGATCCATGCGGATGAAATAACGCCAAAGCTTAAAACGGCCAGGCCATTAAGCAACAAGATGGGTAAGAGTAATAAAATCTCTTGGAAATTTATACTATACTTCAATCCCAATAAGAGCCCTAAAAACACACAGAATATGAATCTAACCATTGCCACAATATAAGCCCATAGTGATGAAGATAAAATAATAAAAGCCGGATGTGTCGCAGTAGCAAGAACGGCTTCCAGCGAACCGGTAGTTTGACCTCTTCTTATATATGCGGGTAAGGCGTTCAAACCCGCCCACAAAAACTGGGACATAGCCAGTCCGATTACTACAAACGAGAAATAGTCTGACCCATAATCCTTAAGATAAGTGATTTCGTTTTGCCCAATCAGGCGAGCCACGAAAAACCAGAGAAGGATACTAAATATAAGACTGGGTGGGAAAAATTGGAAAATAAAAATCATCGGATAAGCTTTGCTTATCCGATATTCCATTTTTATGAATGCTATAATCTTGTTAAGCAACTGCAATCTCCCATTTTTTTGCCAAATGATTTTTATAACTCTAATATAGATAACTTGTTTGCGATTTCAGTACAGTCGCCAAATCCTATCATCTTTCCTTTATCCAATAAAAGAGCCTTGTCACAAACTTCTCTGATTTCTTTTAATCTATTTGTTGCGATAAGGACAGATTTTCTGTGACTTTCAACAATGTTTTTTTTGATAAATCGGAATATTTCCGAAGTGCCCTTCGCATCCAAATTCCTAGTGGGTTCGTCCAATAGAAGAATATCCGGATTGTGTAAGAGAGCTCTGGCTATATTCAATCTCTGTTTCATTCCGCTAGAGTAATTGCCATACCAAAGGTTTGAGATATTTTTAAGTCCTACTATAGTAAGTACTTCATTTATTCTATGTTTAATTTTCGGGACAGCAATATTCTGTAATGCGGCGAAGAATTCTAAATTCTCTCTGCCAGTGAGCCTCCAGTAAAAACTTCTTTCACCTAATAAAGCTATTCCTACGGATGATCTTATTTTAAATCCCTCTTTTAATCCGTATCCATTTATGTGGCCCGTACCTGTGTTAGGAGTTACCAGAGTAGCGAGAATTTTAAGAAGTGTAGTTTTCCCAGACCCGTTAGCTCCCGCTAGTCCCAAAATTTGTCCTTTTTCCAAAGTAAGGTCTACACCACAAAGTGCAGAGATTTTTTTCGTTTTGAATAATCCCCGTCTTTGCCGAAATGTCTTGGTTATATTTTTTAGGTATATGGTATACATGGTCTCGGAGTTTTGCAAGATGGGTTGAGATTTTTTATTACAACCGCTTTTTTGATGTAATCTCAGTCTACTGAGAGATCACGGTGTTTTTCCCCAGACATAAGGCAAGTAAAAAGTACTTCTTGATAGATAATTTTTTGGTCTCATAGCTATTATATTACCATGCATAAGATAGAATGTAAACTTAGAATAGATTGACATTTTATGAGTTTGTAATTATACTAGATATAACCGGCACAATTTTAGAGAGATAGCAGAGGGGTTGAATGTGGTGGTCGCGAAAACCATTGGGTCTTCGGGTCTTGGAGGACAGAACTTTTTCCTCAACTATTTTTAGTGAAAGTATAGTTAATTGCAACAAGAATAAGGAGATAAGGAATGGGTCAAGGGTGCTATGATTCTACCGTACTATCAGCTTGGTATAAGGATATGCTGAGAATACGTTATTTCGAGAAGAAGATAGACTTTCTTTTTACTCGAAACCTTATACATGGCACTGCCCATTTATGTATTGGCCAAGAGGCGGTTGCTGTAGGGGTGTGCAGCGTATTAAAGAAAGAAGACCTGGTAGTTAGCAACCACAGGGGGCATGGTCACGGTATCGCTAAGGGGCTCGAGGTCAAGAAGCTTATGGCCGAACTTATGGGTAAAAAGACGGGTTATTGCAGCGGCAAGGGCGGTACGCAACACTTCTCATGCATCGAGAAAGGTTTTCTTGGGGCGAATGGGATAACAGGTGGCGGTATACCGATAGCAACAGGGGCAGCGCTGGCAATAAAGATGAAGAAGAGAAAAGAGGTAGTTGTGTCATTCTTTGGGGATGGGGCAGCAAGCCAGGGGGTATTCCATGAGTCCTTAAATATGGCCTCACTTTGGAAGGTACCGGTGATTTATGTATGTGAGAATAATCTGTATGCCATGTCCACACCCATTGGAGAAACTATCTGCGCGAAAAATATAGCAGATAGGGCAGGGGGGTATTGCATACCAAGCAAGATCGTCGACGGAAATAATATTTTTAATGTCATAGAAGCAGCGAAAGAGGCCATAGATTATGTACGAGAAGGCAATGGCCCATTTTTTATAGAGTGTAAAACCTATAGATGGATGGGCCACTCAAAGAGTGACATGAGACTCTATCGCACTCGAGAAGAAGAGAGGCTATGGAAGGAGAAGTGCCCTATTAATATGTTACGTAACCATATGTTAATAAAAAGAATGTATAAAGAGACCGAATTAGATAAGATAGATAAAGAGATTCGAAATGAGATTGAGATGGCATACACATTTTCTAAAGATAGCAAGGAATTACAGCCAAAGGAACTCTACAAAAGTCTATTTGCTTAAGTAAAAAGGATAATTATGCGAGAGATATCTTATTCAGAAGCGATCCGCGAAGCCCTAAAAGAGGAGATGCTCAAAGATGAGTCGGTTTTCCTGCTAGGTGAAGATATTGGGTTTTATGGCGGTGCTTTTGGGGTTACACGTGGCCTGATAGATGAGTTTGGCCCTGAGAGGGTTAAAAATACGCCTATTTCAGAGAACTCTTTTGTAGGTGTGGCGGTCGGAGCTGCAATGGTAGGGATGAGGCCCATAGTTGAGATAATGTTTATGGATTTTATTACCCTTGCCATGGACCAGATTGTAAATCATGCAGCAAAATTACACTATCTCTATGATGGCCAAGTACGTATACCTCTAGTTGTAAGAACCCCTGCCGGTGCAGGCAGGGGTTATGGTGCAAGCCATTCACAGAGCTTAGAAGCATGGTTTATGCATGTGCCAGGGTTAAAGATTGTGTCTCCATCTACACCATATGACGCGAAAGGACTACTTAAGACGGCGATAAGAGATAATAATCCAGTTATCTTTATTGAGAATAAGCTATTATATGCTGCAAAAGGTGATGTGCCAAAAAAAGAATATACCATTCCCCTAGGCAAGGCAGATATTAAGAAAAGAGGCAAAGATTTAACGATCATCGCCTATTCTAGGATGGTCCATCTGGCCCTTGAAGCTGCAGAAGAGCTTAAGGGGGGCGGGGTAGAAGCAGAGGTTATCGATCTGAGATCTTTGGTGCCGATAGATATGGATACAGTGATAAATTCTGTAAAGAAGACGGGGAGGGTCATCGTAGTTGAGGAAGATAATTTAACAGGAGGAGTAGGTGCTGAAATATCATCACTTGTAAATGAGCACGTCTTTAAAAAACTGAAGGCGCCGGTAAGAAGAGTTGCATCCGCTGATGTACCGATTCCCTGTGCGCCAGCGTTAGAACAAGCCATCTTACCCAGTAAAGATAAATTAATAAAGATTGCGAAAGAGATAATGATGTTTAAACGCTGATGACGGAAATAGATGGAGGAAGATGATGGTCAAATATATAAAAGATTTATTGAGTAGTTTTAGATTATCATTAATCGAAAAAGAAGGCAAAGTCAACCTTTTTTCTATTATCAAGGTTATTTATAAGTATTCTATAAAAAGTTATTTATTGCCGCTATTAGCTTCGATAGCACCCCATAACTCATGTATATTGTTCCACAAGCTACGTGGAGTAAAAATCGGCAGACATGTTTTTATCGACAGAACAGTTACTATTGATGGCCCATATCCTGAGCTTGTAACTATAGAGGATAATGCAAGGATTACTCACGGCGTAGTTATAATGGCGCATACTAATCCGAGTTGTCTCCTCAAGGAAAAAGGATATATGCCCTTTAAACTTGCCAAGGTTACTATATGTAATGATGCATTTATTGGCATAAATGTTGTTGTTTCCCCTGGTGTGACTATAGGTGAGGGGGCTGTAGTTGTGAGCGGATCTGTGGTGATATTCGATGTCCCACCTTATACAGTTGTTTCTGGTAACCCGGCAAAAAAAGTAAGATCGCTTAAAGAAGATTAGTGTTTTTAATAAAAGGGTGATATATATGCAATACGAAGTTATAATCCCAAGGCTATCCGCTAATATGGAGGAAGCAAAAATCCTAAAATGGCACAAAAAAGTAGGCGATATCATAAAAGAGGGGGAAGAATTACTCGAACTCGAAACCGACAAAGCGATCGTGCAAGTAGAAGCAGAGGTTAGAGGTACCCTAAAAAAAATAGTACATAATGAAGGAGAAAAATTACCGGTTACGACAGTAGTTGGGTTTATAGAACAGGTATAGTAATAGACCTTATAACGATACGGAGAGATGGCAGAGCGGTTGAATGCGGCGGTCTCGATAAC
>JABMSB010000065.1 GCA_013202205.1 Candidatus Omnitrophota bacterium
AAGTGGTCAGGCATAAGATGGGCAAAATCTTTCCTATGACCAGGGAAAGTATAATTATATAGACTGCTGATAATAATATATGATATACCATAACGGCATCCTTCTTACCCAAGATAACTACCATCGTCTTCTTACCGACTGCCTTATCGGCAACGTAATCCGGAAACTCATTTATTAATAAGACGAGGGCAATCAGGATGGCTACGGGGATCGATATAAGAAAGATGTGCAGCGGAAGCTGCCCTGCCTGAACGTAATAGGAACCGAGCACCATCAAGGGCCCAAAACCGACACCCACGGCCAACTCTCCAAGGCTGCCATATCCTATCCGAAATGGTCCGGCCGTATAGAAGAATCCCAAGAATATGCCTATTATGCCCAGGATGAGAATCGTATTCCCCTTGCAGATATAATTAAGATAAAGACCTATAACTCCTCCTATTATAAACGAACCCGATGAGGCACGCAGGATCTTTTGCGGCGGGATGGCCCCGTCCTGGATCACCCTGCTGCCTCCACTAAATGGTGTGGGGTTGGGATTCGCCTCGTCGCATCCGCTGCGATGGTCAAAATAGTCATTAGCGAGATTTGTGCCCGCGTGTATAAAGAGGGCTCCTGATAGCGCCAGCAGAAACTTTACCCACATAAAGCCGCCGGTATCATTCCAGGCGACTATCGCGCCCAGGGCTACGGGAATTATCGTTGCCGTAAAAAACGGCGCCCTTATCGCCTTTATCCAAACCTTAAAACCCATATCCGAGCTCCTCTAACTGCGCGTAATTGAAGACAGGGCCATCCTTGCATATATACCGGCTTCCGATATTACACCTGCCGCATTTGCCCACACCGCACTTCATCTTCATCTCAAGGGTGGTAATTATGGCGGGACCGCAAAAACCCAATTTCATAAGGACCGGCATCGTAAATTTAATCATTATGGGAGGGCCGCAAATGATGGCAATGCTGTTTTCGCAGGTCGGTTTTACCTCTTCCAGGATCTTGGGCACCATACCGACCATGCAGGTCCAGTTCTCCTCCTGGTAATCGACGGTCAGGTGGAGATGCGTATCCTTTGCCTTCTCCCACACCTTATATTCATCCTTATAGACAAGGTCTTTCGAGCTCCTTGCGCCATTTATTATAGTTATGGTCTTATAATCAGCTCTCTTATCCAGGCAATAATTGATCAGTGAACGTAGCGGTGCCAGACCGATCCCTCCGGCAATGAATACGAGGTTCTTGCCCTTCATCTCTTCCACGGGGAAACCATTTCCATAAGGCCCCCTGAGGCCTACCGGATCACCCACATCCAACTCATGCAGACCCTGGGTAACTTTACCCATCTTCTTGACGCTGCACTCTATCGAACCCTTTCTTGTAGGGGAATTCGAGACGCAGAAGGTAGCCTCTCCCTCTCCTGATACAGAGGCCTCAACGAACTGCCCTGGCTTGTAATCGAAAGAACGGCCTATTGCCTCGTCGTCGAATTTCAATTTAAAGGTCTTTATATCCGGCGTCTCCTGCTTCACTTCGATTATTCGGGCCGGATGCGGTAAATATATATTATCCATATCGTTCCTTATGTTAGACGCGCGCTCCGTCTGCGATCGCGGCGATATCTATCTTCACGGGGCAGTACCTGATACACCTCCCGCAGCCGACGCAGAGATTTTCTCCAAAGTTCTTTTTGAAATAATCGAACTTATGGTAGACCCTCTGGCGGTAACGTTCCTTCTTCGTGGGCCTGGGGTTTACACCTGAGGCCTCAAGCGTAAAGTCGGGAAAGCTGCATCCATCATAACATCTGAGCCTCTTGCGCTCTTCATCTACCAGGTCAAAACAATGGCATGTGGGACACAGGTATGTGCATATGCCGCAGCTTACACAAGCCCTCGATACCTCGGACCAGTAGTCATTGTCGACCATCTTATCAAGGCCTTCGGGAGGGGTTATCTTTGTCTTGACCGAATCATGCCTCTTCTTCTTATCTGATTTCCGGGCCTTCTGCTCTCCATCATCCAGCTTTTTGCCCGTAGAACCGATGATCTCTCTTCCTTTGTCAGTGATCACTTCTACTATATATTGCCCTTCCGCAGCAAATATGATCGCGTCCAGTCCCTGGCCGTCTGCCGGAGAGCCTCCCATCGATGTACAAAAACATCCTCTATCCGGCTTATCGCACGCCAGCCCTATCAGGGTCGTCCTGCTGCGCTCCTCAATATAAAATTTATCCTTATGCTCCGCATCGAATATCTTATCTAAGAGCGTCAACCCCCTCGCCTCGCAGGGCCTCAATCCGATAATCACCCTCTTATCGGACGGCACCCCGACATCTTCAAGGCCAAACCCGCCATCCGGCTTCTCGCTTAGAATCGCGCAAGATGGTTTCAGAAAAAACTTCTTCGCCGGCTCTATCGCAAAAGAGTCTCCCATATATAGTTCGTCGCCACCGGTTATGGGAGAATAGAATACCCCCTTATTGGGTATCTCTTTCGGGCCGATAACCTCAAAACTGTTCGACAACGAGTTTATCAGTTTCTTTAGATCTTCTTTTGTCAGCACTCGCATCATCTTATAAAATCCTCGGGATCTTCTTTGTCAAAAGAGGCAAAGAGCGGTTTTCCATTATCGCTTAAACCGGCTTCATAGCCGAATAGTTCCTTAACATCCTTCTCGATCTTCTTATTTATATCCCTTAAAGGTATGCCTATGGGGCATGCCCTTTCGCACTCGCCGCAGTCTATGCACCTTCCGGCCAAATGGATCGCGCGCGTCACATTCCAGGCAAAATTCCCCTCAAATGATGTCGCCTTTGAAAACCAGGCAGGCATGGTCTGATCCGCAACGCATCGGGGGCAGTAACAGGAAGGGCAAACCCCTCTGCAGGCATAACAACGAATACACCTGGAAAATTCCTCTTTCCAAAAATTGAACCTGTCCTGGATCGATTTCACTTCGAACTTACGCACAGCTTCATAAGGATCTTTTTCAAGGCCGGGTGTCTTGGCTCTCCCCTTATCTTTTATTAAGAGGTCGCATATCGGATATACCGAGGGGTCACACCCTTTGCACCTTTGGTCAAATTGGATCCGGTCAGCATCCCCCTCGCCAAATCGTAGCTTCTCCTCATCTATAACCCCCGAACATTCTACGCCAATTACGAAAATATCCTCGCGTCTTAACTGATTTTCCTGAAGAAGAACGATGATCGATTTTGCGTCACAGGCCTTGGCAACTATCCCCTTCTTCTTGCCCGGGAAATCATTCAGGTACCTGGAGAGGTTGTAGGTGCAATAGGCATCCCAAATCAGTTCATCTGCGCCCTCTACCGTATTGACAAAAGCGGGAGTAGCGCTTACACCATCACTGGCTCTTTTGTAACCTATGATGATATCCACGCGCTTCGTCTTTAATAATTCTTTAGCTTTAGACCTTATCTCTTCAACCATCTTGTCTCTTCCTCAATCCCGGTTTATTTGGCCCTGCTTCTTTGATCTCCTGCACTAACTCCTTTATAAGCTTTGCCCATTTGTCACCTTCGGAGGCAGATACCCATGACATCTGAAATCTCCTCGGATCCATTCCTAAATATTCCAGCAACCTCTTCAAAACAGCAAAGCGGCGGCGGGCATAATAATTTCCCTCGGAGTAGTGGCAGTCGCCTATATGGCATCCGGAGACTAAAACCCCATCCGCGCCATCCATAAGACACTTTAGGACAAATAGGGGGTTTACCCTTCCGGAACACGGAACCCTGATTATCCTTATATTGGGCGGGTATTCGCGGCGTGATGTCCCGGCCAGATCCGCGCCGGCATAGCTGCACCAATTACAGAGAAAACCGACTATCTTCGGTTCCCAACTCTTCATAATACCCCTAACTCTTCCATAATCTGTATATTGCTGAATCCATCTAAATCTATTGCTCCCATCCGGCAGGTTGCCGTACAATTACCGCAGCCGGTACAGACCCCTTCTACCACCTTTGCCACGATCCGTTTTGTCTTAAAGCGCTTGTTTTCAAGCACCTCTTCCTCTATTGCCAAAAATGGGCAGGCCTCTATGCAGGCCTTGCATCCTGAGCAGAGTTCCTGGTTGACCTTGGCAATCAAAGGCTCCCTTTCCAGCTTATCCTGCACCATAAGCCCCAGGGCCTTCACGGATGCCGCAGAGGCAGTCGCTACTGTATCGGGTATATCCTTCGGCGACTGGCATGCCCCTGTCAGAAATATGCCGCTCGTTATAGTCTCTACGGGAGCCAGTTTGGGGTGGGCCTCGGTAAAGAGGTTATTCCGGTCGTATGGGATATGCAACATCTGCGCGAGCTTGGTCGCATCAGGCTGGGCGATCAGGCCCGTCGCCAGGACTACCAGATCCGCCTTTATCTCAATCTGGGCCCCGCTCAATGTATCCGCCCCTCGCACAATCAACTTGTCACCCTTTTTGAATATACGCGAAACCCTGCCTCTTAAATAGGCCGCCCCGTACTCATCCTGGACCTTCTTTACAAATTCTTCATAATTCTTACCGGCAGCCCTTATGTCGATGTAGAAGACATAGGCCTGAGCGTCTTTATTGTGTTCTTTTAAAAGCAGCGCGTGTTTGGCCGTGTACATGCAGCAGACCCTTGAGCAATAAGAGAGTCCTTTCTGCTCATCCCTTGAGCCGATGCACTGAATGAATACGACATCCTGCGCCTCTTTGCCATCCGAGGGCCGCACTATTCTTCCGGCCGTCGGGCCTGAGGAGTTGGCCATCCGTTCAAAATGCAAACCTGTTATCACGTCCTTATGCTTCCCATAACCATATTCGCCGTATACGGAATGGTCAAATTGATTAAAACCGGTCGCCACAATAATAGCGCCGAAACGTTCCTCTATAATCTCATCTTTTATATCATAATCTATCGCGTCTGCAGGGCAAACCTTCTTACATATGCCGCATTTTTTAGTCTTGAAATATAGGCAATGCTCCCGATCGATCACCGGGACATTGGGTACGGCCTGCGGAAACGGTACATATACCGCGCCTCTATTGCAGAGACCCATGTCGAATTCCGACGGTACCTTGACGGGGCATTTAATACAGCAGATACCGCAGCCGGTGCACTTTTTCATGTCGATACTACGCGCGCGCTTTCTTATCTTCACCGTAAAATTGCCTACATGCCCTGAAACCCGCTCTACCTCGGAGTAGGTATGGATCGTTACGTTATCGCTTTGGGAAACGGTCACCATCTTGGGGGTGAGTATGCAAGCTGCGCAATCGAGCGTGGGAAAGGTCTTATCAAACTTCGCCATCCTCCCGCCAATGGAAGGCTCCCTCTCCACCATAACCACCTTGTGGTTCGCAAAAGAGATGTCTATCGCTGCTTGTATGCCGGAGATCCCTCCGCCAATGACGAGCACCTTCTTCTCTATGGGTATATATCTCTTCTCGAGCGGCCTGTTGCGTGAAACCTTGGCCACGGCGAGCCTTACCAGATCGATCGCCTTTTCGGTGGCGCTATCAATATCCTTATGGACCCATGAACAGTGTTCCCTGATATTTGCCATCTCTGACAAATATGGGTTCAGGCCTGCGCCCTCGACACACCTTCTGAAGGTCTTCTCATGAAGGTTCGGGCTGCAGGAGGCAACGACGACCCTATCAAGTTTATGCTCGTCTACGGCCTTTCTTATCAGGCCCTGCCCCGGATCAGAACACATATATTTGTAAGCGGCGGCAAACCTGACTTTGGGAAATTTGGCCGCCCTCTCAACAACCTTTTCCACGTCGACGGT
>JABMSB010000007.1 GCA_013202205.1 Candidatus Omnitrophota bacterium
ATTTGTAAGCTTTCATTTTTCAGCGTAATGGCACCCGCCCTGTTCGATATTGTCAAGCCATAGCTTTCTTCGGCGGCCAGGTATCTTCGTCTGATTATAAACTGCTTATCGTTTAGTCCGAATTCCTCTTTTAACTTATTGAATCCGTCATCCTGATGAGGGCCATCGTAAAGGCTAACCCGTATATTGTCTAATCCTGTTTCAAATAATTTTTTTAAACGGCCTTCCGTGAGGTAATCTCCATTAGTCGATATCTCAATTGTCATCCTTGGACATCTTTCTTTACCGTAATAGATATATCTCGCCAGGTCTTTGGTTAAAAGAGGCTCGCAAAAACCAGAGAATGATATTCTCCCGGAATAGTCGATTGTTGACAGCTCATCTATTATCTTTTTAAATAGAGAAAAGGATAGGTGCTCGTTTTTATTTGGGAATAGCTCCTTGTCTACTCTTGGGCAAAAGATACACCTTCGATTGCACAACGCATTGTTGCTGAACTCGATGGAAGAGAAAGGCGGTACCTCTCCTTCAACCAGCTCAATGCCGGCAATATGTTTATCTATAAAATTGCCTATACGCTCAATATTGATATCTAGTTTCATTTTGTGGATGCGACGGCATACAAAATTTCACCTTGCATGCACCTCCTAAATAAATCTTTGCCCGATCTCTTCTGTACTTTTTCCTTTTTATTCGATTCACCTGTGCGGGAAACATCTCGCTTTCCCTTGCCGGTAAATTCCTTAAATATTGTTAGTTCCATAGGATTCCGTACGATGGTAAGAAAGGGATGCCACGCTGTCCATGTTTTATATATCTTTAAGTTATAGGTATCAAGTAAGGTTGTTAAATGAGGTAGATCGAAAAAATTTTCATGAGTAATCATCCATTGTCGCGCATATCTCTCCTTAAGTACCGCATTGCTCATGGAATCGAGGTTTGGGACCGATACGAGAAAAGATCCCCCCTTTCTCAAGAGAACGGAAACTTTTTCAATAAATCCCTTTATATCCACTACATGATCCAGGGTCATGGTTGACATAATAAAATCAAAACTACGCGGTTCCAGTTTTAGCTGTGTGAAATCGCCATCAATGAATGTGAAGTCTGATTTATATCTTTCGAAAACGGTTTGAAAGTGCCCCCTTCCGGGATCGATATCTACCCCAACGGCTCTCATGCCAAGCGAATTGGCGGCGACACAGGCAGTACCTATACTGCATCCTATATCCAAAAACCTTTTACCCCTCGGGTCAAAATCCGCTCTCTCGAATGCCCCCTTCAGCTTACGCGCCCTCCCGTCGACCTGGTTCTGATAGTCGCATTCGTCTATCTTATGTTCCATGCCCCGTGATTTATAATACAGGTCAGTCCATTTCATGCGCCATCTACCCAATGTGGCATGCGAAATTGTTTTTTCTCGATAAATAAACGAGCACCGCCCGCACTTAACTATTGGAAATTTATAAACTGTAAATTTAAATAACCGCTCATCGCACCCGCAGATTGGGCAATTATCTCGGTGGATGACCTTCTCGCTGCCATCATCCAGTCTTGAAAAGAAATCACAAAAGAGCGTATCATACTTTTCCTTAAAACCCTTTACCTGTTTTGCCTTCTTATTAAAGATAAGGGTGATCTTAATGATAAAACCAACAACCTTTGTAAGAATTTTTGAAAAGAGGTAACTAATTTTTATCCCAGTATTTATCACAATCTCATTCCCCGGCCTTTATCACACTACGCTGCCATCCATCATCAAGGTCCCGGATGGAAAAACGGCAACATTTGCGCTATCGTTGTGTTTGGTCTTTAATATCCTTAAAACCTCTTCCCAGCACCTACCCAATCTTATCTCTTTTCTATAATAATCTCTTATTATTGCCTGAGATAGGTTGGGGGATAGAAAAATTATATCGCGATCTGCGAGTATATCTTTAAAGGTACCATGCTCATCCCTCATTACATAGTGTTTCATGCCCTTACTATGCAGGCCATGCTCACCGGCGCCCTCTGCGCAATAGTTTATTATTACTATTGTGCCACCCGGTTTAACAATCGCTTTAGCACTATCCCTTGTCGACCATACATCTAAAGCGCTCAATGAAAGGAGAAACCAGGTGTCTCTCGGGAATGCGTTGAAAATTCCAATATCATTGTTATAAGTTGGGCTGCAGGAATATATCTTCTGTGCCTCTCCTACGGCTGTTTCATACGCTGTCTTTGGGCTGCCGCAAAATAGTTTTATGGTTTCGCCATCCTCATTATGGATAGAATTAACGATAAAGTTGAGCCCTGCCTTCTTGGCTGCTTCTTCAATATCTTCTCTGATCTGATTATCCCTCAAGTTCCCTATTCCGCCTTGCAACCCCCTGAGGGTGGGACGGTGATTCTCTTCAATCGTCTCTATCGACGCCAGGCCGGGTAAGACTATCTTTCCCCCACCGCTGAAACCGGCCAAATTGTGGGGCATAAGCATGCCTACCCCAATTTTGTAATCTGCCTCCAGGAAACGCTCATTTATATAAAGCCTCGTCCCCTTCTTCGTATCTCCAATATATCGATTATTCTGATAGGGGTTATGGTTGTATATTTTGAAATTGCGTACGATCTCCTCACCCAACTTCTTCTTTAAATCGATAAGTGCCATCGCCCTGTGGCATCCTAGACTTACAATAAAATATATATCCTCCTTCTTTATGCCCCCTCTTATCAGCTCATTTACGACCAGAGGAGCCGTCTTAAAGGGTTCTGTCGGTTTTGTGATATCGTCTACGGCGATACAAACGGTCTTCGCACCCCTGACTTCCTCATGTAGGGGTTTGGTGCCGATCGGGTTAGCAATGGCCTCTTTTAGCTCCCCATCCGCCATGGAAGGCAAGGGCGGCATAGAAAACCTCTTCACAGACCAGCTATCCGGCAGATCTATGGCGAGTCGCTCATTACCATACCACGATTTCCATCTCATTGATATCTCAACCACGGCTCAAATCAATCCTTGTTTTTGCAATTCGCTGTAGCTTTTCATTATAAACTCGGCCAGTACAAAGTCGATCGGCCTGTCGATATTGATGGCCTCAATATCGCTTAAGATGACCGCCTTTGCCACTTCTCCAAATGCAAAATCCCTTCCTGAGGCATTTTCGAGCAGATGGCGCCTTCTTGTATAGATGGCGCCGGAGGTACAGTAAAGGACGGGGAGATCCTGGCGGGACTGAAACTTCTCCACGTCCACATCCTTTATAAAACTACGCAATCTATCTCCCTCAAAAAGCTCCTTAGCTCGATAAGGGTGTTCATGTTCGATGCGTTTTAGGGTCACCACCGAATCTGCATCAGAAATCTTCTCTATAGTTCTGTCTATTACGTCACTGGTAATAAATGGGCATGTGGGAGATAGCTGTACAATAATATCTGCCTTAGGCCCTAATTCATCCATGGCCTTCATGCCATGCTTTACCACGGAAATGAGCGGTGTTTTGTCATCTGCCAATTCGACAGGCCTCTTGAAGGGAACCTTTGCGCCGCAATCCTTTGCGATGGATGCTATTTTGTCGTCCTCGGTAGAGACGATCACCTCGTTTACGAGCCGCGCCTTTAATGCAGCCTTGATCGCATAAGAGATAAGCGGGCGGCCGTTAAGCGGCTTGAGGTTTTTACCGGGTATACCCTTGGAGCCGCCTCGTGCTGAAATTACTACTAATGTCGATCCCTTTTTTTTCATAATGTCTGAGTTCCTGAAGTTTTTGAAAGCACAAAATCGACTATTCTGTCTTTCGTTCTCCCATCCAATGAAAAATAAAAATCATCGATTACGGACTCGGGTATCCGGCCGGTCCTCTTCCTGTTCCGTGATACATCATTCACCAAATCAGTTAAATACAACTTAAAATCATCCAGGTTCTGGAATAGAGGTACAACTTCTTTAATATCATTCCGGGAAAAAACACTTTTGTCTATCGTTGAAGTCAGCTCAAGTGCGGCAATCGGTTTTCCGGACGGCAGGCATTCAAATATCGCTGCACTTATGCCGGAGGCGAGCAAGATATGCATTTCGGGCACGACACTACGAAGTGCCGTCGTTCTATCCAAAATAGATACCTTGCCCCTACGCCTCTTCCCGCGATATCGTAGATAGAGATCGTTGTCCGAAGGGTGCGGTTTTATGTGGAGCGCGTAGTCGACATCCAAATTTTCCAGGGTTGACAGTATCTCGTCTATTATCACATCGTTGTTCAGGGCGGTTCTGCGCGATAATTTTGTCACTAACAAAATATTTACGATGCCTTCAAAGCGCCCTGCGCCACTGCGGTTATTCATATGGTAGTCTGCTAAAGTCGAGCCAACTTGACGCATCCTATCTCGGGAGAAACCATTCTCCTCCAACATTTTGACGTATCTTCTATTGACCAGCAGCGCCCAGTCAGAAAAGTAGTACCAGGCAAGCACTGTATCAGATATATTGAAGAACGGGTCATAGGTAAAAGTCGGTATCTTTTTCTTCTTACACATCATAAGCATCGCTCTCTGAAAACTGAATCGGTCAGGCAGGGCAAAGGCAAATTTGACATCAATTCTTTTCATAAATTCATCAATGAAAAACCGGATCTTATGATAGCGAATGATCTGTTTCTTCAGCCTTCTTATGATAAAGACCTTATAGTTTTTTGATAAACTAGAAGCTTGCACCTTCTTTTTTAGATATTCAAAATCCGTTTTAACATTTGTCCGATCTCTGCGGTTACTAAGTAGCTCTCGTGATGTCGGGAATTTAATCTTTAAAATAAGATATCCATCCTCCTGGATGAGTTCGGCTTCCTTTTGTGCGCCCGGCGTCTCGCAAATAAAGAGAAAAGGCACCCCCTTATCGACGAAACCGTTGATGATCGGTGTAAAATAATTCTTTTGAAAAGCATTGTGCGAACCTATCGCGACAGCACATCCGGTTTTTCTGCAATATGATGATACCCGGGATATCGCACTATGATAATGATGGATCCGGCTTCGATTTATTCTATCGGCAGCGGCAAGATAGGCCTTCCTTCCCGATGTCCTTATGAGCGTTTTCGCATTTCTGATAAGCAGCCTTAGGCACTCTCGCCGGTTTTCACGAAAAAATTCGTCTATTCTAGCAGTAAATTCCGGATGTTCGCCGTCTTTATAGCTTTCTCGGAAAAAGAAGGTGAGCATATCCTCCAAAAAATCTGACTTCATAACACTCCCCAGGCAATCTGGTCCCTCTGCAACATCTTCACTCTGGATGTATTCATGCGCGAAATGTTCTTTTCCAAAAGCGGTTTCTAATAACCGGACCATCTCCTTTCGCATCCAAAAAACGCGAGAATTCGTTTCGCGATATCCGAATGCATGGCTAAAGAACTCTGTATCGCCATGATAAAGCATATATCCGATAAGCCACTTTGATATACTATTCATCTGTAAGAACCTCAATACGATCTTTTATCCAGCCGCTTTGCACATTTAGGGGTTCGTGGCAAGGGATGATAGATATTCCCTAAATATTCTGCTCGAATTGCTTTTGGCTGAATCGCCCTGCAACCTTCGTAATCTCGCCTCATCCATAAGATTATTTAAATCCGATTTTTCGTTTACCCATTGATCAACCTTAAACTTAAGGTCATAATACGTGTACGTAAGTATTTCCGGAAACTCATGGTATAGATGATACCGTGCGAGGTTCGTGGGGTCATAGAATAAACCGAGTTTTCCATAATGCAGAGCGGCGATAGTGGGTGACTCAAATGGTGGGCAGACAGCGATGTCGGCTAATGCAAGTGGCACCCAGGGATTTATGTTATAATCTAAAACTGCTACCCTGGGGTTTTTTATCATATCGGCAAATAGCTTTTTTAAATCGCTGGAGTAGGAAAATTTGCCGCTGGTTAAGCTCCGTTTTGGCTTGTAAATTAAAATCGTATTCGGAAATTCGGTATGCAGCCTATATAGATCTCTCATAAATAAATAATTGTACTCAGATGTATTATGTTGGGAACCCTTGGCGCTATTCCTGTATTTGCTGGATGAATTCTCAGGCGCATCGAATACACCAATATATTTCGCGCATGGGTCATGGACGATGTTCAGCATATTACAAATAGCTTCCTTATCCGAAACCATGATCGTCTCGTCGCCACACATAAGCGGGCCTATTGCCCGTGTCTCTAATCCATTCTGTGGGTTCGCATTAACGAATTCTGCGAAGTGCGAATTCCAACATATCATGGTCCTGGACATAATATTTGATATCTGCAGAGACCTAAACCGTAAATTCATATTTTGGCTTGTGAAGAAAAAAGGGTTACATGCATATGCCCAAAAAACAGTCTTTATTCCTATAGTGTTGAGATATTCGATAAGGGGTTCTTCCAATACGCTGAAGGTAGTTATATATACTTTCGGTTTTAATGATTCGATAATCGGTAGCCATCTTAAAATACGAATGGTGTAGCTCTCGCGCATTAGATCCTCGAGTCTTAGGGATGTCATACTCTGAAATAGTACCCGCAAAACTTGTAAAAAACTTGAAAAGATTTTTTTACGTGAAGCAAATTTACAAATATAAAAATGTCTCTCCGCTAAAAG
>JABMSB010000066.1 GCA_013202205.1 Candidatus Omnitrophota bacterium
CACGCGCCATATTTGAGGCGGCCTGTGAATTGGCTCGCCAGGGACAGAAGGTAATACCTGAGGTCATGATACCTTTGGTAGGCCATGTAAATGAGCTGATTGTTACCAAGAAGATGGTAGTCAAGGCGGCCAACAGGGTCATGAAGGAGATGGACATGAAGATAGAATACCTCGTCGGTACCATGATAGAGGTGCCGAGGGCTGCCCTAACTGCTGATGAGATAGCCAAGGAAGCGGAGTTCTTCAGTTTTGGCACAAACGATCTTACGCAGATGGCCTTCGGGTTTTCGCGCGATGACGCAGGAAAGTTTTTGCCAAAATATGTGAGTGATGGTATACTACCAACAGATCCATTCATAGCCTTAGATCAGGGTGGTGTGGGCCAGCTCGTCAAGATGGGAGTGCAAAAGGGCAGGCAGGTGCAACCAAAGCTTAAAGTTGGCATATGTGGTGAGCATGGTGGTGAACCATCGAGCGTCGAATTTTGCCATAGGGCAGGCCTCGATTACGTAAGCTGCTCACCATATAGGGTGCCGATCGCAAGGCTTGCGGCCGCACAGGCGGTATTGAAAGAAAAAGGAAAGAAGAAGAAAAAATAATGGAAGCGATAAGATCCTATTTAAAGGAGCTCAAAGCTATCCCGCTCCTTACTGCGCGCGAGGAGAAGGCGCTTGCGACACGGGTGTTGCGGGGTTCCAAACCGGCGCGTCAGAAGCTGATACGCTCTAACCTGCGCCTGGTTGTAAATATTGCAAAGCGTTACGGCCATATGGGCCTTCCTCTACTCGACCTTATTGAGGAAGGTAATATGGGGCTTATGAAAGCAGTAGAGAAGTATAACCCCGCGCGTGGGTATAGATTCTCTACATATGCCTCGTGGTGGATAAAACAGCATGTTACGCGCGCGATAGCAAACCAGGGCAAGACCGTCAGGATACCGGTCTATATGGTGGAGCTTTTGATGCAATACAAGAGGGTCTCAGAGGAGCTTACCCACAAGTGTAAACGCAAACCCGCGATCGGCGAAATCGCAAAAGCCATGAGGATGCCTGTGCGTAAGGTACGGCAGCTGAATAAGATCGCTACCAAGATATCTTCACTAAACGTGCCTGTTGGGGATGAGGGAACGACAGAGCTTATGGACTTAATAGAAGATGAGAATGTTCCCTCGGCATCTGATGAGGTTTCAAGTTTTATTAGGCATGAGAGGATAGACGGTCTTCTTGATAGGCTATCCTCCCGCGAAAAGAAGGTGATATCGATGAGGTTCGGGCTAAAAGACGGCACAACACATACCCTTGAGGAGACGGCAGGCGAATTCGGCATAACTCGCGAAAGGGTCCGTCAAATAGAAACGGCCGCCCTAAAGAAATTGCGGATCATGGTCCTGGAACAGGATAGGGAATTCAAAAAGCGGGTTGTATCGAATAATGTGGAGGCATAGATGATAATGACAAAGTGCATGACAAGAGATGACCTTAAGGGTTTGATACGGGATATACCGGATTTTCCAAAGAAAGGGATAATCTTCAAAGACATTATGCCTCTAATCCAGAACAAGGAAGCCTTCAAGTGTGCGATAGACCTTATTGCAGATAGGTATGCCGGCAAAGGGATAAGCCAGGTTGTGGGTGTCGAGGCGCGAGGGTTTATCTTTGGCGCGGCAGTGGCGTATAAGCTAGGCGCAGGGATCGTACCGGTGAGGAAGAAGGGGAAATTGCCATATAAGACCCACGAGGTTACTTACGATCTCGAATATGGTACCGATACACTACAAATGCACCAGGATGCCATTGTGCCTGGTGAAAAAGTTTTGATAGTCGATGACCTTCTGGCAACAGGGGGTACGATAGGTGCTGTTACTGACCTTGTGAAGAAGCTCGACGGGGATATTGTAGAAATAGCATTTCTTATAGAGCTAACCTTCTTAAAAGGCAAAGAACGCTTGAAGGGCTTTCCAACCTTTAGCCTAATGCAATTTTAGCCTAAACCGATATTTACATTGTTTGGGAATTTATAGCCGTAGCCGGGGTTTAAACCCCGGCTACTATAATGTTTAAAAAGTAGGGGGGAGAGATGGATAATCCTACAGACCAAAAAGAAAAAAAAGTGCCATGGTATTATCGCACTAGTTCGATTGTCATAGGGTTGTTATGTATAGGCCCGCTTGC
>JABMSB010000067.1 GCA_013202205.1 Candidatus Omnitrophota bacterium
GCTGCTTCACAATCTTTTCTACATAATCCATGTCAAAGATCCTGCCTATCTGCGGTTCACCGGTAAGAAGCACTTCACCGAGATAAGATTTTAGATCCCTTCTGAGCCAATGTCTAATGGGGGCTGCAAACCCCCTCTTTGTTCTATAAAGGTTTTCATCGGGTACGATCCCGTCCATTGTTGTCTTCAGTAGATATTTAAGTTTAAAATTTCGCATCTTGATCTCAACCGGCAGGCTGGCAACAAACTCCATGACACGTTTATCTAAAAAAGGTGACCGTGCCTCCATCGAATTGGCCATACAGGCTATGTCCATCTTCGGTATAAGATCACTCGGAAGGTTTACGGAGATGTCTGTTAGGAGCGATGCCTCTAGGACGTTCAAATCGGCGTTTTCTTTGAAGATATCGACTATAAGATCGTCTACAATAACACTCTTTAAGTCATTTTTGAAGCTTTCAGTATATAGATTATTTCTCATCTCATCGCTATAGTAGCAAACCCATCTCTTGTATCTTTCGCCACGGGGAAGGCTAGCTGCTTCAGCAAACCTGCGCAGATGGCCCGCCCTGCTATTATATGAGGCGTTCTTTGTGACCATCTCTACCATTTTAAATAAACCCCTGCTTCGCAATGGGCGAGGAAGCCCACCTATCTTCTCTGCCAATAAATTCGCTAAGTGGTGTTTGTACCCTATAAAGACTTCATCGCCGCCATCACCGTTGAGGGCCACCTTTACATACTGGCTTGTCATCTGGGCAAGGTAGTAGGTCGGTATTGCGGAAGAATCCGCGTATGGCTCTCCAAAATGTCTGACCAATTTCGGCAAGAGCTCTTGTATGCGCGGCTCTACTATAAATTCATGATGATCCGTATCGAAGCGTTTTGCAGCTATCCTTGCATAGGGCAATTCATTGTAATCTGACTCCTTAAAACCTATCGAGAAAGTCTTTATCTTCTCGCGTGTCACCTGACCCATGAGGCCCAATACCGAACTTGAATCGACTCCTCCGCTGAGCATTACGCCAAGCGGGACATCGCTTACAAGGCGGGTCCTTACAGAATCTTTCAATATATCCATCAGCCTGGAAGTCGCTTCTTCCTCTCCTATGTCGATCTTCTTTCGGAAGTCGATCTGCCAATGGCAGGTCTCTCGTCTCTTGCCTTTTTCAAATATCAGCATGTGGGCCGGCCGAACCTTCTTTACATGCCTATATATGGTATCGGGTGCCGGTATGCACAGATACCGCAGGTAGCTGTCTATCGATGAAATATCTATATCTTTGGGTATGGTACCTTCCTTGAGGAGGGCTGATAATTCTGAGGCGAAGATAATTCTGTCACCAAGGTGTGAATAGAAGAGCGGTTTCTTTCCAAGAAAATCCTTTGCTAATATCAATCTCTCTCTTTTTGAATCCCACAGCGCAAAGCTGAACATACCCCTTAAATCTCTTACCAGTTCCTCTCCCTTCTCTTCATAGAGATGGACGATGACTTCGGTATCAGATTTTGTACTAAACCTATGTCCCCGTCCCTCGAGATCGCGCCTGAGTTCTTTGAAATTATAAATTTCCCCATTATGGACAACAGAGACCGTTCCATCCTCATTAAAGATGGGCTGATGTCCTGTTTCAAGATCTATTATACTGAGACGTCTATGACCGAAAATGACTGAGGTATTTGGCCTTGGCCCTTCGGAAGCCTTGCTCTCGTATATGCCTTCATCGTCCGGGCCCCTATGTACCAGTGCCTCGCACATAGCCTTAACCCTGGATCGCTCTACCTGTCTACCCGTAAAATCGACTATACCGGCTATACCGCACATCTATATATACCTCGTAATTATATTATAATATGGGAAAGATAATATAGCATGGAATGTATCTATTGGCAAGCACAAAAGATGCTAAAGACGCGGTTCCCTACGAACTTATCGTTTTTCTGAATTTGTACTATTAAAAAGAGTGGTCATTATGCCGCTTAAAATTCCCATACTTCTCAAAAAACACCTACGCTTTAATCCCAGAACCCCCACCAAGACATTCTTTAGAAAAAGCCCTGCACAAGACCAGTAACATAGCAAAAGAGAGAATCTCTTATGCTTTCTTACAAGATAGACCCTGTTCTCTGCCTGTTTCTTCGCATAATAATACTCTTTACCAAAATCTATCGGACATGATAGATGCGAAACAGCAGCTTCCTTTACAACCATTAGCTTGTACTTTTTGGCGACCCTATGGCTGTAGTCTATGTCCTCGCAATATGCATTACCGGTAAACCACTCGTCGAATTTGAATTCATCAATGACGTTGCGCCTCCAGACCGTTAGCCCACCGAGAAGCCAATCGACAACCTTTGTCTTTTCGATTGAAGATATCTTGGAATTGAATCCGGACTTCAAGAGCTCGCCACTTCGAATACTGTTTGAACAAAATAGACGTTCTAACAAATTTGCTTTTTTAAAAAAATCACTTCTGTTATTAAATGAGGCACCTCCCACATCAGGGCCTGCCCCATCCCAGAAATCAAGCATCCTTTTAAGGGAATCTCTCTCCAGTACAATATCATCGTCAAAGAAGGCAACTAACGCGGCCTCTTTATCTATATTTGCAAGACCAATGTTTTTTTGTTCGGTAAGGGATGGATATTCTGCAGTGATATATTTAAGATTGATATGTGCGTTATTCTCCAGAGATCCGGATATGTCCTCACCCCCCGAATCGACAACTATCACTTCCTTGGGAAGAACACTCTGCCGATATAGGCTCTTTAGAAACCTATTGAGGCAATTCAACCTACCGATAGTTGGAATGATAAGAGAGATTTTTTCGTTTACCATCTTTTGGCCATAGGCTAAATAAATGCTTTCATAGACTCTTCTGTAGCCGGGATGCAGTATAGGCGGCTGTACTCCTGGCCCTCCTTTTGGAACTCTACAAAGCGACCCTTCTCTATCCCGGAGATTTCCTCGATCAGATTTTGCAGTTTCTCGGGATCTGCACAATCCCATTTAAGAGACGGGCCATTGAATAGCGGGTCCGGGCTTAGAACATCCTTTAGGGCGATACATATTACCGGTATTCCCAATGCGATCGCCTCCAGAGATACCGTTGATGATACATACATAACTAAGTCCGCGCAGGCCAGAGATTCGCGTAGAGGGCCTGTGTCAAGCCTATATTTTATGTGGCGAGGAAGCTGTACCTTTAAGGCCTTCTCAAAATCTATGATCGGATGGGGCCTTATTATCAATTCATATGGCTGGCTTTTTAAAAAGGCTTTGTCCAAAAATTCGAGTGCACCTACATATTCCTCAAGGCTCGAAGCCAAGGGTATAAGTATCTTGTCTATCTTGCCTGCGGACTTCTTCGTTTGAGCGCCCGGCGCCAGCGACTGCCTGAGAGCACATCCCACTTTAAGGCGATCTAAAGGAAAATTCCATAGGTTGCCCATAAGGTCTTTTGTTACATGCCCCATGGTGATAATCTCATCGGGAAAAGGGATCTCTCTGTACTCATCTTTTTCTAAGTAGAAATTTGTATGTTTCGAAGTCAATGAGGCATGCTGATATCCCGATATTTTAGCCTCGCTCGATGATGCAGCCGCAGCCAATATAATCATCTTTTCCCACGATCGATTTTCAAA
>JABMSB010000008.1 GCA_013202205.1 Candidatus Omnitrophota bacterium
GCCGCCAGCGTTCGTTCTGAGCCAGGATCAAACTCTCCGTAAGAGAATCTGATTTTCCATTTGATAACCGTAAGTCATCAAAGGATATTACGAGTTAATATGGTTCAATTGAATCGCTAGTTTGGCCATCTTTTCAAAGAGCATAAGAGAATCAACTATATTAAGAATCTGAGCAAAAAAATAACATCACACGAAGTGATGCTACTCATAAAACGAGCATTACTTTCGCCCCTGCGTCAGCTAACTATCCGATTTTGTCAGAGATACTTCAGATGTGCTTCTCATAGAGTGATGCAGATATTAACATGAATACAGACCCTTGTCAAGTATTTTTTTAATAACTTTCACCCTTCACTCTACGACTATTCTAACGTATTGTCTTTTACCGACTTGTAACAAATATTCTTTTGTTGTAATAGGTATTTGGGCCTTGATGTCGGTCACTTTTTTGCCATCTAACTTAACACCCCCCTGCTCTATAAGCCGGCGCGCCTCATTATTGGATGACGCGCATCCTGCCAAAGTGATGAGGCTGCATATCCAGATCTTACCATCTGCCCATTTATCTTTCGATATCTTTTTCGTTTCAGCAACCGAATCTTTTATATCATCGACCCCGAGATCGCGCCGCGCCTTGCCATGCTTTAATTCGAATTTTTCTTCGGCAGCCTTAGCGGCATTCTCATTATGATACTGCGCAGTTAGGGTCTTTGCTAAACGTTTTTTCGCATCGCGCGGATGGATCGAACCAGACCTCATCTTGCCAATTTCATCGAGCGAGATATCTGTGAGCAGTTCATAATAGTTCCACATGAGCTCATCACTTACTGACATCACCTTGGCAAATATATCTTCGGCCGGTTCGTTTATACCGATGTAATTGTTCAGAGATTTTGACATCTTCTGGACACCATCGGTCCCGACGAGAAGCGGGGTCATAATAACAACCTGCGGCTCCTGCTTATATTCTCGCTGCAGATCTCTGCCCACCATCAGATTGAACTTTTGATCCGTCCCTCCGAGCTCTACGTCGGATTCGAGCACAACCGAGTCATACCCTTGCATCAGCGGATACATAAATTCCATCATACTTATGGGCTTGCCGGCCTTCATGCGATTTGTAAAATCATCGCGCTCTAAGATGCGCGCTACGGTATAATGCGATGAGATCTCCAGCATCTCGGAGTATTGCATCTTACCAAACCATTTGCTATTGAATACAACTTTTGTCTTCTTTTTATCCAAAATCTTGTAGACCTGTTTTTCGTAGGTCTTGGCATTCTCTTTTATTTCCTTTTCTGTCATACTCTTACGTGTTTCAGACTGGCCCGATGGATCGCCTATGCGTCCGGTAAAGTCACCTATCAGAAAATAGACGGTATGGCCCAGGTCCTGGAATTGCCTCAGCTTGCGCAAGAGCACGGTGTGGCCGAGGTGTATGTCAGGAGCGCTTGGATCAAATCCCGCCTTGATCTTTAAGGGGTTACCCGTCTTGGCAGAGCGCTCCAGCTTCACCTTAAGTTCTCCTTCGGAGATTATCTCCTCCGCACCCCTCTTGATAATATTCAATTGGTCGCTCATAGCCATACCTTTCTCGTCGGTAGCTCGTCGTCGCGCAGGCCTAAACCTGCGCGACAGTAGCACGCGCACTGAAATACATATTAGACGCTCGTTGCGCTAAGGGCTATCTTGCGCTGTTCGGTATCGACCCTCAATACCTTTACCTTTATAGGGTCGCCTACCTTATATATATCCTCTACCTTGGTATTGTCATCCTTCTTCAGTTCGGATATATGGACCAATCCCTCGAGGTCCTTCTCAAGCTCGACAAATACGCCGAAGTTGGTCACCTTGGTTATTGTACCATCTATGGCCATATCAGGCAAATAGCGTTTTGCCAGGTCTTCCCATGGATCGCGCATTAGCTGCTTAAGCCCTAAGGCTATCTTCCTATTCTGCGCATCGACCGACAAGATAACCGCATCTATCTTCTGCCCTTTCTTAAGAACCTCTTTAGGGTGATTGATGCGCCTCGTCCATGATATATCTGAAACATGCACCAGTCCGTCTATGCCTGCCTCGAGCTCAACAAACGCGCCGTAATCGGTCAGGTTGCGTACCTTGCCTTTGACCTTTGTGTCGACGGAATACTTGGTTTCAGCCCCCTGCCATGGATCAGACTCGAGCTGTTTTATCCCCAGTGATATCTTGTGATTTGCCTTATCGATATCGAGGACGATCGCCTCTATCACATCACCCATCGCGAAGATATCGCTCGGGTTGGCTATGCGCTTTGTCCATGACAATTCTGATATATGCGCCAGCCCCTCCACACCTTTCTCAAGCTCGATAAAAGCTCCGTAGGGCATGAGATTTACAACCTTGCCTTTTATCTTTGAACCTACGGGATATTTCGCATCTACCGTAAGCCATGGGTTCTCCGTCTTCTGTTTAAGGCCTAAGGAGACACGCATCTTCTCCTTATCGAAGTCAAGGACCATGATATCTACATCATCACCTATGGCAAGTATTTCACTGGGGTGGCTAACGCGTCCCCAACTCATATCGGTTATGTGGAGCAGGCCATCGATGCCTCCGAGGTCTATAAAGGCGCCGAAATCTGTTATATTCTTGACTACGCCCTTAACCATCTTGCCCTTCTCCATCTCGCCTACGAGTTTGCCTCTATTCTCCTCGCGCTGTTTCTGCAGGTATTCTTTACGCGAGACTACGATATTCTTGCGAGGTTTATTTATCTTCAATATCTTAAACTGGAAAGCCTGCCCCATCACCTTCGCCAGGTCCGCGAATTCCCTAAATGACGCCTGCGAAGCCGGTAGGAATGCCTCCACGCCGATATTGACCATAAAACCACCCTTTACCTTACGCGAGACCTTTCCCTCAACGGCATCGCCTTCGCCGTAAGTCGATATGACACGTTCCCACCCTTGAAGGCGCTGTGCCTTCTGCTTTGATAGGACGACCATGCCGTCATCGTTCTCGACCGACTCGAGCAATACCTCGACCTCATCACCTATCTCGAGCTTATCCGCTTCAGTCGAAAATTCAAAAAGGGGTATAGCCCCCTCTGACTTGTATCCTATATCTACTATCACCTCGCTGGTGCGAATATCGATGATCTTGCCCTTAACGATCTGCCCTTCCTCCAAGTCACGCAGCGTGTCATAGTAAAACTTCTGCAGCTGTTCTGATTTATCTTTTTTGCCTTCGGCATCCTCTTCATCCAGCTCACTCATGGTAGGCGCTGTATCCTTCTTGCGCTGTGATTTGGGTTTTGGCTGAGGTTCTGCCTCTTCTTTTTTGGTGTCTGCGTCATCCTTTACCGTAGCAACCTTAGGAGATTCTGCGATAACCTCTTCCGCAACCGGGCCCTTCTCTTTGTCGTCGACCGGCTTCACCTCTTCCTCCTTGATGTCACGCTCCTCGGGCGGCGGTGTGATCGACACCTCTTCCTTTTTGGCTTCGTCATCCTTCTTCTTTTTTCTTCCAAACATCTTGAGAACAACCCCTTTCTATCTTTAGATTTTAGACAGGCTGTCTAATTTTTAGATTTTTGTATTTCGATTTCTCTTTTTTTATGTAACCCGTTTTCATAACACAAAACTACTTCATCACCTCACAATCTCTTAAGAAATTTTACGACTTCCTCTATTATCCAATCCGGGGTAGATGCCCCGCTTGCTATGCCAATTCTCTCTTTTCCCGTAAACCAGCTCTT
>JABMSB010000068.1 GCA_013202205.1 Candidatus Omnitrophota bacterium
ACAAAGATAACGATGCAAAAATACCAGCACTAATCTCTCTATGTTTTTTCTTCTCTTCATATGTTTTAGTTGTTTTTGATTGGGGCATACGTGCGCGCATGGACATGTTGCCCATATTTTATTCGCTAGCCGGTTATTACACCCTTTCTATGCGCAGGTATAAGTCGAGAACAATTTATGCAGCGGCACTCTGTTTTTTTCTCGCGTTTTTTTCCAAGCAATCCTATATATTTGCTCCTATGTTTGCGGGCATATATCTGTTCGTCAAGGATAAAAAAGAATGTCTGAAATTTTCATCACTTTTTGTATCTCTTTGTTTGATAGGAGTAATCATTCTGAATGTACAATCGAAAGGAGCGTTTGTAAATATAACCCTTTTACACAAGTTTCCTAACTATTCTTTGGCGAAATACTATGGGCAGTATACAGTAATGTATTTGAAAAAATATGCTATTCCACTTTTCTTAGTTTTATCTTTTTGTATATTTACCAATAAAAATGTTCTTTATAAGCTGTTTTTCTTATCCGGGTTCGCTATGACTATCGTCTTAGGAGAGAAAGAAGCTGGGCCAAACCACCTTATACATATGACGCTTGGTATGTGCATCTTATTGGGTTTTGTTATGAAAGATGTACTTCGGGGGGAGAACCTGTTTATAAAAAATTCTGTAGCACTCTTGTTAATATACACACTTTTAGTCCCAGCGCATCCTTTTTATAACTCCTTAAAATATTTTAAAATCAACGATCCAACACTAAATCCTTGGAGCAGCCTGGAGATATACAATAGGATAACCGAGATTTTGAAAGAGGCGGAAGGTGATGTATTGGTGGAATATGCAAGTTTCGCTATCAAAAGTGGCAAGAAAGTTCTCTTACAGCCACACGTAGTAACGGTATTGTACAGAAGCGAGAAGCTGAATATGGAAAAGTTGGCCAACGATCTCAAGGATGCAAAATTCTCCTATATAATCCACAAATTATTTATGAAACGCGCAACGGGTAAGTGGCTTAATGAAAACTATTATTTAAGCGAAAGGTTAGAAGAAAAATACGTCTCGGTGTGTGGTAGAGGACCCTGGCTTATATACAAACGGAAAAAATTTGTTGCAGAGGAAGGAAAGAACGTCTTTTATTTAAGCGATCTAAGACCGATATTTGCAATGCAGGATACTGGGACTCTGGGGTTTGATAAAACCTATCAAAGAAAGAAGATTCAATTAGATGGCAATGAATACGCGAAAGGTCTTGGCACACATTCAAATTCCGAAATAATATATAGTACAAAAGGCAATTTTTCCGAGTTCAGAGCCACAATAGGGGTAGACGATGAACTCGATAAAATAAAGCCAAATCACGCTAGTGTTATCTTTAAGGTATATCTGGATGAAAGCCCAGTTTTTGAAAGCGGTATATTCTACCAAGATACACCTCCGAAAGAAATCAATATCTCCTTAAGAGATACTGATAAAATAACATTGATTGTGACCGACGCAGGTCAAGGGGCACCTAATGGAAATCTTCTTTGGGGGGACCATGCCGATTGGGCCGCTGCCAGATTTATCAAGTAGGAGAGAGCATGATAGCCGATATAAAATTATTAAACAGACTATTATTATCTAATATTATCAGGCTGCCATTTCCATATAAGCTCTCTTTCGGGGTTACATACAAGTGCAATCTGCGATGCCAGATGTGTTTTATATGGAAGAAGAAAGGTTCCCCGGAGCTTTCAGCGCGTGAGATCGACCTCTTTTTTAAAAGGTCGAATGATTTCAGCTGGGTTGGCTTGACCGGAGGGGAGGTTTTTTTGCGGGATGATCTCCCGGAGATCGCGGAGTCGATAATCGCCAATTGCAAAAACCTCTGCGTGTTACACTTTCCAACGAATGGGTTTCTTACGGATAAGATCCTTGGCAATACCCATGCTATAATCGGGCTCAAACCAAGACGGTTGTTTGTTACGATAAGCATAGATGGACCACCGCATATACACGATAAAATCAGAGGCAGGAATGGAAGCTGGAGCAGAGCGATGGATACCTTTAAGGGTTTAATGAAGATAAAAAAAGTCGAGCCATATCTCAGCATGACGCTATCCCATTCTAATCTAGGGATGATAGATGAGACAATATCATCAATAAAAAAGGTATACAAGGGGTTTGATCCTAAGGAAAGGATGAATTTTAATATCTTCCAGAGATCGTCCCATTATTTTGAAAATGTGGATATGGAATATCCTGATGTCGAATTGTTAAAGAGCAACATCAGGCGTGCGATGGAGGTTTTAGAGTTGGATAAAGGCACAAACATCAAGTCCTATCTACAGAAGAACTACCTCACGCGGTGTCCGCAATATCTAAGCGATTTTAGGTCCCCATTGCCGTGCAAGGCCTTGTCCGCTTCCTGTTATCTGGACCCCTCGGGAGATATATATCCATGCGGCGTTTATGGCAAGAGGATAGGCAATGTGAAGGGCTACGATTTTAGCCTGAGGGAACTGTGGGAGAAAAAGGAAGTTAAAAGATTATATCACGATTGCAAGCGGGGAAATTGTCCCGGCTGCTGGACCCCGTGCGATGCCTACCAGTCCATCAATGCCAACCTACCGAAGCTATTTCTCTGATTTTGTAAATCTCACATCGGCCCAATCGGCGTGGTCTCCCCAAAGGAGGTTTCCGTCCGGTGAACCGTGGCCGGCATCGGTTACGACTAACTTTATCTTTTTAGCGTCCTTCAGGGGTATGTTGATCTCTTGCGGAGGGGTGTCCTGGTAGAAGATGTCGCTTTCGAAGACAAGTACATTGTCCAAGTATACCTTGAAAACGACGCTGCTAAAACTGGGGCGTATATTGTCTAACTCATCATCGAGGCCGATCAACGCCTTGAATTCAGTGAAGTCCTCAGCGTTATAGATGACCTCGGAATTCGACTGTGTGCCGAGGCCTTTTTCATATGCCACACCATCGAGGGATATGATATGGCGCTGGTAGGTTTTGTCGAAGCCGAGGGTGCCGTCATCCTGTTTGGCGCTTATGGGTTTCAGATCGCTGAGATAATATGTGCCGGGTTCTTTGCCATATAGGTTATAGTTCGACAGGTAGGCCTCGCCTCTCTCCATCCTGCCCATTTTCATGCGCTGGCTCCATGGGACGAGCCATAGGCTTGATATGGCCAGGAGGGTTATAGAGGCAAATATGATCTTGCCTGCGCGAGGCGATTCTAAGAATATTCCGTTCAACAGCCGGTCATGATCCTTCCTGATCCAGAGCAGGAAGAAGATCAAAAGGCCGCCGAGGAACAGCCCCCATTTTAATGCGCCGGTCCTGTACCTGAATGTCACTGTATGCCTGCCCTTGTCAAGTTTGACCCCGATAAAGGCGGGCGACAGCATATCCGTGTCTGTCTTTATGCCGTCGACAAGCACCCTCCAATTTGGATGATACGAGGTCCTTAGCAGAAGGTACGACGGCTTATTTACCTCTACCTCAGCAACGAACCGGTTTAAACCCCTCTCTTCCCTCAGGACGGATCCGAGGTTGGACTTTCCAGGTAATTTATATCTGCTGAATATGCTGAAAGGTTGGGTTATACGCTCAGGTTTGTCGAGGCCTTTTAGCTTAAGCGTCTCGATCGCGCCATCCTTATTGGGCAATATGAAGTTTTCGAACTGGTCGGTCCTTGAGGTGTCTTTGGAGACGACCATAAACTTCTTATTTTCAGGTAGCCTGCTTTTCATCCATGCTGTAGTAACAGGTCTCATGGCGATCGGGATGCCCAAAAGGAGGATATCGGCCTCAACCAGATCAAAGTATCCTGGCGTATCTACCCCATACACGTAGAAGAGCCCGGAGGCATGTATCTTTTTTGCAAAGGGAGGAGCTGTGTAATTCTTATCTGCGACAATATATTTGAGGTTAAACATGTCGTAAAATTTTTTGTGCGATCTGGAAGACTTCTCCTGGTAATAAAAATTCAGTGATTCTAATCCAGCAGCGGATGAATAACCTACCAGGACGGGTTTATGGCTGTAGGTGGGCGTCAGTCCCAGCGCCCAATGCGTGCCGTGGCCCGTATCCTTCTTTATATATATCCTGCCATCCGGCAGGCCGGAGAGGAAATCATGGCACGCCAACAAGTCTTCTCTGTAACTTTCATCGGTCTTGTAGTCACTCAGGGTTTTTGCCTGGCTCCTTACCACACCGAACCTCCAGGAGAAGAGAAAAATGAAGATCGTTATTATGAGAACCAACCTTAGCAGGATGGGGTAGATGTTTACATCGGGAAGGTCGAGGTCATTCGTCTTAAGCAGTTCATAGAGGCCTATTCCGCCAAGGACCACAGCGAAGTATTGGACGCCGAAGACAGCCCTGTGAAACGGCATCATCTCTATAAAAAGTATCTTTCTTAAGAACTGAAATGTAGCAGGTAGGCCGAAGAAGATAAGAAGCCATACGAGGAAGCTGATTAGGGCTACCCCATACGTCTTGTCGCCGCGCTTAATGGCGAAGCCGATGCCGATGAGAAGTAACAGGGACAGGATGGGGAAATCTCTCTTATTATCCAACAGGTGGCCGGTCGTCAGGGCCTCCACGATCTTATTATATCCGAAGGAATCTATATGTTCTTTTTTCATGAATGGTTCACGACCGTTAAAGTCTTGATTCATGGTCATGGGTATGGCCCAGAAGGAGAGTAGGGTCGCCGCGAGTACGAGTATGACAGCAAATACCTTACATTGGGTTTTAAACTCAGGTTTAAAGCGCAGGTTTAAGAGGTCGACCTTCTGAAATATAAATACAAGTGCCGTTACGGCGGCTATAAAGCCTATTATGCTGTTCAATATAGTTGTAAGTGCTAAGAGGACTGCCGAAACGAGGTATCCGTTTTTATTTACTATAGAGCGATAGAGGTAAGCTATAGTCAAGGGGAATACTGCCATTGCCCACAGCTGAGCATAAACGCCGTAGTGGAGATAGGAGGATAAGACCATGCCGTAACTCAGGTTTGTCTGTACAGTTGTAGATAACAGGCCGGAGAAGAGCGCGATGAGCCTGTTGAATCCCATCAACCTCAATCCCCGGTAGACCGAAAGTGGAAATAGAGAGAAGAGCGCGACGAGCGAAAAGTTGTATAATGTATAAGGAGGGAGAAAGGGCAGGGCTGCCCCAATTATTGCCATGATGAACCAGGAGAAATAATGATAATAATGGGCTATCGGAAATCCCATAGACCAGTGATGCCACCAGGGGTCTAATATGTTTATAGGATCCTTATATATGACCTCTTTCATAAAGATGACATTTGTCAAATGGTAGGAATTATCACCGCCATAGGGTTCTTTACCTCCCACGAGCGGCGATAAAGCGATGAAATTAAAGACCACGGCGAATATGAGGATGAGGTATATATCTTTTTTGGTCTTGTCGAGCAGCTTATTCATCGATTATCGGCACCATTATTGATTCTTAACGTTTTTTAGGAAAGTTTGCGTTATGACATTTCTATTATCGTATATTACAAAGGCGCATCTTAATAGGCTGAAAGCCATCAATAAATTGGCTATTGCGTAGATTGTCTGCTTTAACATCGGCAACATATGAATCTGCATAGCGTATGTACTGTTCAGCCTTATAAAGAACAGGGAAATGGCACCCAGGGTGAACAGAAGGAATTTCATGGTAAGATACACGACCCTTGATGACCTGGATGCGACAAATATATATCCCAACGCGGATGTATGTATGGAGTATGTAGAATATCCTTGTTTGTAAGAGAGCGATCTTACGAAATCTGTCACAAATGAACGGACCACGAATAAGAGGGCTACGTACATAGGGGCAACCGCGTGAACTGCGAAGAATATAAAAAGGAGGTTTTCAGTTATTCTGTCGCCCAATACGTCTATCAAGCCGCCGAGGGCATTCGCCGATTTGGTTTTTTTGGCGATGTAACCATCCAGGCCGTCCATGAGAAAGATTATCTGTAGAAGCAGCACCCCCCACAGACATATTATCGGATTGCTGGATTTGAGTAGATAAATTACCGCGAAGACCAGTAGGACTCTCAAGAGAGTTATGAGATTTGCCGCTTGCTTAGAAAGTATACTCATCGTTGCTATTATATCTTCCGATATATCATGAGTCAAGGACTTTCGTTTCCACCAATTCTTGCAGGGTGCCCTACTCGACGGTCATATCGCTTTGTTCTACATTATAAAGAGTTATTCGGTTTGATAAGTGCGAAAGAAGGAGCGATATATTTAGAGTGATAC